>JBOGED010000278.1:0-20082 GCA_050743625.1 Egibacteraceae bacterium | reverse complement strand
ACGCCTGGCAGGGCGGGTGTGCGATTACGGGCGGATGCGCCCGAGCAGGCACATCACACCGGGAACGCCGCGAGGCGAGCGGGTGGGCGGCTGCGGTCGGAAACAGCAACGTTATTTATGCCCAGCCTTCTTAGCTTCCCGAGGAGTCGCCCGCGAGATCCGTCACCTCGGCGATGGCGTCGACCTCGACGGGGGAGTTCAGGGGGAGGGCGGGGGCGCCGACGGCGGAGCGGGCGTGGCGGCCGGCGTCGCCGAAGACGTCGGTGAGCAGCTGGGAGGCGCCGTTGGCGACGAGGTGCTGCTCGGTGAACGATGGGGCGCTGGCCACGAAGACGGTGATCTTCACGATCCGCCGGACTCGGTCGAGCGTGCCAAGGGCTTCGCGGAGCTGTGCGAGTACGTTGAGCGCACACTGGCGCGCGCAGGCGGTGGCGGTCTCAAGGTCGACGTCGGCCCCCACCTTTCCGGTCGCGATCAGGCCGTCGGGTCCTGCTGCGATCTGACCCGCGGTAAAAAGTAAGTCACCCACCCGCACGGTAGGCACGTAGGCAGCGACGGATGGTGGCGCAGGGGGAAGCGTGATCCCGAGTGCCTCGAGCCGTTGCTCGGCTGACATCAGTGGCGAGCTAACTGGCCTTGCGCTTGCCGATCAGGATCTGCTTGCGTTCGCCTTCGGAGTATCCGCCCCATACACCGTGTGGCTCGCGGGTGACAAGTGCCCAATCGAGACATTCGAGCCTGACCGGGCATCGTGCGCAGATCGCTTTCGCTCTTCCTTCACGCGCGGTGCGCTCAGGTTTGTGCTCAAAGTGCGCCGGGGGGAAGAACACGACTCCGTCCTCGGCCCTGCATAACCCAAGCTCCTGCCATTCTGTGTCGGGTGCCCCCGCTAAGAGCGGAAGTGTTGCCATCGTTCGCCCCACGTCGGTTGTGTTGTCTCGCCAATCCGCTTCCCCGGGTCGGCAGGGTACGACGTTTTGTCATCGAGGGGAAGGGGGGAAATGCAATAGAGGGCTACTCGTGGTCTGCGATTGCCTCATGCGGTAGGGCTGGTGGCCTGATGGTCCGATGTGGTCGGTGGACGTCGGGTAGGCGGTGCGTGTGAAGGTGGAGGAGGCGGGGGAGGTGAGGGAGGTGGCGCGAAGGCCGAACGGAAAGAGGCGAGCAGCTCGATTGGGAACGGCAGCACCAGTGTCGAGTTCTTCTCGGCGGCCACCTCGGTGACGGTTTGGAGCAGTCGCAGCTGATAGGCGGTCGGGTGCCTGGCGATGACCTCGGCGGCGTCGGCCAGCTTCTGTGCCGCCTGGAACTCGCCTTCGGCGTTGATGATCTTGGCGCGGCGGTCCCGCTCGGCCTCGGCCTGGCGTCCCATGGCCCGCTGGATCTCCTGGGGAAGGCTGACGTCCTTGATCTCCACGATCGTGACTTTGACCCCCCAGTCCTCAGTGGCGTCATCGACGATCTGCTGGATCTGGCTGTTGAGCCGCTCACGCTCGGACAGCAGCTCATCGAGGTCAGCGGTACCGCACACGCTTCGCAAGGTCGTCTGGCAGACCTGAGACGTGCCAAAGAGATAGTTCTGGATGTTGACGACGGCCTTCACGGGTTCGACGACGTTGAAGTAGACGACAGCGTCAACTCTCACGGTGACGTTGTCCCGCGTGATCACGTCCTGCGAGGGGACGTTCTGGGTCACGGTCTGAAGATTGACCTTCTGCATCTTGTCGATGAACGGGATGATGAAGAAGAGGCCAGGTCCCTTGGCTCCCGCAATAACGCGGCCCAGGCGGAAGATGACTCCGCGCTCGTACTCTTTGACGATCTGTACGGATTGGGTGAATAGGAGAGCACCGACTATTAGGACAATCAGGATGATGATGATGCTACTCACGATTCAGTACCTTTTTTGACGGTTTCCGGCGCAAGCTCTTCGTCCACCACTTCGACGTCAAGCGTCAGCTGATCGTTCATTCCAAGCACCCGTACTTTGGTGCCGGTCTTGATCTTTCCAGCCGACGACGGCGCGCGCGCCCTCCACAGACCTCCGCGGACGAATACGTGGCCTTCGGGATTCAACATCGAGCGGACCACGCCAATGCTCCCGACGACCGCCGCGGCGCTGGCGAGCCCCTGGTTGCCCTGGGCGCGCAGGACGACCGTCATGATCACCGCAAAGAAGACCACGCAGAATGCGACCACCAGGCCGAGTAGCCAGGAGGGAGGGCGAAGCGCCTCCAGGCCGGGAAACGTCAGCCAAGATCCCAGCCCAAGCGCGAGCGTACCCGCCGCCGTCAGCCATCCGAGCCGTGCGATACCGAGGTCCGCGGCGAGGAGCAGGATTCCCAGCACGATGAGCGCGACGCCAAACCAACGGGTGGGCAGCACCCACAACCCATAACCTCCCAGCGCCATGAGCCCGATTCCCGTCACGCCTGAGACACCGAAGCCCGGCTGGAAGACCTCGAAGATCAGCGCAAGCGCCCCCGCGATCACGAGCAGGTAGGCGAGCGTCGGGCTCGCGACCGTGTGTAGCACCCGGCCGACGAGCCCCATGTTCACAAACCGTACGCTCGCCGCCTGGGGGTCCACGTGCAGCGTGCGCCTGGAGGGAGCGCCGTCGTCGCCGGTGACTGTGACCTCGAACCCATCGAGCCGTGCGAGTACCTGAGGCAGCGAGACTGCGACGAGGTTGGCGATGCCGCGCGCCGCGAGCGCGGCTTCGTCCAACGTGCGCGCCGCTGACCGGTCCGCGCCGGGGGGGAGCACCGTGCGCGGGGGGATCGACACCCCCGCCTCGCCGTCAGGCACGGCCAGGACCAACCCACCCTCAACCGCTTGCCGGACGAACTCGGCGCTCCGCCCCTCGCGGGCATGCAGCCCTGGGTCAGGCGGAGCGGCATCCGAACCGCCGAGCTCGACGGGCAGCGCCATGCCAAGGGCGCTGGCGGGGGACAGCGCGAGCACGTGAGCGCTGGAGGCGAGCCAGAACGCGGCACCGGTGGCCTGAGCGCCCGGGGGACCGACCCAGACCGCGATCGGGACCTGGCTCCGCTTGACGTCCGCGAGCAGCGCGCCGAGGTCGCCGCCGATCGCGCCCGGTGAGTCGAGGCGGATCACGAGAACCTCGACGTCCCTGGAGTTCGCGCTGGCGATCGCGTCACGCAGGAATTTCGATACCGTGCCGTCGACCGGTCCGCTGACCTCGACAATGTCGACCGTGCCGGCCTCTTGCCCGCTTTGGGCCATCGCCGGGACGGCCATGCCGAGCAGGCAGAGCGCGGTGAGCACGGTGGCCAACCACCCAGCTTTCCTCCGGATACGCAGGATTGTTGCATCCTTCGCCTGACGCGCGGGTTTTGACCCGCGAGAATCCTCCGGATCCGGAGGAATCTTGCGGGTGTGCTGCGGCACTCCGGCGACGGAACCCATGACCATCGATTCTAGTGGCGCGCGGGATGGTCATCGGTGGGGTATGAGTGGGGTGTGGATATCGCGAGCATGTTGGACCCGCGCCTGCTCATCGTCACCGGGAAGGGTGGGGTGGGGAAATCGACGGTCGCCGCCGCGCTCGCGGTGGCCGCCGCACGCACGGGGCGGCGCACCTGCCTGGTCGAGGTCGAGGGGAGGCAGACGTTCTCTCACCTGTTTGAGACCGCGCCCTGGGACTTCGCGGAGCGTGAGTTCCGGCCTGGCCTGTGGGGGTTGTCCATCGACCCAGAGGCGTCGTTGGCCCAGTACCTCGAGATGTTCTACGGGGCGCGGAGGCTCTCCAAGCTCGTGGTCGGTTCCACCGCGGTGGAGTTCGCGACGACAGCGGCGCCTGGGATCAAGGACGTGCTCCTGATCGGCAAGGTGAAAGAGATCGAGCGGCGGCGGGACCCTGACGGTCGCCTGCGCTACGACCTCATCGTGGTCGATGCGCCTCCCACCGGCCGGATCGTCCGGTTCCTCCGAGCGCCGGAGGCGACGACGGAGCTCGTCGCCGTCGGGCCCATCCGCACGCAGGCGCAAGCGGTGATCGATCTCTTGCTCGACTGGGACCGCACCCGGATCCAGCTCGTCACGATGTTGGAGGAGATGCCGGTCACCGAGACGGTTGAGGCGGCGGCCGCGCTTCACGGTTTGGGGGTGGCGGTCGGCCCGCTGCTCGTCAACCGCGTGCTGCCCGCGCGTTTCGACGAGCAGAGCCGTAAAGCGCTGCTCGACGACCTGATTCCCGGCGAGCTCGCTGGCATACTTGGTGAGGTGGGGATAGAGGTGGGCGAGGATGCCGCCGCGGAGCTGCACGACGTGGGCGCGGGACATCTGCAGCGGCTGGACCTGCAGCAGCGGATGCGTGAATCGCTGGATGCCGCATTGGCCTTGCCGACATTGGAGCTGCCCTACGTGTACGGCGCGCAGTTCGGTCCCGAGGCGGTGTCCGTGGTCGCCCGGGTGATCGAAGAAGCCTTGGTGGGCGAGCTCACGTGAGCCGGGCGAGCACCGTCCTGGCCCAAGCCCGGACCCGGGACCTGGCCGGCGTCGTGGCCGAGCGGCACGTGATCGTGTGCACCGGCGCTGGCGGGGTGGGAAAGACCACCACGGCGGCGGCGCTTGCGGTCGCCGCCGCGCGGCAGGGCCGCCGGACGCTCGTGCTCACGATCGATCCGGCCTGGCGGCTCGCGCAGTCTCTGGGCCTGTCGCGGATCGGCGGCGAGCCACGAGCGGTCGCGCAGGTCCCCGGCCTCGACGCGATGATGCTCGACATGAAACGCACGTTCGACGACGTGATCGACCGCTACGCCCCGGACCGGCGACGGGCCGAACGGATCAAGAGCAACCGCTTCTACACGCAGCTCTCCGACTCGTTGGCCGGGACGCAGGAGTACATGGCGATGGAGAAGCTCTACGAGCTCCATGCCACCAGTGGCTACCACTGCCTTGTCGTCGACACGCCGCCGACGCGCAGCGCGCTGGACTTTCTGGACGCGCCGAAGCGGCTCACCGACTTCCTGGAGGGCCGGTTCCTCTCCACGTTCTTGTCCCCGGGCATCACGGCCTCCAGGACCCTCGGTCGGGTTGCCGCGTTCGGCAGCGGTCTGATGCTCAAGGCGGCGTCGCGGATCACGGGCGCGGGGGTACTCGAGGACCTCGCGGAGTTCTTCCAGTCCTTCGAGGGGATGTACGAAGGCTTCAAGAGCCGCGCTCAAGCCACCTACCGCCTGCTGCGCAGTCACCAATCCGCATTCGTCGTCGTGGCCACTCCCGAGGATCCCGCGTTGCGCGAGGCACGGTACTTCCTGCAACGCCTCGCGCAGGACGGGATGCCAACGGCCGGGCTGGTCGTCAACCGGACGACGCCGGGGATGCCTCCAAGCCTGAGCGGTCTTCGGCGCACGCACGCCGACCGCGCCGCGAGGCTTCTCGATGAGGGCAGCTCTGAGCAACGCGCCGCGGCCACGCTGTTGCGGCTCGCCGTCGACCGGGCCGACGTGCACCGGCGAGAGGAGCACGCCATCGCGGCCGCGCTCCACGGGGTCGATCCTCATACGCTCGTGGAGGTCCCGCTGATGGCGACGGACATCTGCGACGTGGCGGGCCTGGAGGCGCTGTCCGACCACCTCCTCCGAACACCGGAAGGCACCAGAGAATGAACCTGCTTCAGTCGTTTGGCCGCTTCGCCGGTCTCGCGCCGCTCATCGTCCGCGTCGTGGTGGGGACCGTCATGTTCGCCCACGGGTTGCAGAAGCTCACGGGCCCAGGACCGGCCGGATTCGGCCAAGGCGCGCTTGCCGGTCTCGGCGTGCCGTTCCCCGTCTTCTTCGGATATCTCGTGACATATGGTGAGCTTCTCGGGGGTCTCGCGCTGATCGCCGGGCTGCTCACAAGGCTGTTGGCGCTCGCGCTGACGGTGCACCTGCTCGGGGCCATCCTGCTCGTGAAGGTCAACGTGGGACTCATCGGCCAAGAGGGTGCGGGCGCGGAGCTCGACCTCGCGCTGATCGCCGGGCTTGTGACGCTCGCGCTGCTCGGTCCCGGGCGGCCTTCCCTGGACCATGC
The DNA here is from genome assembly GCA_050743625.1 of Egibacteraceae bacterium. GTDB lineage: Bacteria > Actinomycetota > Nitriliruptoria > Euzebyales > Egibacteraceae > JBOGED01. The sequence continues at coordinate 14,043 of JBOGED010000278.1, read as the reverse complement.
GTTCGGGCTCGAGCGGCCAGCTGTCGCATGACCTCCAGCGTGAGACGAATGGGCCAGACGAGCGCGGCGCTGGCCGTCATTCTCTCGCTGACGTTGATCGGTGGGTCTGGCCTGTTGCTGGGCGCGTCGCTGGCTCCCGGGGCGAGGATCGCGTCCGAGACGATCCAGGCGGTGGACGAGCACGTGCTCGACTTTCCACCCCTCGGCGACGTCGTCAAGCCGCCAGAGGAGCGCAGCGTCGTGCTGTCCGCCGAAGGCATCGTGCTGGCGGTCTTCCGCGACGTGAACCGCGACGTGATCGCGCTGTCCGATATCCCACCAATGGTGCGCAACGCCGTGATCGCCACCGAGGACGCGCGGTTTTGGACGCATCCGGGGGTCGACTGGGAGGCGGTCGCGCGCGCCGCCGTCGGCAACCTGCAAGCCGGCGAGATCACGAGCGGCGCGTCGACGATCACGCAGCAGTTGATCAAGAACCTGACCGGCGCGAACGACGTCACCCTGCGGAGAAAGCTGCAAGAGGCGGTGTGGGCGATCGAGCTGGAGGACCGCCTGCAGAAGGAGGAGATCCTCGAGCTGTACCTCAACCAGGCCTACTTCGGGAACGGCGTCTACGGCATCGGTACCGCGACCGAGTACTACTTCGGCAAGGACGTCGGCCAACTGACGGTCGACGAGGCGGCGCTGCTCGCCGGCCTGATCCGCGCGCCCGGTGCGAACGATCCGGTCAGCCACCCCGAGGACGCCGTACAACGGCGGAACATCGTGTTGGGCCAGATGGCGCAGAACGGGTTCCTGACCACCGACGACGCGGCGAGACTGTCCGCCCAGCCGCTGGTTCTCAACCTCTCGCCGCTGGATGACGACCAGAACCCCTTCTTCGCCGCCTACATCCGCAACCTCCTCCTCAACGAGCCCGCGCTCGGCCCCGACAAGGCCACGCGTGACCATCTGCTGCGGACCGGAGGTCTGGAGATCCGCACGACGTTGCTCCTGCCGATCCAAGACATCGCCAACCAGGCCATCCGGGAGGTCTTACCGGATCCCAACGGTCCACAGGCATCGCTCGTCGCCGTCGATCCCAAGACCGGCGCGATCCTCGCGATCGGGTCGGGGCCGAAGGAGTTCGGGCGAGGGCCAGGGCTGACCGAGGTGCTCCCCGCGGTGCCCGGCCTCGGGTCTTCGTTCGGCCGGCAGCCTGGGTCCGCCTTCAAGGCGTTCGGGATCGTCGCCGCGCTCGAGTCGGGAATCTCCCCGACCTATACGACCGACACGCCCTCGCCCTACGTCCCGCAAGGCATCTGCCGCAGGCTCGACCCCGAGTGGCAGCCCGGCAACTACTCGGACGGGGGTTCGGGTGTGCTCGACATGGCCGGGGCGGTCGCGCAGTCGAGCAACGTGTACTTCGCGAAGCTGGTCGACGAGTTCATCGGCCCGCAGAAGTTGATCGACACCGCCCGGCGGATGGGGATCACGAACAGCAACGTCCAACCCCACTGCGCCGCTGTCCTGGGCAGCGAGGACGTCTACCCCCTCGACATGGCCTCGGCGTTCGGGACCCTGGCCAACGACGGCGTCCACTGCGAGCCCTACGCGATCGCCGAGGTACGCGACCGCAATGGGAACGTCCTGCTCACCGGGGGGAACAAGTGCAATCCCGCAGTGGACCCCGGGATCGCGCACCGAGCGACCGCCCTGCTCACCGGCGCGATCGAGGCGGGGACCGCCAGCCGTAACGGGCAGATCGGCCGGCCCGCGGCCGGGAAGACGGGGACGACCAGCGAGTATCGCGACGCCTGGTTCACGGGGTTCATCCCACAGCTGTCCGCCGCGACCTGGGTCGGTTACGAGCAGCCCGCACCGCTCTCCGACTCCCGTTGCTCAGGTGGACGGGTGACCGGCGGTTGCCTGCCGACGATGATCTGGCAGCGGTTCATGGCGCGCGCGATCGACGCGCTCGTCATCGGCGTCGAGCCGTTCGAGACGCCACCGCCCCTGCCGGCAGAGGAGGTTCCCGACGTGGTCGGTACGAACATCCAGAGCATCCAGGGCGCGGGGGAGGAGCTGCGCGCAGCCGACCTCTTCCCAGGCCTTGATCCCGGGCAAGGCCAGTCCGTGACCGCACGCATCGCAGATGCGCTCGATTCCCTCGGCGACCGCCGCCGGCGTGGGAGAGGCTCCAGGTGAGTGCCCACAACGTGCGCGGCGTGGCGCTTCGCGCCGCTGCGGTAGGTCTCGGTGTGGGTGGCCTGGCGTTCCGCAGGTTCGGTAGCCGCGCGGTCCTGGCCGGAGCCGGTCTTGGCGCCGCGGCGGCCCTCTACGGCGGCGCCATCGAGCGGCGTTGGTACACGCTGCGCCACGACACGCTCCCGTTGCTACGGCCTGGAGCGGTCCGCCCTCTCCGGATCCTCCACATCTCGGATCTCCACTGGATTCCCGGTCAGCGTCACCGGCTCGACTTCGTGCGCCAGTGCCTCGACACCGCGCCTGACCTCATCGTCTCATGCGGCGACTCTTTGGAGCACCCGGACGCCGTCGACCCGATCGTCGAGCTGCACGCCGACCTGGCCGCTGTCGCGCCGGTCGCCATGGTGCTCGGCTCGCACGACTACTGGGGGCCGGCGTACCGCTCGCCGATCTGGTACTTCCTCGAGCAAGGCAAGAAGGTGTACGGGCGGCGCCTTGACACCCCACGGCTCTTGCGCGGGCTCGAATCGAGTGGCGTCCTCGTCTTGGACAACCGCCGCGCCGAGGTCAAGACGCCTGCCGGGCTCGTCGACATCGCCGGCCTCGGTGATCCGCACTCCTGCGCTGACCTGCCCGAGCGGATCGACTGGCGCCCGCCGGACGACCAGACCGTGCTCCGGCTCGGCCTCGTGCACGCGCCCTACCTCCGCGCACTCGACGTCTTCGACCTCCACGGCTTCGACCTCGCGCTATCCGGGCATACACACGGCGGCCAGATCCGCATACCCGGTGTCGGCGCCGTCGTCGCGAACTGCGACCTGCCGCTGCGCGCGGCTCGCGGCACCTCGCGTCACGGCGCCGACCTGTGGGTCCACGTCTCCGCCGGGCTCGGCCACTCGCGCTACGCTCCCATCCGCTTCGCCTGCCGCCCCGAGGCGAGCGTCCTGGACATCGTCCCAGCGGTCGCGTGAGGTAGTCTTAGCCCGCAACGGGATGTAGCGCAGCTTGGTTAGCGCGCCACGTTCGGGACGTGGAGGCCCCGGGTTCAAATCCCGGCATCCCGACGCTGTGCATGCATGCGGGATACGCGGCATATGTGTCGCGTATCCCGCACACTTCTATCCCTTCGGTTCGCGAGACGTCGGGATGCGCCATAGCACCACCCACGCCCCGATCAGGCCGAGCCCCACGACAGTGGCCCGCGCGAGCGGGTGTTCGATCGCGAACACCGCGCTCGCGGTGACCGCCACCAAGATCATCGTGACGGCCCAGATCTTCGCCTTACGCGGCATGCCGAGGCCCGCCTGGTAGTCACGGATGAGCGGGCCGACCCGGGGCAAGCCCAGGACCCATTGCTCGAACCGGGGGCTCGACCGGGCGAAGCACGACGCGGCGAGCACGAAGAACCCGGTCGTCGGCAATCCTGGCACCACGATGCCGAGCGTCCCGAGCGCGACGGCGATCCACCCGATCGCCATCCACAGCCAGCGGTTGGCGCGGCTGCGGGTCGGAACCTTCTTGGTATCCACTCCCGCCCATGGTCGCACTCGTCGTGGATCCAGGCGCGGATACGGTCCACCGCCCGACCAGACGGTCACCCACGACCTGTCACACCTCCCGTCTATAACACTCGCATGGGCAAGAACAATCGCCAGCGGCGTGCCGCCAAGGCGCGCGAACGAGAACGGTCGAACCGGCGGCGACAAGGAGCGCGCGTTGGCGACCGCCCACCCCCGAGCGCGCAATCGCCGCAGGCCGGGCACCCGCCAAGGGCTGTTGCCGAGCTGGTCAGCGCGGCGGTATACGCCGACCATAAACGCGACACCGACACCCTTGACGCGGTGGTCAGCCTGCTGGAGTCAGCGCCAGCTGGCCAGGTTGCCCAGGAGCTGCAGCGATGCCTGGCGGGGCAGGTGTCTTGGCTCTGGGCTCACGGTTGGCAGCCCGTCGACGCAGTCCGTCTCGCCACGCGCGAGTTGGGGACCGCGGAGGTGGCGGTCCTGCGGTGCGCCATCGCGTTGGACGCCGCTGGCTACGAGCAGCTCGGCGCGCGGGTGGCCCCGTCATGGATGGCGCAGCTCCAACGCCTTGAGGCCAGCCGCTGGTGGGACCCTCGCCGGCCCTACCTGCTCCAGCTCGACCGTCCGTGGGTCGACACCGTCCGCGGGACGATCCGGGTGCTCAGCCTCTTCGGCTGGGCCTCGGAGATCCCCACGCTCATGCCGCCACCCGGCGACTGGCGTGAGGGCATGGTGGTCTCCCGCGCGGCCGGCGTGCCGGGCGCCATCCTGGAGCGGGTTCGCGCGCTGCTGGCCAAGGCCGAGTCGACCACCTTCGACGCCGAGGCCGACGCGTTCACGGCCAAGGCGCAGGAGTTGATGACCCGTCACCGCATCGACCGGGCCACGGTACGCGCCCACAGCCGAGCGCAACGCGAGGAGCCGGTCGGACGCCGCATCGGCGTCGACGACCCGTACACCGAGGCCAAGGCGGCGCTGCTCGACACCGTCGCGAAGAACAACGGAGCGAAGGCGGTCTGGTCGAGGCACCTCGGGTTCAGTACCGTGTTCGGCTATCCCGACGAGCTCGACGTCATCGAGGAGCTGTTCACGTCGCTGCTGGTGCAGGCCATGGCCGCCTTGCGGCGGGAGGGCTCGAAGGTCGGCCCCACGGGAAAGAGCCGGACGACACGGTTCCGCCGGTCGTTCTTGATCGCCTACGCCGTCCGGATCGGCCAGCGGCTGCGTGAGACCGTCGAGGCGACGGTCCAGGAGGCGCAGGTTGAGACCGGGACGGCGCTGGTCCCGGTCCTCGCCGCCCGCGACGCCGCCGCGCGGTCAGCGGCGGCGGTGGCCTTTCCCGAGGTGACGTTTACCTCCCCAAGCGTGACCGACCGCGAGGGCTGGGTCGCCGGCACGGTCTTCGGCGACACGGCCGACCTCAGCGTCGGCTCCAAGCTCGCGGAGCGCTCCGCCTGACGGTCTTCAGGTCAGCAGTCCACCGCCGCCCGCAACGCGAGGCACGCCTGCGCCATGCGCTCAGGCGACAGCGCGGAGATCCGCTCGAGCAGCAGCGCGCCGTGCACCGGGCGAACATTGTCGAAGGTCGCAGCACTTGGCTCGGGCATGCCGTCGTCCTGGTCGAGCGGCAGCTCGCTCGGGATTCCCCGCACCGTGCGCGTCACTGGCGCGACCAAGACCCATCGCAGTACCGGGATCGCCGCGTCGCGGGTGAGCACGAGACCCGGCCTCCGGCCAATATCAGGATCCTCGAACCACCAAAGCTCCCCGCGCGCCGGCAGCCTCACCAGGGCTCCTCGGCGATCATGTCACGTCCCGCGGCGGCAGCCCAGCGCTCCTCCTCCTCGGTGGGCGGGATCCGGCGGTACCCAGCCACGATCGCCTCGTCGATCCGCCGCCGCCGCTCGCGATCGAGCAGCTCGCGGATGGCCTCGCGCACCGCGTCGGTCCGCGTGGCGAAGCGGCCTTCTGCTACGAGTCCGTCAAGCTGCTGAGCGAGTTCATCTGGAATGCGTAACGCTAGCTGACTTGTCATGCAGCCATGCTACAACCGTAAGGCGCGGCGCTCGGCGGCGAGCTGGCGGACGTCGTAGGGGACATCACCGTCGTACGGCAAGTCAGGTCCAGCGGGCGCCTGCCACGCGAGATCAGGATCGTGGTCGTAAGGATGTCGCGCCAGGGCGGCGAGCTCCCGCTGGGCCTCGAGGGCGTCGATCAACTCGCAGTCCGTCGCTTCGAGAAGCCGTCGTTGCGCATCGACCATGGTTGCAATGCGGGCACGGGTCGGATCATAGCCTCGGTATGCGGCAGTAAAGTGAGGGTTCGTGGATCTCGAGGGCTTTCAGGTGCAGATGCGCGCCGTGTACGGGGCGCGGGACGCCGGGCGTGGGCTGGCGCGGACGTTCGCGTGGTTTGTCGAGGAGTGCGGTGAGCTGTCCAGAGCCCTGTTCCGCGGCGGCCACGAGGATCGGGAGCGGGAGTTCGCGGACGTGCTCGCATGGCTCGCGTCGCTCGCCGACCAGGCGGGGATCGACCTCGCGCAGGCCGCGAAACGGTACGCCGAGGGCTGCCCACGCTGCGGCGCGAGCCCATGCGCGTGCGCGTTGGCGCGATGACTCCCGAGATCAGGCCATTGCGGGATGGCGAGGCTGCGGAGGCGGCGCGCCACCGCGCGGTGTCGTTTGGCAAGACGGCCGACGACCGGTTGGTCGAGCGTATGGGTGAGCGCATCGCCGCGGGCGAGGTTTGGGGAGCGGCCGACGGGGCGCGGCTGCTCTCCAGCTGCACGGTCACCCGAGTCGACCACTGGTTCGGTGGGCGGCCCGTCGCCTGTCAACACATCGGCGCGGTATCCGTTCCGCCAGAGCACCGGGGTCGTGGGGTGGCGAGCGCCCTCATGCGAGCCGTCGCGCGCAACGGGGCCAGGGAGGGGATTGGTCTGTCGCTGCTCTTCCCGGCGACGACTCGCCTGTACCGGAGGCTCGGTTGGGAGCACGCCGGGTCCTACACGCGCTACCGCCTGGCAGCCTGGGACGCGATGCCGGCCGGTCCCCGCCCGAGCGCGATGCGGGTGGCCCAGGGCGACGCGGACTGGACGGCCATCCGCGGCTGCTTCGTGCGTGCGGGTGCGCGTGACAGCGGAGTCGGCGCACGCCCGGAAAGGACCTGGGAGGGGCTGAAGGAGGCGGCCTACCACTACGCACTCGACGGCGAAGAGGAGGGTACCGTCGATGCGTATGTCTTGTTTGACCACGGTCATCACCCGGACGACTGGCGGTACACGCTGGAGATCCGCGACTGGGCGGCGGTGACCCCTGACGGGCTGCGTGCGGTCGTCGGGCTGGTCGCCAGCCACGGCAGTCTTGGCAAGGACGCGAGGTTCGTCGCCTCTCAACCCGACCCGTGGTCGCTGTTGATCGGGGAGCAAGATGTGACGATCGACGGCGCGCTCAACTGGATGGCTCGCGGCCTGGACCCCGCTCAAGCCATCGCCCAGCGTGGGTTCCCCCCAGGCCTAAGCGTGTCGGTGACGCTCACCCTCACCGACGCGCTGCTCCCGCAGGCCGCTGGTCCGTGGCTGCTTGAGGTCGATGGTGGCCGGGGAACCTTGAAACCCGCCGATCGGGCGGATGTGCACCTCGACGCTCGCGCGTTCGGCCCGCTGTTCACCGGGTTCCGCGATCCGGCTCAGCTCGCCCTCGGCGGCCTTGCCGGTGGACCGCCCCAGCCGCTCGCGTTGCTGGCCGCCGCCTTCGCGGGCCCGCCGCCGTATCTGATTGACTTCTTCTAGATGAGGCAATGGGAGCCTGCAGCGTATGGCGACGAGTGGGCGCCGGTCTACGACCGCATCCATGAGCGGCGGCCGGGGGTTGCGGCGGCCACCGACGCGCTCGCCCGCCTCGCGGGCGGCGGTCGCGTCTTGGAGTTCGGGATCGGCACCGGCCGGCTCGCGCTGCCGCTGGCCGCTCGCGGGGTAGCGGTCCACGGGGTCGACGCGTCGGAGGCGATGGTGGCGCGGTTGCGCGCAAAGCCGGATAGCGAGCGGATCCCGGTCGTGATAGGCGACTTCGCGCACGTGCGGGTCGACGGCACGTTCGACATTGTCCTTCTCGCGTTCAACACCCTGTTCGCCCTGCCATCGCAGCGGGCGCAATGCCGGTGCTTCGCCAACGCGGCCCGGCACCTGACGGAGCGCGGAGCGTTCGTCGTCGAGGCCTTCGTGCCAGATCTGAGGCGTTTTGAGGATGACCAGACGGTGCGTGCTTTGGACCTCGAAGCCGGCAACGTCGTGCTGGAGGTCTCACTCCACGACCCGGTGACCCAGCATGTCCGGAGCAAGATGGTCACGATCGACGATGGCATCCATACGCTCTCCGTCGACATCCGCTACGCCTGGCCCGCGGAGATCGACCTGATGGCGCTCTTGGCGGGTCTGGAGCTCGACGAACGTTGGGGCGACTGGACGGGCGAGCCCTTCACCCGTGAGAGCAAGAGCCACGTCTCGATCTACCGGCCAGCACCCTAGTGGCGCGTCGCATAAGTCGTTTGAATGTCCGCGGCACCATTTGTGCTGGATATCGGCGGTCCGTACTCCGCCGGGTCCAGCACAAAGAACTTCGGCGACGCTCCACTAGTGGGTGGCCGTCGCCCGGAACAGGCTCACGGCTCGCTACATGGCGTCATTGTGCAGAGTTAGGCCGGAATACCGGCAAAACTCTGCACAGTGCAGGACAAGCGGCGCCCGCGACCTCGGCGGCCGCTAGACTTTGGGGTCATGGGCCTTCGTAAACGACGTTGATCTTCTCCTGACGCGCGCCGGCTCGCGGGGCGGGCTGTTGCCTGGGCCGCGCTCTCGGAGACGGTACCGCTGTACCCCCTCTATGCACTGCTGTTCGCGGACACAGGGTTGTCCGATGCCCGTATCTCGGCGTTGTTCGCGGTGTGGTCGGCGACGGGATTCCTCGCCGAGGTGCCATCGGGCGCGTGGGCGGACCGCTACTCCCGGCGCTCCGCACTGGTCGCGGCGGGCGTGCTCCAGGCTGCGGGTTACGTGCTGTGGCTCGTGTTGCCTGGGTTCACCGGTTTTGCGGCCGGCTTCGTGCTCTGGGGTGTTGGAGGCGCGTTCGCTTCGGGAAGCTTCGAGGCCTTGGTCTACGACGGGCTAGAGGCCGCGGGGGCCGCTGATCGCTACGCCACGGTCATCGGGAGGACCGAGGCCGCGAGCCTCGCGGTGCAGGTGCCAGTCGCCGTCGCCGCGAGCGCGTTGTTCGCCCGCGGCGGGTACGCGCTTGCGGGTTGGGTCAGCGTGGGTTGTTGCCTGGCCGCGGCGCTGCTGGCCACACGGTTGCCGGACGTTACCGGGAACACTCGAGAAGCGGGCTACCTCACCACCCTGCGCGCTGGCATCGCCGAGGCGACCCGGGCCCGGCCGGTGCGGGTCGCGGTCCTCGCCGTTGCGGCACTTGCGGGATTGAACGCGCTGGAAGAGTACTTCTCGCTGCTTGCGCGGGAGTGGGGAGTCGCGCCACGCGTGATCCCGCTCGCGCTGATCGCCGTCCCGCTGGTGGGTGCGATCGGCTCGGCGCTCGGCGGCTGGGGCTCCAGGCTCCCCGCCGTCGGGCTGACGTTTGGCCTGGCCGCGGCGTCGGCGGCGTTTGGCGCCGCCGCGCTGGCGCACCATCCGGCTGGCCTGGTCGGTATCACGCTGAGCTATGGCCTGTACCAGCTTGTGCTGGTCGTCGCGGACGCTCGTCTACAGGCCCGCATCAGCGGATCGGCACGCGCCACGGTCACCTCGGTCACGGGGCTGGGTGGAGAGGTGGTCGCGATCGCGCTCTTCGGGGCCTGGGCGGTCGGCGGGGTCACCTTGGTCGCGGCGATCGCGCTCGCCATGTCCGCCGTCCTGTCGAGGTGGCTGAAACCCGCTGAGCTCAAACGAGGACGGTGGACATCAGGATCGGGCCGGTGGGGTGGGTGATCGGGCCGATGGGCTCGGCGGTGATGCCGAGGCTATCGGCGCCCTGGAGATCGCCTGAGACGACGGCGGCGACCAGACCATGATCGCTTGGGGTGAAGGAGCCGGCGTAGTGGGGGCCGCCCTCGTCGATCAGCCACAGGGCGTAGGTGTGGCGGTCGGGGGCCTCACCGATACGGTCGCCGACCAGAACGCCCAGGTCGCGGCCCTCGGACCAGACGAACCGAGCCGACCCACTGGCGAGGGCGGTGATCTCTCTCACCTGGGCGTCGGGGGCGGACAGGACAGAGACCAGGTCGTCGCCGACACCTCCCGCCGCGGCCACCTGCTCCAACCGGTCGAGGTCGGCGCTCGTCTGTACGTAAAGGCCGCCCAACGCCACCACGGCGAACGCGAGCACCGCCGCAGCCACGGTCCCCAACGGAACGCGGCGAGCGGTCCTTGAGCGCCATCCCCGCCGCCGCCCCTGGTGAAGCGGGACGACCGGCGCGTCCTGACGGATCGCGTCGATCGCGGAGAGCACGCGTTCGCGGAGCGCGGGGGGTGGGACCGCCTCGGCGGCATGGCCGAGCTGCGCGGCGGTGGCTTGCAGCTCCTTGACTTCAATGCCGCACGACTCACAGCCCTCGAGGTGCGCTTCGAAGGCGCGGCGCTCGGGCGCGTCCATCGCGTCCAGCACGTACGCGCCGACGAGGGCATGAGCCTCGTGGTCGGAGTGGCGGTCTCTGGTCATCGGCCTCGACAAGGGGGAATGGCAGGGAGGTAACCGTGCCTACTTGTGCACATTCGGAGCCAGACCACCGGTGGACTGGCGTGTCGCGCTACACCTCTTTCCGAAGTGTGGTCTGGCGGTCCTGGTTCGGCAACCGGAAACCTCACCCCATCGACTACGGAATGCTGCGTTCGAGCACCAACTCCGCGAGTTGGACCGCGTTGAGCGCGGCGCCTTTCAGCAGGTTGTCACCCGTGACCCAGAAGTTCAACGAGTGCGGGTCGTGCAGGTCCGAGCGCACCCGGCCGGCGACGACCTCGTCGCGCCCGGCCCACTCCAGCGGTGTCGGTGCCCGGTCGAGCTCCAGGCCGGGGAAGCCCTCCATCGCCGAGATCCCCCACGCGGCGGTGACGCGCTCTTCGAAGGTCGCGCGGATCTGGATCGCGTGCCCGACCATTACTGGGACGCGCACGCAGGTGGGAGACACCGCGAGATCGGTGAGGCCGAGGATCTTGCGCGACTCGTCCTGGAGCTTGTGCTCCTCATCTGTGTAGCCGTCGTCCTGCAGGGTGCCCAGCCATGGCACGACGTTGAAGGCGAGCGTCTGGTCGTGGACCGCGTGGTCGGCGAGCTTCGCCGCCGCCGCGCCGTCGGTGCGGAGGAGCTCACGACGGGCGAACAAGGGCTCGACCTGAGCCTCTAGCTCGTCGATCCCCTTCTGGCCGGCGCCGCTCGCCGCTTGGAAGCTGGTCGCGACGAAGGCCCGCAGCCCGAAGGCGTCGTGCAGCGCCTTGAGCGGGAGCATCGCGATCATCGTGGTGCAGTTCGGGTTGGCGACGATGCCCTTGGGGATCCGGTCCAGGGCTTCAGGGTTGACCTCAGAAACGACAAGCGGAACATCCGGGTCCGCCCGCCACGCGCTGGAGTTGTCGACGACGATCGCCCCTGCCTCGACCGCCCGAGCGGCGTGCTCCCGGGACCGCGTGGCCCCCGCGGAGAACAGCGCGAGGTCGATCCCGTCGAAGACGTCAGTCTCGGAGAGGTCCCGGACAATGTGCTCATATCCTCTGAAGCGCAGCATCTTGCCGGCCGAGCGCGCTGACGCGACCATCACCGCCTCGTCGCACGGGAAGTCACGGACCTCGAGGAGGCGGCGGAGGTCCTGGCCGACGGCGCCTGTGGCGCCCACGATGGCGACCCTCATGGTGCATCTCCAAGGCCGAAACGCTCATGCACGGCACGGACGGCCGCCTCGACGTCACTGTCCCGCACCACGACCGAGACTCGGATCGTCGACGTCGAGATCATCTCGATATTGACACCGGCCTCGGACAACGCGGAGAACATCTCAGCGGCGACACCAGGGTGCGTCTTCATCCCCGCGCCCACGAGCGAGACCTTGCCGATGTGCTCGTCGAACACCACGGACTCGGCGCCGACGTCGACCGCGACGCCTTCCAGCAGCTGAAGCGCCTTGGGTCCGTCCTCCAACGGCACCGTGCATGAGATGTCGGTCATGCCGTCCTCGGCCACGTTCTGGACGATCATGTCAAGGTTGATGCGCTCCTCGGCGAGCGCGGTGAAGATCCGCGCCGCGATACCGGGTTTGTCCTGTACCCGGCGGATCACGAGCTTGCCTTCGCTGACATCGTGCGCGACCCCGGAGATGATCGCCCGTTCCATGCTTGACCTCCTCTGGATCCACGTCCCCTCCAAGAAGCTGAAGCTGGAGCGGACGTGGAGGTCTACCCCGTGGTTGCGCGCGTACTCGACGGCCCTGACCTGGAGCACCGCGGCCCCGCACGCGGCCAGCTCGAGCATCTCCTCGTGAGACAGCCGGCGCAGCTTGCGGGCGGCCGGGCAGATGCGCGGGTCCGCAGTGTAGACGCCATCGACGTCGGTGTAGATCTCGCAGAGGGGTGCGCCGAGCGCGGCGGCGAGGGCGACCGCCGTCGTGTCGCTGCCGCCGCGGCCCAGGGTGGTCACGTCCTTGGAGTCGCGGCTCACGCCCTGGAACCCGGCGACGATCACGACCTGTCCGAGGGCCAGCCCGCTGGTGATCCGCCCGGGCGTGATGTCGATGATCCTGGCCTTGCCGTGGACGGCGTCGGTGATGATGCCCGCCTGGCTGCCCGTCAGGCTGAGCGCCGTAAACCCGTGCTCGTAGATCGCCATCGCGAGCAGCGCCATCGAGATTCGTTCGCCCGCGGTCAGCAGCATGTCGAGCTCGCGGGCGGGCGGGATCGGCGAGAGCTCCTTCGCCTGGCTCAAGAGGTGGTCGGTCGTCTTCCCCATCGCCGATACCACCGCGACGACCTCGTGACCGGCGCGTTTCGCTTGGGCGATGCGCTCGGCGACGGCGCGGATTCTGTCGGTGTCGGCGACCGACGTCCCCCCATACTTCTGCACCACAATCATCCGCTAAGCAAGCCTAGCGGCCTTATCCCTGCCGTTCCTCACACATACGTGAGAAAACGCAGGGATAAAAGGCTCCACGACCCACTCGGCACTCCGGCAACGGACCTATTCGCGGCGGCACATGACGAGGCCGCCAGGCGGCGAGGGCCCCTCGTCGGTAAGGCCGTCGAGGAACTCCACGGTCCAGATCTTCATGCAGTCGGGGCCGTTGCAGAGGACGGCGGTGGGGAGGTGAGGCTCGACCTCGACGATGTCGAGGCGTAATTCTCGCGTAGGCGCTGCCTAAATCGCGCAGTTGCTCGACCTGCGCGCCTTCGACGGCCTGGTAGTAGAAGCCGCTCGCCATCTGGCAAAGCCTGCGCAGCAGCACCGACTTCCCGTGCCTGCGCCGCCCGTACACGACGGCGAGTGCCGGGCCGGCACTCGCCGTCGTGGCAAACCGGCTCATTGCCGCCCACTCGCGATCGCGATCGAACAGCTCTGGCGGTTTTGGCCAACTCATCCGACAAAGCTAGAACAGAGTTTAGTAAAACGCGAACGAGTAATCCTCGCCCGCCGCGCGGTCTGGGAACCTCTCTGCCCGGGAGCGCGTCTGTCCAAGCATGGAGACTCTCAGCAAGATCGCGGCGACTGACCAGTTCTTCGTGCAGCAGAGGTATGCCCCGCTGGTGAACCTCTACCGGATCTCCACCGTCGGTGCGGACGGGCGGAGCGAGGGCCAGCCACTCGCCTACGTGCGGCAGAAGCGGATGAGGATCCGCGAGGAGATCAACCTGTTCGCCGACGAGGCGCAGACCGTGCCACTGCTGCGCCTGCGGGCTCGGAAGGTGTTCGAGTTCCGCGGCCGCAGCGAGGTGCAGCTCCCGGGCGGGCAGGTCATCGGTCAGTTCCAGAAGGTGTTCGGCGCGTCGCTGCTCCGGTCGGCGTGGCAGATCCTGGACGCCGAGGGCGCCGTCGTCGCGACCGCGCGGGAGAGCAGCATGGCGATGGCGGTCTTGCGCCGGGTCTGGGGGTTCCTCCCGATCCTCGAGTACATCCCGTTCAAGCCGCCGTTCCACTTCGACGTGTACGTCGGCGACCGCAACGTCGGCCGGTACACCCGCCTTATCGCGTTCCGTGACCGCTACGTGATGGACCTATCCGGGGACACCGAGCGCGTCATCGACCGCCGCGTCGCGATGGCCTTCTGTATCGCGCTCGATGCCCTGCAGGACCGCTGAGGGGTGAAGTGT
>JBOGED010000277.1:0-14188 GCA_050743625.1 Egibacteraceae bacterium | reverse complement strand
CAGCGCCGCGGCTTGCCTCGCGGACGGCGCCCCGGTGCCGGCGAGGACGGGCACGTGACCGGGCACGGCTTCCCGCACCGCGGTGAGCAGTGCGACACGCTCCCGTAGATCGAGCGTGGCGGCCTCGCCGGTGCTCCCGGCGACCACGACCGCGCGGGCACCCTCTTCAACCAGCTGCCCGGCCAGGTCAGCGGTAGCTGGCGCATCGAGGTCGCCGCGCTCGTCGAATAGCGTGACGATCGCGACGCCGACGCCGGCGAAAAGGGAGTTCTCAGTCATGTGAGGAATCCTCGGTGAGCAGGGTCTTCAGCGTGTCGAGGCGTTGGTCCCACTCGGCGCCGACTCGGGCCATCCAGCTCATGGCGTCCGTGAGGGGGGCGGGGGTCAGCCGGTAGTGCGCCTCCCGGCCCTCACGGGTCACCTCCACCAAGCCTGCTGACTCTAGCATCGCGAGATGCTTGGCGACGGCTTGGCGCGAGACCGGGAGCCGGTTCGCGAGCTGCGTGGGAGTCGCGGGGCCGTCCGAGAGCTCGCTCACGACCTCTCGCCGCGTCCCGTCCGCCAGTGCCGAGAAGACCGCCGCGACAGGGTCGCCGCGAGCGGCTGACGTGATCCCTCCGGGGCCCGCGGCAGGAGCCGCGGATCCGAGCCTGGATGCTGTCGACGCATCCGGAGGGGACTCGTGCTCCGCACTCATGCGATCGCGCTCGCCATCGCTCGCGGCGCTTGTGCGCTCGCGAAGCTTGCGATCGCCGGCAACGCGGTCTCGGTGACGCGCAGGCGTGTACCGCCGTCGACGGGCTCGAGGTCGATCTCGACCGCCGAGGCGGGGCCCGCAGCAGGAGCTGCGGATCCGGGCCTGGACGCTGTCGACGCGTCCGGGCCGTGTCCTCGTGGCTCTGGCCACCACGAGAAGGAGAGGCGCGCGCCGGGCTGGACGTCGTCGACCACCAGCCGCCGGGTGGTCCCATCCGGCTCACGCGCGGTGCCCTCGCCGCCTGGCCGCACGTCAAGCTCGATGTCCACACCCAACCACCGGGAGAGCCTGTCCGGCGAGCCCACCGAATGCCACACCTGGGATGGAGTGGCCGGCAAGACGACGGTGCGGGTGACCTTGGCCATGGACCCTCCCCAGATAGGCAACCTTTGAGTTGCGTGTCGGCGTGCCTACGGCTACGGTTACGCAACCGTCGTGTTGCGTAGTCTACCGCCGAGGAGGGTGGAGCCGTGATCTCACCTGAGGAAGCTGCCGAGATCGCACGCCTGAGCCCATTCGCCCGGCTGTTCGAGCAGCGCATCGTGTTCCTGCGCGGCGCGATCGAGGAGACGACGGCTGACGAGCTCGCCGCGCAACTGCTGGCGCTGGAGATGGACTCGGCCGCGCCGATCACCCTGTACATCGACTCGCCCGGGGGCAACACGTTTGGGATGTTCGCCCTGTATGACACCATCCAGCTCCTCCGCGCTCCCGTGCATACCACCTGCATCGGGATCGCGGCGTCGGCGGGAGCGTTCCTGCTCGCCACCGCGACGGGCACGCGCAGCGCGACGCCGAACGCGCGAGTCATGATCCACCAGCCGCACGGCGGCACTGGCGACCGCACCGCGTCCGACATCCAGATCCTCGCCCGCGAGTTCGCCCTTCTCCGCGCGCGGATGGAGGAGATCCTCGCCTCCCGCACCGGTAAGGCCGTGGAGCGGATCCACACCGACATGAACCGCGACTTCTGGCTCTCGGCCCCCCAGGCGCTGGACTACGGCCTGATCGACGAGATCGCGACCAAGCGCCCCGTCCCCCTCAAGGGGTAGTTGTGTGCTGACGCGACATATATGTCGCGTATCCAGCACACACCACCTCCGTCAGTCGGGCACGGGAGCTTTCGGGCCGGCCGCGCGGACGCGTTGGACGTGCTGAAAGGCCTCGCGGAGCTGGTCGAGCCACTCGGACTGGTTGGCTCCGACCAAGCGGACGCACCAGGCGAGCGCATCGCTGCGGCTGCGGGCCACACCCGCGTCGATCAGGGTGTCGAGCACGGCGCGCTCGGCGAAGCGCAAGCGCGTCATCGCCGGCACCGTAAGGATCGTGAACAGCTGGCAGACGTCGCCGCACCGCGCGCCCCAAGAGACCTTCCGGCCGAACTGACGCTCCGCCTCAACCGCCACGCGGATGCGGTGGTCACGCGTCGCCTCGCGGAACCGCTCGATGCATCTCAGGCAGGCCTCGTCACCACCCGCGTCCTCGAGCCGCCCGATGACGAGAACCTCGTCACGGTCGATCTGGATCTCTGGCGCCTCGACGAACCAGCCCCCCGGCAGGTGCGCCGTCAGCCAGGTCGAGACCTCACTTGTCCCGGTCATGCCGCTTACTCTATTACACCACCGTGCGATGCGACATGGCCCACCGTCGCAGGTTGCAATCTCCTTCCTCAGCGCTACTCTTTTCTGAGTCGATAAGGCTTAGATCAAGGAAGGTTGAGATGGTACTCGTTCGTTGGGACCCATGGCATGAGCTCGCCACGCTGCAGCGCGAGGTGAACGCCAGGTGGGAGCGGGCGTTCAGCCCAGCCGGCGCGTTGGTTCCGCCGGTTGACGCCTACCGCACCGACTCGGGCCTGTCGGTCCGCATGGAGCTACCGGGATTCCAGCCGGAAGACGTCGAGGTTTCGGTCGCCGACGGGCGCCTGAACGTCAGCGGCGAGCGGCGGGTCGACGAAAAGGTCGAAGAGGGTCGTTGGGTCCGTCGTGAGCGCTCTACCGGCCGCTTCCAGCGTACGTTCGCGCTCCCACAGGGCATCGACGCCGGTAGCATCACCGCATCGTTTAAGAACGGGATCCTCCAGCTCGAGATCCCGCACACGCCAGACCAGCAGCCGCGTAAGATCGCGGTCACCACTGCGGCCTCGGACCCGCAGCAGGCGTAACACCACCACGGCAGCAACGGGCGGCCGGTTCCTCCCCCAATCCGGCCGCCCGCTTGCGTTCTCAGATACGGTTCTGGGGCCATGGGACAGCTGGAGCATCGGATCTGGATGGGCCGTGCGCTCGAGCAAGCCAAGCGAGCGTCCACCACGGATGACGTGCCTGTCGGCGCCGTCGTCGTACGAGACGGCCAGGTCATCGCCAGCGCCGCGAACCGCCGGGAGGCCGACCGGGACCCGACCGCCCACGCCGAGATTCTCGCACTCCGCCACGCCGCCCGAGCCGTCGGCGGCTGGCGGCTCGAAGGCTGCGCGCTCTACGTCACCTTAGAGCCCTGCACGATGTGCGCCGGGGCGCTCGTGCTCGCCCGCCTTCCCCTGCTCGTCTACGGCGCCGGAGACCCGAAGGCGGGCGCATGCGGCTCGTTGTACGACGTGGTCCGCGATCCTCGCCTCAACCACAAAGTGGACGTCGTCTCCGGCGTCCTCGCGGACGACGCACGCGCCCTACTCAGCCGCTTCTTCCAAGCCCGCCGCGCCGAGTCGCGTCGCGCCCGCTCCCCCAGTACCATTCCCGACCGCGGTGGAGTCGCATAGACCGGCCTAGTGCGCGGCACTCGAAATGCCGTAGGGACCTTGTCCCTCGTGGGTTCGAATCCCACCTCCACCACTGGAACACGCAGGTCAGCGACCTCGACATCGGCAGCGCTGCGCTGGCGAGAGCTGAGGCAGCCCTCTCTACCCAGGACTGCCAGCTGCCCACACATGCGCGGCGAACATCGCCACCGCATGCTCGTCGGTCTGCGGCATCCAGTGGGAATAGGTGTCGTGGGTGATCACGATCGTGGCGCGCCGAGCCGCTTGCTCACCACGTCCAGCGCGACGCCTGCCGACAACGCGAGAGTCGTGTACGTGGAATCCGATGCGGGGTAGATAGCGGCTGTTCGACAGCCACGCAAGCAAGGACCTGCTCGCGCTTGCTGCGGTCGAGCTGACTCTGCGCGGCCGAGGCGGCGAGATCCTGTCGCGGTGATCGGCGGCTGGCCTGTGACGAGGGTCGCGGTGTGCCGGCTGTGGCGACTCTCTCGCGTATTTAACCCCCGAACAGGGATTACGGGGCAGATACGCCCCGAGATCCCTGTTCGGGGAAGGCCTCATGCCTCACACGCTCGTCGGACGATCCGGGAAGGCAACCCCGCCTTCAGTTGCCCTCCGGTGGCCGGCCCCCGTGAGAAGGAGACGGGGAGTCCCGGCCGGCCTGTGAGACCTCGTCGGGGTCGTTGAGGACGTCGACCGCGTCGGCAAGGAGCATCACCGCCGACCCCGGGTGAGCAGTCTTGTTCCGCAAGCGCTCGCGCGGATAGGGGTCTCGCCATCACACGCAAACATTCGCTGCTGGGTAACAGCCCGTCCCCCACTGTCCGGTTTGTCTCTACGGCTGATGCCCTCAGACTGAGATGCGTCGACTGGAGTCGTCAAAGAGACGAGTGAGTCGACACATCCCAGGTGCCTCGAGGCGGATGCTCAGCCGCCGCTGACAGCGCCCGTAACGATGCTCACGACAGTCCTCGCCACATCGGCTACGGCTTGGCCGAGGTTGCCAACGGGACTGAGGTCGACGGCGGATGCTGCGGAGGCAGTCGACATGAGCATTGCGATGGACAGTGCAGCAACGAGCAAGGTACGGCGCATCGGAGATCTCCTTTGCTCGGCGCGGAGTGGCGATGACGAACAACCGAGACGACCATTCCCCTTCTCGACGTCGCCTCGTTCGCTTCAGCACTGTGATTCTACCCGGGGCGAGGGTTGATCTCATTCATGGGTCACGCGAAGAAACGGGATCTTTCTTACGCCAATCGCCGTAGTGCGTGGCCTTGCGTCAGAGTTCTGTGCGTCCGGCCGACGCTATTGGTTACGACGACGTCCCTCTCCATGCACTGATGGATCAGACGCACATGTAGCGATAGGTGAGCGCTTTATCGCGATGGCTGGCGTCACTGACTGGCGAGATCCGCAGCGATGCGGCGGACCACTTCTCGCGTCTTCTCACGTATGCTGTCGACTCACGAACCGCCCGAATCGCGCGACATAGGGCGCGATCTTCCCTCATCGCGGATCGTCAGCTCGTCAGCGGCGGGTCTCCACTGTCACCCGCGTCTCGTCGTTCTCGTAGATCGAGAACCCATGGGTATGCACCGCCCTAGCCTCGCCGCGCAACGGAATGAGCCGATCTACACACCCGACAGCGAAGGCCGATTACAGCCGGTCCAGATGCTCACCCAACACCGCAGGTGGCCCAGGACGCCAGTACCGCACCGCCTCGGTGAGCACGAATCGGAACAGGCGGCCCTCCTCGTAGAGGGATGCGGGTGGTCGATGCGGTTCGCGAACTCAGGTACACGCCGGGCTGAGCTGGTAGCGGTTGGCTGCGACGGCGCCGGGCCCCTGCTCGTTGCCGCGGGGCCGGGCATTGGGCCACGGCAGCGATAGATCAAATTTCTGGCATTTGGGAGATCAACCAACGGACGCTGTTATCGCCTCCGAGAGTGGGGAAGTCCACGATTGCCTTGTTGCACAAGTCGGTGAGGTGACTTTTCTTCGGCTGATCCTCGGGAAACGAATAGAACTCGAACGTAGGGGCGAGGTGCGGCTCTCGTCCGGTCCTGCCGGCGGGTGGTGACAGCGGCGTTTGCACGAGGAGGTCGGCTATGGGATACAGCAGCCCGCCCATCGCGGCGATGAACTTGCGCTCGAGCCCGTATCGCCGGCTGTGGCTCCCAGGAGCGATGTCCTCGCTGGATGCGGAATAGATCTCGTCGAGTATGCACAGAACGAAGCAATAGGCCGCATTGAACAGGTCGATCAGCTTCGAGGCGGACCCCTCGGTTTGGAGGTGGGCTGCTCTGGGATTGGTGGGTACCGGATAGACGATGCCGATCTTGTCGATGCCATCGGCAATGCGCTTGAACTTGGCGTAGTGTGACAATTCATCCAGGCCGGGCGTCGGTTTTGTGGGATCGATCGGGACCGTCCCTTGGTCCGGGTCGATTCCCTCACCCTGCTCCACGATCGTGAGGATCGCCTCCTTTGCGCTCTCCAGGTCCGTCACGACCACTGGGCTGCCACCGCCGTCGTTGTTCCAATACGCGTGAGAGTATTGCAAATCCGGTCGGTTATGCTTCCAGAGCTCTGGACCGTCCAACGCGTCGAACCCGTCCTGGATTGCCTTGTAGAACTGCCCGATCGTGTGATATTGACCTCCTTCTGGAGGGGCATCGGTCTTCTCCGGTAGCTCGAGAGGCATGAAGATGCTCTTCATCAGATCCTGAGAGCAGGGTTCGAGGCTCAGCATGAGCGTGGGAATGCGATGGAGCATAGGGCTCGGGTACTTCGGTACAAAGTCCTGGTCATAGAATGTGATCCGGTCCCCGCAGCCGATTGCCACCATGAGGTTGCGAGCGAGTGCGAGGTGGAGCATCTCTTCGATCACGACGCTCCTGATCGCGCGGAATGCCGAGACGCCCGGATCCCACTGCGAGTAGCCCCGTGTCTGGATCGAGTAGGCGGGGTACAGGTAGAGCGGGATCGTCGACATCTCGAGTTGTGCGGCATGGAGCAGATGCATGGCCAACTCGTCCACGGTCTCGATCGGTTTCTGGGGATCGATCGGGTATTTCGTCAAGAAGTCGTTCACCATCAGGGATCTCCTCTCTCGACATCGTCATTTACGGGACCGCTCAGACCGGTGGGAGTGGCCGCCAGGTCGGCAACGATCGTGGCGAAGAAGCGTTGGGCCGCCCAACCTCGCAGCCAGCTCCAGACTTTGGCGTCCGCCGCGTCTGGGACCCGGCAGGCGGCCGCTCCGATGGACATACCTGCCGCCAACGCCTCGAGCATGCGATATGCGGATGGTTCCAGCTCGGTGATCGTGACCATGTAGTCGCGGCGGTTGACCGCAATACACGTCGCGCGTGGCGGGAGCAACTCGGGATCTTGGCCTTGCCGGACCGCGCCGAGATACGTGTGCGCGGGAAAGCACGTGCGCAGAAGGCGAAGGCAGGGCGCCGTCTCCAAGACCGCATCCGTCCAACAGACGTCATCCGGCCCCCGCGGAAGATCCTCGGGGTGGACGACCGGCCCGCGCTCGGTGCCCGCCGCGTTGTACACCTCGTTGAACGTCCGCTCCAATCGGGCGAGGTCGATGACGAAGTCCGGCCACACCTCCCGGCGTTCCGGCGACAGGTCGCGGTCCGGACGGGTCGCCCGCAGGTGCTCGACGAAGCGGTCGTCGAGGTGGAGCAGCGTGTAGCTGCGTGACGGGTGCGCGTCGAGGTGGTCGAGGGCGAACCAGTCGAACACCTCCGGGCCCAGCAGATGGCGCAGGGCGGGGTACAGGGCCCGCATGCACTCCAGCAGTCGAAGCCGGTAACCCCGCTGGTAGATGCTTAGGCGTTGCTCCGCGCTCAGCCGGGAGGAGGCCCTGATCATCCGGTCCGCTCCTGCCGCCTCCGGGTGCAGGAGCGCCGCTTGCATCCACTGTTGGACTCGGGCGAGGTCCCCGTCGCTAGGCATGCTGCTCGGCGGGCGAGGTCGACAGGAGATGGCCGAGGGGGTGTGACACTGCGTCGGATCGAAGCGTCACGGCCTGGTCGGTCAAGGCCGGGCCGGCGTCGAGAGCGCCGCTCGGCCGCTCTCCGGCCCCGTACGCTTTCGCCCTGTCGACCTCCGCTTGGAGCACCGGGAACGGTGGAATGCGATCGTCCCACTCGAGCAGGGTCGACACCCCGCCGGTGCAGGCGGTGGCCAGCCGGTACAGCTCCCAGACCGGCCCGGCGACCGGGCTGTCGTGCGTGTCGACGACGTGGGTTCCCTGGTCAGCGTGCCCGGCCAGGTGGATCTGCACCACCCGTTCGTGGGGCAGCGAGCGTATGTACTCGCACGCATCGAAGTCGTGATTGACCGAGGAGACGTAGACGTTGTTGACGTCGAGTAAGAGACCACAGTCGGCCTCTTCCGCCATCCGTGACAAGAACTCCCACTCGGTCAGCGTAGATCCGACGAAGCTGGCGTAGGTGCTCGGGTTTTCGAGGACCAGCGGTCGCTCCAAGAAATCCTGGACGACCTGAATACGCCCTACGACGTGAGCCAGCGACTCCTCGGTGAACGGAATCGGCAACAGATCGTGAGTGTTGAGCCCGGCCACCCCCGTCCAGCAGACATGGTCGGACACCCACACAGCGCGGCTGACCTCGGCGAGCCTCCTCAGTCGAGCCAGATACCCGAGGTCGAGCGGGTCGGTGCTGCCGATGGACAACGACACCCCGTGCATGACCACCGGGTACCGCTCGACGATCCAGTCGAGCACATGACGTGGGTATCCCTCCGAATCCATGAAATTCTCGGAGATAAGCTCGAACCAATCAACCGCTGGCTCATGCCGCTGTATGTAGCCGAAATGCGGGGAACGAAGCCCGACGCCAAGGCCGAGGTTGGGAATGCCTAATCTCGGTAGCCGGCAAGCACTCATCCTGATCATTCACTCCACGCCGCTCATTCGGGACGAGCCCCTACGGCAGAGAACCCGACGGAGAGGCCTCCTATGCCTGTCGTTACGCCGTCGACCTCTTCCTCTCGTAGGGCGGCACCAGATCGTCCGGGTACCCCTCGTCCTGAGAGGGGCCGAATGGGATACCTGCCTCGTACATCCGCGCCTCGAATATCTTGCGGGCCAGCTTCCACACGCTCGTACCCTTGTACGGACCGTCAGAGGCCACCCGGGACGCCTCGATCGGGCTGGCGCAGCTGCCATTCCATTTGCACGCTTGGTTGCCCGGCTTGGCCTGCTCGGCGGCCGAGCCCGAGTACCCACAACCTCCCTGGCCACGGCACTCGTTGCTCCCGTGACAAACATGCAGGGCAGTGGCGCACTCCCCCATCCCGGCTATCTCACCCGTCCCGTCGCGACCATGACCCTTGCAGGCGTTCAGACCCATGCAGACGTGCAGCTCCATGACCGGCTGCAACTCTGCCGCCGACGTCCGAGGCGGCCCGGCTTCGTGAGCCGAGGTCCTGCGTTCAGCCCCAACGGCTCCGCCCTCGACGAGGTCGAGATGGGAAGCCGAGGTAGGGATCGTTAATAAATGGCCTGCATGGTTCTCGGTTCTCCTTGGCCAAAGGTGCTTATTTGACCGCTTCACCGCACCGTGGGAGTCCCGCTACCGCCATCGACCATGAAGACTGGTTCGAATCTCGGTATGGCCAATTTCTGGCCGCGGATGGTGTCCAGACATTGGGTAGGCCTAGTGACACTTGACCTGTCGTTGGGTTACCGACAGGAGACGCAGGGCGGACCCAACGCGGCCATTGGCTCGCGCATGATCTATCGAAGGTCGTTGTCGAGTCCCTCCGTGTACGAAAGCTTGCGCAGCGTCCCCCCTTTTAGGTTCGGTCATCCGTCGGAGCCTGCCATATAGCTCCGTCCGCACAGAGGGACCCCTCTCCCTCGGATCCCCAAAGGGACCTGTGCCGAGGAAGGACGGTGTTCAGAGGCGGTCTCCTGGTGACAGGCGTCGGTGTGCGTTCCTTGCTCGTTCGTCGGCTGCGGAGGCGGCGCGGCGGCGGAGGATCTGGGTGATGCCGGAGGGTGTCAGCTTGCCGCGTTGGCCGAGCCATAGCCAGGGCTCGTGCGCTTGCTCGTGGCGGGCGCGGACGCGTAGGTAGCGGTCGAGCGCGATCGCGGTCCGCCGGCCGAAGGGGCATGAGCGTGGCCGCCGGCCTTTGCCGAGGACGAGGAAGACGTCGTAGGAGAAGTCGACGTCCTCGGTGCGTAGGCCGGCGAGTTCGGACAGGCGGGCGCCGGTGTCGAGGAAGGCGCGGACGATGGCGGTGTCGCGGCGGGATTCGAAGTCCTTGCCGGCGCAGGCTTTGAGCAGCGCCTCGAGGCGCTCATCGGTGAGCACGGGCACGGGTTCGTCGGGGACCTTGGGCGGGCGCATCTTGTCCATGGGTGAGGCCGTGATCTCGCCAGCGGAACAGTTGCTGCAGCGACTTGGAGCGGTTGGAGGCGGTGGACGGCCGCCAGCGGGTGAGCAGGTGGGCCATGAACGCCTCGACGTGGCCGCGCTCGATGCGCTCGACCTCGGCGGGGAGGTTGGCGCCTTCGAGGAAGGCGGCGAACTGCAGGGTGGCCTCCTCGTAGCTCTGGGCTGGTGGGAGAACACTTGGCCGATCAGCCGTCCCGAGCCGGCCTTTCCGGTGGGAAGTTTGGTCTCTTCAGTCGAGGTTGCGGGGAGGCTGTGAGCGGCCGTCCAGGGCGAAGTTCTAGGCAGGACGCGACGGTTGGCTCGTTCGGTTGGTTATCCGAAAGGGTCGGGCGGTAGCGGCGAGGGGCCTCGAGAGGCCGTCCGGATATTCCGCAGCGACCGAGAAGCTCGATAGCGCCGGGCGCGTTTTTCTCCAACCGCTTCGAGTAACCCGGCCGCGACCAAACGCGCCAGATCCCGTGTCGCCGTGGCTTCGGTGATGTCTTGTTCTACCAAAGATCGGTAGATGCCGTTTCGGAGGCGGTGCCCCTGGCTCGCAAAGACCAGCGGGCCTACCGCGCGGGCCGGCAGTCCTTGGCGCGTGACGAGATCCTCGACTCGTAGCCATAGATGCTCGGCATCTTCCAAGCGCTGCAGGACTGCCGTCGCCTGGCGGAGGTGCGCGGTCAGGCAGAACCGGACCCACGCGCGGGCGTCCCGCTCGGGCTGCCAGCGTCCCCCGCCGACCTCGGCCAAGACGGCGTAGTACTCCGGAGTGTGGCTGCCCAGATATTCCTCGATGCTGGCGAATTCCGGGACGAGGATCTGTTCGCGGGCCAGGACGAGCGATTGGAGGACCCGGGGGAGTCGCCCGTTGCCGTCACGGAACGGGTGGATCATCACTAGGTTCAGGTGCGCCATCGCGCCGCGTATCACCGCGTGTACTGCTACCCGATCGGTGTCCAACGCGGCGACGAGTTCGTCGACGAGTGCGGGGACCTCGGCGGCGTCTGGGCCTTCGTATAGGATTGTCTTAGACTGGTCGGTGACGTAGACGGTTCCCTGGCGGTACATGCCCGGGCTCTTAGACCGCTCGTGGCGGAGCATTAAGAAGTGCAGGGAGCGGACCAAGCTTGCCTCGTACCGAAAATCGGGGTCTCTCGACAGTTGGAGTACATAGTCCATGGCCGCTCGATAGCCCTGGATGGCTGCCCACGTTGCGTCTCCGGCGTCGAGGGGATCTTCGTCGGCGTCTGCTGCGAGTACGTCGTCAAGCGTCGCGGCATAGCCTTCTATCGTGTTGGAGGCCTGGATCGCCCGAGCCATCGAGACGCGCCGCAGCAGCCCGGTCCAACGCCTTGGTTCGGCCACTTGAAAACGCAACCGCTGGCGCAGCGCATCGACTTCTGCGAGCGCCTTCGACTCTTGCGCGTCACACTCGGGGGCGAGAAACAACATGTCGGTAAGTTGGTTACCTTCCGTGTCGGTATAGGTTAGTAACCAGCATAGCGCTTGTCGTGTCAAGGGGAGCCAGCCGGCCAAGCACGCGGGTGTGTCAGCTCGCTCGTCTCTCGGGCTCTGCCGGCACGCCGCGCTCTGGCGGGCGAGGTACCTCATCGTTGACCCCGGCGGCCGCCAGCCTGACCCGTCACAGTCTCCGGCGCCCGTTGAGAAGGCATGAGTCCGCCGGGTGGCTGTCGCGGTCCGGACCCGGCGGCCCACCCAATCAGATGGTCAGTGAGCGGTGTGCTAAACTCACCCCACGGCTTTCGCGAAAAGCCGTGGGGCGTCCTGTCCACGACCAGCCACAAGCAGCGGACCCCGATGGCATAGTCGCAGGTCAGGCCCCACAAACCGGCGCCGGTAGCTCAGCGGATGAGAGCATCTGACTACGGATCAGAAGGTCGGGGGTTCGAATCCCTCCCGGCGCGCCACCCGAATTAGCAGGTCACACGGCCGCTGCACTCCTACCGGTCAATCGCCTTCACCTGTTGACTGCCACGGGTACTGCCACGGCCTTTGCGGTCGCTGTTGGGGCGTAGTAGCGCGTCCATCTTGTCGGAGGCGTCGCGCTGGAGGGCCGGCATGACGTGGCGTAGACATCCAGCGTCGTGCTGATCATCGAGTGGCCGAGCAGCCCCATGCTCACCCGTGGCTCCACGCCCTGAGCGAGCAACAGCGCCGCGCACGTGTGGTGCAGCTCGTGAAACCGCATGCGCGGCAGGCCGATCCGCTCACACATGGCCTGGAAATGGCGCAGGAGATTGTGCGCCTCGATCGGGGTCCCGTGCTTGGTGGTGAACACCAGGCCCCACTCGTCCAGCCACAGGAGAGCCTGCTCACGATGGACGCCTTGCCGACCGTCTTGCTGAAGCGCCGCTTTGATCGCGCCGACACCGAACCGCTGCCGCGCCTCGTCGCAGACCACGGTTCAACGATGCGTTTGACCAGAGATCGCGAAGGTGAGCAGCTCGCGACACCCACGCAGCCGCAAACCCCACGACGACGACAGTCCCCACCACGACAACGCCGGCAGCGGCTACCACTGCTTCGGGCTCTACCAGGCGGCCGCCGTTGTGCAACGCCCCATGTCTGCGCACGCATCGTACGGCTGCCAGGTGCCGCCACCGGTTGACTGCCACGGACCGTCGGGAGTGCGGCAATGCCCTCCTACGAAGCGACAGCTTGCGGGTCGGCTCTACCGACACAAGACGTGGTCACGTCGTGCATCCCACGACCATGCCGACCGCACGACTCTCTGGCGGCGAGTAGCTCGGGGAGAGCGGCTCGGCGAGGGCGATCCCCTGCGTTGCATAGCGGCCGAAGCGCGTGTGTCCCTGGTGTGGCCACAAATCCCGAGCCGATAAGGAAAACCGCAGGTCAGTAGCACAATATGTGGCGGAGTCGGAGAGATGCCACGGCGGGGCCATAGCGGGGTCGATACGACCACTGCCGCCTGCGAATCATCGGCCGAGGCTGGCGTCGTCTCGCGAACCCGATAGCGCGATGCATACTGAAGGCAGTCGACGGACACTTGTTCGTGCTGACGCTCGCCGCTGCGCGCTCGGGAAACGTTGAGTCCTACGCCGCCAGGGGATGTCGTGCGAAGAAGGTCGCGAGCAAGTCGGCGACCTGCGTGGGGTGGGTGATCGGGAACGAGTGGTTAGCGCCTGCCAGCATCTGGTCTTCGGTTTGGGGGAACCAAGCGCGCACGAGGTCCCGGATCTCGGCGAACAAAGGCCCACTGTCGGTGCCACCCAGATAGAGCACGAGTTGGGTGACCAATCGCGCGTTGCTTGCCTCGAACGCGACCGCGGTGTCCCTCTCGGCTTGCCCGCTACCTCCTGGAACGCGCTGCTCGAGGTTCACGCGCCAGTCCCGGCCCCAGACCAGCGCCATGAAGTCCTCGATGGCGCCCGCCGGATCACCGGATGCGTAGCGTTGCACAATCGGCGCGACCGCCTCAGCAAACCGCGCGGCGCTGGGCACGAACAGCAGCGCGGGCTCAAGCAGGGCCAGAGTGCGCACGCGAGGAGGGGCATCGACGGCCGCCTGCAGCGCGACGGCGCCGCTGTAGGACTTGCCCACGATGTGCGCCGCCGGGATTTCAAGGGCCGCGAGCAGGGCTCGGCAGTCAGCCGCGTCACGCTCGATCGACGCCGCGGGATGCCCTCCAGTGCTCGCCCCGTAACCTCGCCGGTGATTAACGCACCACTTGATAGTGATCTCTCCGCACCAGCTCGTCGGGCTAACGGCGCCAACTCATCGGCGATCATGCCGCCATGGATGAGCACCACCACCTCCCCCACGCCCTGGACCACCACCGCCAGCTCGGCCCCGTCGACCGGCACCCGCTGCATGATCGGGTCTCGACCTACACGAGAATCACTCATTTCGCCCTCCCGCGAAGGTCACATGTACGCTTCTCACCGCCCGAGCGCGCCACCACTTCGGGCGACTCATCGTAGTCACGAGCGTAAGGCGAGCAGGAATGGTGGGACGCCTCTCGGCGGGGATACCCGCATTGATACCCGCCACCTTGCCCTGGCGGAAGAACCTTGACCGCTGTCGTCCCATAGGTCCATAGGTCATGGCGCCGCCGCCGGGCGTGCGGGCACAGCGCGGGCGACCGCCGCGCCCTCCCGCTTGTGGTCAGCTCGCACGCTTCTCGACGGTCACGTCGCCGCTGGGGGAGACCTGCACGTCCAGTATGAAGCGAGCGCTCGGAGCGGTACCGCCCTCGTAGGC
>JBOGED010000276.1:0-3177 GCA_050743625.1 Egibacteraceae bacterium | reverse complement strand
GGGCTCGGGCATGCGCATCACCCGGTCGGCGGCGGTGTCCGCCGCCTGCTCGGCGGGGTCGTCGGTGGCACCGAGCGCGGCGCCGCTCGACGCCGCCTTGGTCTGCACCTGGCGCTCACCAAGAGTCCCGCCACCGGGAGCCGCAGCGGTGGTCCCGGTAGCGGTCGCGGTATCCGGTTGCTCCTCCACCGACTTCGGGCGTGAGTCAGCCTCGGGCTTGCGCTCGGACTCGGCGTCAGCGGCCATGGCGGTCGGCGGCGTTAGGTGAGCACCGGGGTCACGGCTGCGTACAACCGTGCTGGGCAGCGCCTGGGGTGGGGAAAGTCGACGGTCAGTAGCGTTTTGACCTCAACCTCGAGCAGACCGGCCAGCGCTCGGATCTGCCCCTTCGCCTCGTGGTCGGCGTCCGCCCAATCGGCCGCGATCCATCCGTATGTCTCGTCGATGCCCAAGCCCGCCGCCGTGAGCGATGAGGAGACGTCATCGACCTCGTCAGGAGTCGGGGTGGAGCCCGTGAACGTCACCACTCCCAGCGGGATCGTGTGCTCGCTCAGGTCATCGACCGTGGCGACTTCACCATTGATAACGGCTCGCTGAAGCATCTGGCCCTCATTTGTGTCCCTCTGTATGCCCAGCACCTCGACGCAGTCGAGGTCGTAAGAGACGAGGAACACGCTCGCGTCCGTCCCCGGGACGATCTGGGCGGCGGGGGGGTTGAGGACGAGGTCGACGGTGCCATCGGGATCGAGTGCGGTCGTCGGGACCAACGCCGAGACGACGGCTTGGGCGCGTCCGTGGCCGACCGGGGGACCCATGCCGTTGGCGCCGTAACCGGCGAACACGAGGTGGGAGCCGCCCCCGGCGGTTTGGTAGTCCGCCTGGAGTGTCGCGGCGGCGGTGCGCAATGTGGCCGTGCCTCCATCGAACTCGACGGTGTCCACCCGCGTCCAGCCCACCTCCACACCGCTACCGTCACGCAAGAGCCGGGCGACCACCGCCGCATCATCCTTCGTCCTGGACCTGGACACCCACGTCGCCACGAGGCTCGGCACCGGCGGTGGTGGAGGCTGAGCGTCGCCGCAGTCCTCGAAACGTCGCCGGCGGAACAGCAGCCAGTCGAGCGTGGGCCGGATCTCCGCCGTTGGGGAGGCCTGGCTTCCCGGGAACAGCTGGGCGACCGCCGTCTCCAGGAACGCCGGGTCGGCTGGCGTGGCCCCTTGGAGGATGGTGAGGGCCGCGATCGCCGCGTCGTGGTACTCGTTCCCCTCTTTGCTCGTCGCCGGATCCTGCGTGGCCTCGAACTCGGCCAACCGCAGCAATCGCGATGCCGCGACCACCGAGGGACCGCCCACCGCGAACAGTCCCTCAGCGGCGATCGGCGCGCCCGCCCACGTCACGATCGCCCTCCATGATTGGCGGTCCCGGGCGGCGAGCTCGATCCCGCGCCGGTCACCGGCGCGCTCTCTCGAGAGCAGCGCCTCGATGGTGAACCCCCGGCCGGGGTCCGCGGCTCCCCGCACGTTGACGTTGTCACCGCGTGCATGCCCCATGAGCGTGACTGGGACCAGGAGCGTGTCGCCTTGCTGGCTCGGCGCATCCACCTTCAGCAGGCCGTCGACGCGCAGGTCCACCAGTGAAGATGGCGTCGACGGCACGAACGCCAGCAGCGAGAGCGAGAAGGCGCACGACCCACCCAGCGGCAACCCGAACGGGTCGACCGCGACCCACAGCGTCGCCCAGAGAGCCACCAGCTCGGTGGTGGGGTCGTCGTCGAGCGAGACGACCTTCCCGGCACCGCCCCTGGCTCGCCAGGCGATGACCTTCTCGGTGATCTCTTGTACCACGCGCTCGACGTCGGCGCCGCCCTGCTCCTCGGTGCCGAACCGCAGGCGGCTGACGCGGTTGACGAACGCCTGAGGTTCCGTGACGACGCCGAGCGCCAGCAGCAACGCGAGCCCACCCTCGCCGACCTCGCCGAGCCCCGCGAAACGAACGTTGACCTGCCCACCCGTAGGATCGACGCGGCCTACACCCCGCACGGGGAACAATCGGGGATCCTCGATCGCCGCGCGCCTGAGCTCTCCCAGCGGCGCGCCTTCCTCCCGCAAGCCGAGCGCGAGGTCGACGGCGAACCCGAGACCCGTCTCGGGCTGGGCTCGTGGTGCGACCTCGCCGTCGGGTACCAGGATGTCGACCTTTTCGAGCTGGCTCGGGTCGTCGAGGCCCTTCAGCAGCGAGATGCGGCTCATGTGCTGGGCCCGCTCGAGTTCGTGGGCGATCTGGTCGCGGCGGACGGCGCAGAAGCGGAGGTCGACGCCAGCGCCCATGAGGTGCCGCACCTGCTCTCGCAGTGTCAGACCGGAGGTGAGGTCGACGGGCAGGTAGCCGGCCGGTGGCAGCTCGACGACGCCGCCGTCGATCAGGATCTTCGCGACACCTGAGGGCGGCGACGCGAGGAGTGCCTCGGCCACGCTGGCCTTGAAGCGCTCGACCCGCTGCCGCAGCTCCGTATGCGCCTCGCTCTCAGGATCGGGGAGCTGCCCGAGTAGCTCGTCGAGCAGCCCCTTCGCGTCCGCGCAGGGGTCGCCGTTGCCACCGCCACCCTCCTGGGGTGGCGCGAGCGGGATCCCCGCGAGCTGGCACTGGAACTGCAGCACCTGGGCGAGGAACACCGGCCAGGGGCGCAGCTCCATACGCCCTGCCCAGTACATCCGGGGCGGGGTCTCGATGCGCTCCCGACGGGCGGTCCACTGATCGAGGAAGGCGATCGCTCCGCCGGTCCACGCGAGCACGCCGACCGGCACGATCTCGCCGAGCAGCGCGGGCGCGCCGAGGCACCACACGTTCGCGCGCAGGCCAGCAGCCGACAGCAGGCTGCCGCCAGCGTCCCACTCGTCGGCGAAGTACGCGGACGCCACCCGCGAGCGGAGGTGGGTGCCGGAGAGCGTCACCGCGGACGAGGTGACGAGCGGCCGGCGCAGCGACAGCGGCAGGAGCAGCAGGACGACCCCTTCGAGCAGGTACGGGCGGTCGGTGGCGGTCACGCAGGCGTCGTCGCAGAGCCGCCCGAACACCTCCTCGTTCCCGCACATGCCCTCGGCATGGGTGATCGCCACGAGGTAGAGCTGGGCGCCGCCGGTGACCGGCACCGCCGGGCTGGCCGTGACGATCTCGCAG
>JBOGED010000275.1:0-18474 GCA_050743625.1 Egibacteraceae bacterium | reverse complement strand
GCGGATGTCACACGCAAGCGCGATCTCGTACCCGCCGCCCAAGGCGTGCCCGTTGATCGCGGCGATGAACACCGGAGCCTCGGCGGCGAACCGGTCGAGCACCTCGTGTGCCCGGCGCACCATCTTGATGTTCTCCTCCGCCGATCGCTCTAGGAAGCCCTTCACGTCAGCGCCCGCGGAGAAGAACCTCTCGCTCGACGAGCGCACGACCGCCACGGCGGCGCCCGCCACGGCGACCTGCTCGATCGCGGTGTCCAGCTCCTCGATGAATGCGGGGTCGTAGCTGTTCGCGGGGGGCCGGTCGAGGGTGATCCAGCCGATCCCATCCTGTAGCTCCGCGCTGACCGCCATCACTACCTCCGGTTGTGAAGGTCAGGGACGGTCAGGCGAGACCGCCGACGACGATGGACTTGCTCTCCGTGTACTCCTCGAGCGCCTCGAGACCATGCTCCTTGCCGATGCCACTGGACTTGATACCCCCGAACGGCATCTCGTCGTAGCCGTAATGGAGCTGGTTCACCCAGGTCATCCCGGCCTCGAGGGTCCGCATGGCACGGTCGATCGCCGCGGCGTCACGCGTCCAGATCGACGAGCCCAAGCCGTACTGGGTGTCGTTCGCCCGCTCGATGGCTTCGTCGAGGCTCTCCACCCGCCATACCGGCAGCACCGGCCCGAACACCTCCTCGGTGGCCAGGCGCGCGTCAGCCGGCACGTCGACGGCGACCGCGGGCTGGAAGAGATGGCCCGGTCCTGGGATCGACTCGCCGCCGACCAGGACCTTGGCCCCGCGCTCGACGGCCTCGTGGAGCTGGGCGGCGACGAGGTCGCGCTGGGCACGGGTGTGCATCGGGCCGATACGCAGCTTCGGTTTCTGGGCCGGCGCCGTCCCGGGACCGGGCTCGTAGCGGCCTACGCGGCTCACGAGCTGGTCGATGAAGGCGTCGCAGACGTCCGCGTGGACGAACGCCCGCTTGGGCGCGAGGCAGGCCTGCCCGCAGTTCCAGTAGCGGCCGATCACGATGTTCTTGACCGCGCTCTCGAGGTCGGCGTCGGGGAGCACGATCGTGGGGTCGGAGCCGCCAAGCTCGAGGCTCACGCGCTTCAGCGCCGGCCCGGCGATCCCCATGATCCGCCGGCCGGTGGCCGTCTGGCCCGTGAACGCGATGCGCCGGACGCCGACGTGAGCGACGAGCGCCTCGCCGGTCTCCGGCCCGCCGGTGACGATGTTGAGCACTCCGGGCGGCAACCCCGCCTCCGCGGACAGCTCGGCGACGCGGAGGGTGGTTAGGGGCGTGGTCTCGGCGGGCTTGGCCACGACGGTGTTGCCGGCGGCCAGCGCGGGCCCCATCTTGTTCGCGAGCAACGTGAGTGGGAAGTTCCAGGGAATGATCGCGCCGACGACGCCCACGGGCCGGCGGACGATCAACCCGTAGGCGCGGCCGAACTGGCTGGGCAGTTCCTGGTACGCCCCGCGCAGCTTGGTCCCCGCCTCGGCGTAGTAGCGCAGCCCGGCCAGAAAATGGCGAAACTCCCCCGTGGCCTCGAGCGTGGGCTTGCCCTGCTCGCGGGTCAGGCTGGCGATGAGCTCGTCCGCATGCGCTTGGAGGGTGTCGGCCAGGCGGCGTAGCAGCCCCGCCCGCCGTGCGACGTCCGTATCGCGCCACCCGGGGAAGGCGGCCGCCGCCGCGTGCACCGCCCGGTCAACGTCCTGCTCGGTGGCGATACCGACGTCGTCGATGCGCTCACCGGTCGCGGGATCCTCGACGGGGACCCGCTCTCCCGAGGCCCGCGCCCGCTCACCGGCGATCCACATGTCGGCCACAGCGCCAGTCCTTTACCTCGCGGGATCTGCCCGAACGGGTCAACCGCGATGCTACCTGACTGACCGGTTAGCTCTAGAGCGCGCATTCCGGCCCCGGCCGTACCTGCGCGGTGGCCCACGCCCTCAAGCGGGATGAAACCCCGTCCTACAGCCGGGGTTGGAGTTGGGCGTCGAGTTCTCGAACGCGTGAGAGGGAGGCCCAGGCTCTCGGGAATCGGGCATGAACGCCGAGGGCACGGCGCCGGCCGGCTCGGTAACCGACGCGGTGCGCGATGGTCCACGCGTCCAGTAACGCGTTGCAGGTCTGCTCGGGGTCGTCTTGCAGCAGGTGCACGCGAGCCAGGTCAGCAGTCGCACGCACACGCTCGGCGTGGCTCACCGGCTGCCCGAGCGAGCGCGCGAGGGCCGTCTCGGCTCGGTCGAGCTGAGCGAGGAGGAGGCCGGCCAGGCCTTGGAGGCGGTCAAGCCGGTCTTGGTTCCACGCGCCGAAGACTCCGTCCCGGATCGCGTCGGGCTCCCCGCGGACCTCGGCCGCCGCCAGCCTCTGTGCCGCCTCTTGCATGAGCCGCCAGCAGGCATCCGCGTCACCGTCAGCGGCATGCTCTAACGCGAGCCTGGCCGACAGATACGACCGTGTCCTGGCCGGCGCCTGGGGGGGAAGGAGCGCATGCGCCTGTTGAGCCAGATCGAGCGCGGTCTGGGTGTCTCCCCCGAGCCCGCCGTGAGGGACCGTCGAGTGCAGCAGGCTGGTCTGGCTGAGCGCGCGCGCTCGGGCTTCTCGGTCTCCGACATCGATCGCGAGCCGCTCGGCGAGCGCGAACTGGGTCCGTGCCTCTACGCGGTCGTCCAGGCTAGAGGCCAGGGCGCCGAGCATGATCGAGCTGTCGGCGGCCAATCGCGACAGGCGTTGCCGCTGCGCGGGTGTCATGGAGGAGTTCAGCAGAGCGAACAGGTTGTGGGTGTGCCCGCGAACGGCGCCGACCAAAAGCGCGGCAGGGCGCTTGTCGTAACCGGCGCCGAGCTGGGCTGTCAACGCGTGCGCTCCGTCGAGCAGCCAGTCGTCGACCCGCAATCGCTCCAGGGCTGTGGTGACACGCTCCAGCGGCTCGGCGCGCGTCACCACGACAGCGGCTACTCCTGTAGCGACAACCTGGAGCGCTTGCCTGCGGTCCGTGGCAGACTCCTCTCGCTCTGCGCCTGAGTCAGGATCCCACACGACGAATGCGCCTGTGAGCACTGCGAATCGTACGTTGGCCTCGCCGTCGGCGAGTTTCAGCGCCACGTCGAGGAGTTGCTCGCCCTCCAGCGAGATCCGCCCGCCGGACTCCCATGCGCGCACGGTCCGCTCGGCCACATCGAGATGTTCGGCAAACTCGAGCTGGCGCATCCGCAAGGCAAGCCGCAGCGCTCTGACGCAATGGGCGCTCCACTGGCCTACGACAACGAGCATCAGTGCCTTCGTTCCCTTCTGGCCACCGCAGCGGCCTGCCGAGCGCGGGCTCCGCTGGGCTGCCGGTGTGGCTCCTGCCGTTGCGGGCCGATCGATGCAAATGTGGGGCAATGCCATCGCAAACGCCTCCCGCCGCACCGGTCAACGCCGGGACGCAAGGCCCCAACGAACATATCCGTGTTCTTGTCACGCAAGCCCTCCAGCGATGCGACGACGCCGAGGAGCTGGAGCTCGTTGGGATATTGCTGACTGACGCGTTACACGTTATCACCGACGCTCAGGACTCATGATGCCATGATCGACGCTGACACGTTCTCGGTAACAGTAAGTTCTGGCCAGCTCGGGTTCCGCGCGTTGCACTTTTGCGCGCATCCGGATGGCATGAGCGAGCCGCTGCACGGACATCGTTACACGCTGACCGTGACGGTTCACCGCCCTATCCGCGAAGATGGCTATGTCCTCGACTTCCGCACGCTCGAGGACATTGTCAACGATGTGCGCCGCTCGATCGCAAGATCATGCTACCCGCGCACAATACGGCACTCGACATCCACAAGTCGGACACGGTTGTAATGGTTACTCATGCCCATCGCAGCTACAGCTTCCCAACCTTTGAGGTGATGCTCCTTCCGCTCCGCAACACGACGACCGAGCTGCTCGCCCACCACCTGGCTGAGCAAATATTCGAATCCCTGAGCGACCTACGACCTGCGATCGTTTCCCTCAAGGTAGGACTGGAGGAGTCGGAGGGACGGTTGGCTACTGTCCGGCTGGTCCGATCGCCGGCGCGACCGGGATCACCATGAGGAGCGGTGTCGCGGACCTATTGCTGGGGGTCGCATGGGACAATTATTTCAACCATGACGTGACCACCTTTACCGCTGAGCACTTGCCAGCATTGTCTTGCTGGGATTTGTGGTGTGTGCTTTTCCATCGACTTGCCGTGCAACCTCTTCCCCAAGAGCTGGCGGGACTGGTTGCTTGAGTTCCGTTCTTTTTGCCTTCAGGCGGGTCGTGCCCGGCCCTGATCAAGCCAGGCGTCGTAACAGAGCCGTTACTCGCTCACTTGTCGGATACGTTCCGGGTCGGATGGGAGCATCCTCGGCTGCTGGACCGAAGAAGCGTTCATCAACTTTATCCGACGGCGTACGGCGGCGAGTTTATCGAGCGGATGCAGCGCTATCTCACATCCGGGACTTGTCGCCTGCTGCTTCTTCGCGCTCGCCGAGACATACCTGATCTCGCAGGGTACAAGGCCGGCCTTCGGGCTGAGCTGCCTTCGGTCGAGCTGATGCGCAACCTGATCCACATGCCGGCGTCGCTGGGCGAGCTGTACACCGATCTCGCGCTCTTCTTTGGTAAGCGGGTGGCTCGCGGAGCCTACGATGAGCATCATGACGGCAGACCGGCTCGACGCTTGGCGCTTCACCGGGCTCTACTGGGAGCACAGCCAAGCCCTCGGGACCTTCGCGAGCCGTACGGGTGAGACCCGCGCCCGGCCGGTCGCGGCGGGCAGAACGGTCGGTTGGCGCGTTCAGGGCCCACGTCGTTGCGTCGGCCTGTACGACAACCAGAGCAACGCGCGCCGTCTCTGCCCAGGCAATCGGTCCCCCGAAGTCGGTGCGCAGTGCAGCGGCTGCGCGTCCGCTGACCCGGGCAGGCGCATCGCCCAAGACCGGCCAGGCGCTGACGGCACGTTCCCGACCGGCGTGTTCCGCCTCTACCTCGCGCTGTTCGGCCTACAGGCGCTCAAGGTCGGGCTGACCGCGAAGCACCGGGCCGACGATCGCCTGTTGGAGCAGGGCGCCATCGCGCATCTCTTCCTCTGCGAAGGCTCCTACCTCGACATCCGTCGCATTGAACAATTGGTGTCCTCTCTGCTGGGCATCCCCGAGCAAGTCCAATGGCGACGCAAACGGGCATTGTGGAGTGAGGCCACCGACCGCCACCCGCACGCGGCCGTGTTGAACATCGCGGCAGACCAGGCGCGAGGGCTGCTCGCCGGCAGTCCGGTGACCGTCCTGCCGGAGCCAACCGTGAAAGAGAACCTGTCCTCCTATGGACTCGACCCCGAGGTGTTGCCACAGGCGCCGCAGGTGGTCACACGCATCGAGGACCAAGACGTCCTCACGGGCAGCGTGATCGGGGTGATCGGCAAGATGCTGCTGCTAGGCGCCGACGAGGAGCTGCTCGTCATCGACACGCGCGGCCTGGAGGGCTGGCAGCTGCGCCGCTGCGAGCCTGGCCAGCGCTGGCATCTGGCCACCCCGCCCACAAGCGAGTCGATGCAAGCAGCTCATGCGCAACCTGCCTTGTTCACCTTGTAAGCAGCCCATTGGTTGCGTCGCGCGCGGATCGATGGTGGTGCTGGAGGGCATGCCCGGAGCGGGTAAGACCTCGGTCGCAGCCATGATGGCGGCGCTCGGGCACCGGGTGATCCCCGAGTACGTCGTCAATCATGGCGCGCCTCCCGCCATCGGCGATGACAAGGGCCACCAAGGCAACTGGGAGCGCAAGGAGCAACTGTGCAGCGCCTCACCGTTACCGCTGATCGTCGACCGCAACTTCCTGTCCTCGCTGGCCTATGCCTACTCGATCCGCGCCTCGTCCCAGGGAGCAGACCTGGAGAGAAAACGCGTCCAATGGTGTCGTCAAGGTCTCGTGTCCGGCCGTTTCGACCATCCGCGGGCCTACTGCGTCTTCGACT
This sequence comes from Egibacteraceae bacterium, assembly GCA_050743625.1. Classification (GTDB taxonomy): domain Bacteria; phylum Actinomycetota; class Nitriliruptoria; order Euzebyales; family Egibacteraceae; genus JBOGED01. Next base: position 12,495 of record JBOGED010000275.1, on the reverse strand, counting down.
GCCCGGCTCCAGTGAGCCTGCGTCGCCGCGGCATCGTCGCGCCGGGAGAGCATCCGTGGACGCAACCTTCACCGCTGCATGAGCTGCGACGCTTCTACGCCCACCTTGCCGACACGTTGAACGCGCTCGACCCAGCCTTGTCATTACCCGTCGACACGGCGGTGATACACCTCGACGGAGAGGACCCGCTCGACGCCAACCTGCGTCTCGTGTGGCGGGCGCTGGTAGGGGTGGCGGGCTGATGCGATTGGCGATCTGCCTCCACGACGGGCTCTACGGTTGCGGGACCGGCGCGGGGTTCGGTAACTGGCGCTTCCTCCAATGCCTCCAATTGCACCGCCATCACGTAGGCGAGCTGTTCGTCCTACCGGTATGCGTCGCCTCGACGAGCGCCGAGTTCGATCATCGATGGCATCACCGCGCCCGCACCCTACTCGACGCGCTGCAAGCCGAACTCCTGCCAGTAGACAACGGCACCGATGGGCAGCGCCGATACGGCGGAATCAACGAATGGATCGCCGCCTCCCAGGGGGCCGCAGACCGGATCCGAACAATTGGGCCAAGCGGCCTGGGGGTCGTAAGTTTCGACACACCTTTCGCTGGCTTACTCGCCCTGCTCAGGGAACAGCCTCGGGTCCGCCACATCCACATTCCCAGAGGCACCGGGCTCCTTCACACCCCGGACGATCGAAAGCGAGCCGCCTGGGAGCGTTCCCATTACGCGTTCGCCGACGGCTTCACCGCGCTACTGGGCGCGATCTCGAAGTTCATGCGCCGCCACTTGGAAACCGCCTACCAAGCGCTCCCCCAAGCAATCATCGATGTCTTCGACGGCGCGACCCGATTCGAATGGACCGACGACCCGCATCCCTGCCCACTCGAGATCCCCGACCGGTTCATCCTGTGCTACGGGCGAGCTCACCCATACAAGGGCCAGCACCTGCTCATCGACGCCCTCGCCCTCCTGCGCAGCAAAGGCATCCCAACTCCACCGGCGATCATCGGCGCGGTGTCCGAATCGAAGGTCAACCCCTACGCCGACGACCTCGAGCAGCGCCTACAGGAGACGAGGATCGACGCGGTCGTGCCAACGTTCGCCCTGTGGCTGCGAGACCTCATCGGCCACCCTCACCTCGGCGGTCGTCGTGCCATCGCTGACCGAACCGTTCGGTCGCATCCCCATGGAGTGCTACACCCATTTCCACTTCCAAGGCGCCGTCGTTGCCAGCACAGCCGGCGGCCTGCCAGAGACCGTCGCCCACGAAGCTACCGGATTCGCGTTCGATCCCGGCTCCGCTGCCTCGCTCGCTACGCCGTTGGAGCGAGCCATCACCTGCCCACAGGCAACGCGACACGCCATGACGACACGAGCCATCACGCTTATGCGCGACGGCTACGCATACGAAAACAACGTCGGCCGCCTTATCGAGCACCTTGCAGCGCTGACGTACGGATCGGCTTGTGGCCAGGGTTTCTGGCGTGAGAAACCCTGGCCATTAGATTAGAGGCCTCGGGCTTGGTGAACGAGTTGGACATGAAGAGGCTTGGGTGGCCGGTGGCGTTGCCGAGGTTGAGCAGCCTGCCCTCGCTGAGCACGATCACCGAGGCCGTCGGGGAACCGCCATTCGGCGGCCTGAGCACTGATGGTGGTCTTTGAGATGCCTGGGGAAGGCGGCCGCCGACGCGTGCACCGCCCGATCAACGTCGGATCCGGTGGCGGTACCGATGTCGTCGATGCGCTCACCGGTCGCGGGACCCGCGCCGCCCGCAGCGTTCGGCCCTGGGTATGGCACCCGGGCACGTCGGGGAAGTCGACGAACCAGTAACCGTCCTCGTCTCGAACGATGACGGCGTTGCTGAGCGATCGTTGATCGGCCGGTGTGTTGGCTCAGGTCCGGAATTCGGACCTCAGTCGACACACCCGGCGCGGGATCCCCCGGCGTGCCCTACCGTCCTGGCGGGCAGGATGAGCCCGGCGACAAGGAGGGGTAGATGGCTGGTGGCGAGCGCCCGACGTGATCATCGTAGGAGCCGGTCTGGCCGGGCTGTGCTGCGCGGTGAGGCTCAGCGAGCGCGGCCGGCGACCGCTGGTCCTCGAGGCCTCGGACGATGTCGGTGGACGGGTCCGCACGGACCGCGTTGACGGCTTCCAGCTCGACCGTGGCTTTCAGGTACTGCTGACCGCCTATCCCGAGGCCCGGCGGTTGCTGGACTACGAGGCGCTGGAGCTGCAGCCGTTCTCCCCGGGGGTGCTGGTCTGGCGTGGGACGGGTTTCGAGGCGCTGGCCGACCCGTTCCGGGCTCCTGAGCAGGCCTTGCGCAGCCTCACGTCCGGCGTCGGCGGGTGGGGGGACAAGCTGCGGCTCGCGCGGCTCCGGTTGACCCTGTCGAGGTCCTCGCCCGCCCAGCTTCGCGGGCGGCCGGACGTGTCGACGATCTCCGAGCTGCGCGCCCTCGGCTTTGGCAACGGCATCATCGAGTCCTTCTTCCGCCCGTTCCTTGGCAGCGTGTTCTTCGACCGGCGGTTGGAGACCTCCAGCCGCATGTTCGCGTTCGTGATGCGGAGCTTCTTCGGGGGCAGCACCGCCGTGCCAGCCGCCGGCATGGGCGCGATTCCACGCCAGCTCGCGGCCTGGCTGCCGGCTGATGCGGTGCGGACGCGCTGCGCGGCCGTCGAGGTCGGGGAGGGGACGGTACGGCTCGAGGGCGGGGACGAGTTGACCGCGGAGATTGTGGTGGTCGCCACCGAGGCCCCCGTGGCCGCGTCGCTCGTCCCCACCCTGGGACCGGCGCGGTCACGCGGCGCCGTCACGATGTACTTCGCCGCGCCGGAGCCTCCGACGAGGGAGCCGACCCTCATGTTGGATGGCGCCCGCTCAGGGCCCGCGGATCTCGTGGCCGTCTTGAGTAACGTCGCGGGGTCCTATGCTCCTCCAGGCCAAGCGCTGGTCGCCGTCGCGCTCGCCGGTGGCTCGGCCGCGGGCGACGCGTCACTCGAGGCAGCGATCCGCCGCCAGCTTACCGGCTGGTTCGGCTCGCAGGTCAGCGCCTGGTCGCGCATCGGCCTCTACCGGATCGCCCACGCGCTTCCCGACCAGACCGCTCCCGCCCCGCTCGCCCGCCGCGTACGGTTCGGCGACCGGCTGTTCATCTGCGGCGACCACCGCGACACGCCCTCCATCCAAGGCGCCATGGTCTCGGGCCGCCGCACCGCCGACACGATCACCGCGGCCACATGAGCTGCGCACGCGATCCACGACTCGCCGCTGCTGACCGCCGCCCGCTCGCCGCGATGACGCCGCACACGCCGGCCCAATCCTGCACTGTACGGCGAAGTGCTCCATCCGGCTCAACATCCTGGCGGCCGCCGAGGCACGTCACGGGGGAGAGCCGCCCGTCGAGGGCGGCGATAGCGGACACGCACGCCCCCTCGACCTCCCCGAGCGCCACGCATGCGTCCATGACGTCGCGTGCAAGGCCGATGCGCCTCACCGGCAGCGTGACCGCGCCGCGCGCGGTCTCCAACAGTTGGAGCGCCTCGGCGGGGCGGCCCAACCCGAGCGCTCTGGCCGCGGCGAACACGTCGAGGCGGCTGCTGTCCCAGCCGCCGAGCTCACCGTGGACCGACCACCAGCCCCAGCCGGGATCGTCCAGGGCGACAAGCGCGGCATTGGCTCGCGCGTGCTCCAGGAACCGCCCGGATGACAGGTCATCGCCCAGCTCGCCGCGGTACGCCGCGAGCTGGCTGAACAGCCAGGCGCATCCCGCGGGGCGCAGCATCGGGTGGAAGGCGGCAGCGCCCTCGAACGCGGCGACCCCCCGGCTACGTCTCGGGCCTGATCTTTCCCCCGGGCGTGTTCCATGCCGTGAGCGACCGCCACGCGTGGGCAGCCATCGCGAGTGCCTCCAGTCGCCGGCCTCACGAGCTAGCTCACGAGCGCCTTTGAACCAGCGGTCGGCGTCGTCGACGCGGCCCGCGTTGTTGTCGGCATTGCCGGCCAGCGCGCAGGCGTCGGAGGCGACCGCCTGCAGGCCCGCCCCGGCGGCCAGGCCGATCGTCTTCCCTGAGTTGGGCTTGAGGAGGTCAAGCAGGGTCCAGGCGTGGACCTGGGCCGCGCACGCCGAGTCTGGGCCCAGCCGGTCGCAGATGGCCTGCAACCCGGCCGGGTCGTCGCAGGAGGCGAAGCCGTTGGACAACGGCGTGAACCCGATCCCGGCCTTGGCGGCTTGGCGTTTGGCCCACTCGTGACCGTTGCACCAGACCTTGCCCGGGTAGGGGAAATAGGCGCACAGCTTGACGAACCCGGGGCCGAAGTCGTCGTCCCACACGTAGAAGGAGAAGCAGGACACGCGCCGGTCCTCCTTACGAAACGAGAGCTGCGGCGCGCTTGAGGTGTGCGACGAGCTGGGAGAACCCCCGTAGGCCCTGTATGCGGCACTCACCACCATGGGCAGAGCCTATGCGTTAGCATCGTCCCGCTGTCGCGGATGAGCATCGTCCGGGCCGCCCGAGCGTCTCGCACCCGACCCCGGAGGATCCATTGGAGCAGAGCAGGCACGCCATCAGATTTACCTATCTGTCACAGGAGGATCTGCTTGAAGCGGGCTGCCTCGATTTCGAGTTTGCGATCAACGTTGCCGAGTCCGCGCTGCTCGCGAACCGGGAAGGCGACGTGCTCTTCCCCGAGAAGATCGTGCAGATCTTCGACGACGAAACCCAGGAACGGATCAACTGCCTGCCGGCCACTCTGTTGCACGAACGTGTCTGTGGCATGAAGTGGGTGTCGGTGTTCCCGCCGAACGTCGCCCGGTTCGGCCGGCAGAACCTGACTGCGCTGTTCGTGCTCTCCGAGATCGAGAAGGGGTTCCCCATCGCCGTGCTGGAAGGGACGTTGGTGTCCAACATACGGGTCGGGGCGATGGGCGGGCTCGCCGCCAAGCACTTCGCGCCGGAGCAAGCCCGAACGATCGGGTTCATCGGTAGCGGCGAGCAGGCCAAGATGCACCTGCTTGCGATGAAGACTGTGCGCCCGTCCCTGGCCGAGTGCCGGGTGTCGGCCAAGACCGTCGAGGAAGAGCAGCAGTTCGTCCGCGAGCTCAGCCGCATCCTTCCCGACGTCGAGTTCGTCCAGGCCGGTACCGACCACGCCCGTGCGATGGAGGGAGCCGACATCCTCGTCACTGCGACGAGTGCTCAGGCGCCGCTGCTGCGTGCCGAGTGGATGCAACCAGGATCCTTCTACAGTCATATCGGCGGCTGGGAAGACGAGTACGGGGTTGCCAAGCAATGCAACAAGATCGTGTGTGACGACTGGAACACGGTCAAGCACCGCACGCAGACCCTCAGCCGGATGTACAAGGACGGCGAGCTAGCGGATTCCGATGTCTACGGGGACTTGCACGAGATCGTCGCCGGCGAAAAGCCGGGCCGGCAGAAGGACGACGAGCGCATCTACTTCAACGCGGTGGGGCTCGCCTTCGTCGACGTCGCGATCGCGCTGGCGATGTACCGCCGCGGGCTGGACGCAGGCAAGGGCCTCGAGCTCACGATGCAGGAGACCACGATCTTCGACCACCCACGCATCGCCGATTACGCTCGCGTCTAGACAGACTCGCGGTGTGTCAATGCCTTGCCCGCCTACGATGAAGCCCGGCTCTACAACAGACCGCTGAATTGGCGCCTCCTGGCGCGATTTGCCGGTGCGAAATCTCCGGTGCCGCGGAGTCGGTGGCGGTCCCGCGGTTGGTCAGGCGTGGTCGTGGGCCGCAGCCGCGCCGCTCGCGGGCCGGAGGGCCTCGGTGTGGCACTGCGCCAGCTCGCATGCTAGTTCGGTGGCCTCGGGCCGATCAGCAGAGAGACGTCGGTGCGGGCGTTGAGCCGGGCTGCCCTGTGGATGGTCTGGCGATAGGTGGCGAGCATTTCGACGATCTCGCGTAGCTCGGCGCAGATCTCCGAAGACAACGCCTCGACGTCGCCGAGCCATACAGGATCGGGCTCTTGCCTGGTCGCAATAGTCTTGTTGTCGTAATGGGCCATGGATGGGTCACCGTCCGGATGAATGAGGAAGGTTGGCGACGGGGAGGGGACCGAGGTGCTCCCAGCCCCCTCCCGCCATCTCTCGGGGTCTGTTCCTGCCCGTGACGGCCCGGCCAGGAAAGGTGATCCTTACGTCGGCGTTCGTGCCCACCACGTGGCAGACTCCTTGTCCAGGGCAGGAGAGTGCCCCTGCGTTATGTCGTTGGGGGAGTAGAAGTCTTTGGGGGCGAGGTAGGCGAGGTAGGGAGCCGGGTCCTCTCCCTCGCCCTACGCCGGCAGTCGGCCCATAGGCTACGAAAGGGGCATACGATGGTCGGCCCGGCCGAGGGGGGTGTTGCGCTCCTCAAGGAGGAATTCGGTCGGGAGCTGCGTCGTCTACGCGAAGCGGCCAATCTCACCCAGAAGGCGCTTGCGCGGCGGGCGAGCTATCACCGGGTCTCGATCACGCAGGTAGAGCAGGGCCGCCAGGATCTCAGCCGCCAATTCGTCGTCCAGGTCAAGGCCGCGCTGGACGCGCAGGGGCAGTTGCTTGCCATCTACGAGCAGATCGATGCGGCGCGTAGCAGGCAACATCAACGAGCCGATGATCGCGGCTGCACGACTCCCGTCCTGAAGGTCGACCGTCCGGATGACAGGAGAGATGGCGATCATCGGTTGGTTGATGAAGATAACACTATTGCGGATGAGTTGGAGGCCGTAGAGTTCGCACGGAGGATCGAGGCCTCGGACGTCAGTCGGTCGACACTCGAACGGTTAGAAATCATTGTTAATGATCTGTGTCGCTGCTACGCGAATACACCGCCGGCTGAGCTCCTGCCGGCGATCCGCCCCTACCGCCGCTACCTTGCGCGCCTGCTCGATGGCAAGGCCACTCTAGGGCAGCACCGACACATGTTAGTCATCAGCGGCTGGCTGTACTTACTTATCGCGACCGTTCTCGAGGATCTTGGTGAGCGTCGGGCAGCCATGGCCAGCGTAGATACGGCCTATCAACTCGGCCAGGAAGCCGATCATAGCGACTTTATGGCGTGGGCCTTTGAGATTTTTGCGTGGCAGGCGCTACTCGACGGCCGCCACTCGGACGCGGTGGAGTTTACACAAGTCGGTCAGGAACTTACGGGCAAAGTAACCGCAGTTGCGGCCCAGCTTACCGCCCAGGAGGCGCGGGCCTGGGCACGGATGCAGAAAAGGCAGCAAACCTACGCCACGCTTGAGCGAGCTGGTCTGGTGGTCGGTGGTCTGCAGGAGCCGGAACAGCCGGATCACCATTTTGTGTTTGATCCACGCAAGCTTATTTCGTACACCGCTACCACACTGGCCTGGCTAGGCGATGACGAAAGAGCCGAGGAGTACGCTCGGGAGGTAGTGCAAAACTATTCATCAGGTGGGAGCAAGCCCCGGCGGTTGGCTACGGCCCACATTGATCTGGGGCTCGTGGTCGCACAACAGGACCGGCCTGAGGAAGCCTGCCACTTGGGTACGCTCGCCCTTGAGTCTGGCCGATTAGTGCCGTCTAACATCTGGCGAGTCGCGGAGCTCGACCGCGCGCTCGCTCAGCGCTACAGCAGCCTGCAACAGGTACGGGAGTTCCATGGGCGGTATCTGGAGGTGCGGTCGCGAATCACGCGAGGGGCAGACCCAGGGTCCCTAGCCTGAACCGCCCATCGCAGACTACGGATGTCACGGCACGTGGATGTGTCCATGAGCGCCAAAGGCAACAGCAGCATTACTACGACTTGTTCTGCCTTCAGCTCTTCGGGCGCGACCTGAGGACGAGGTAAGCTGCCTGACGATAATGCTGAGCGAGAGCCAAGAGCGTGGCGGCGGCGCGCCGTTACCTCAACGGGCATCGTTACGAGTTGACTAAAGCCGCAAAGCTGCTGTATGGCGATTACGGGCAGGTCAGCCCTACTGGGTTGCTCGTCGGCAGGGATTGGCTTGCGAGCCAGCCGGTAGCGCTGGAGCGCATCGGCCTGGAGTGGGTCGCAGACACGCCGGCCAAGAGCATCGACGGGTCGGAGCCGGAATCCTTCTCCGTTCGCCCGTTGCGTGGTGACGGCCAGCGCTATTCGTGATACGCGGATGCGCTCGGTGAGTTGGACCCGCCGCGGCTGACTGCCGTTCGTTGCCTCATCGACGATCCGTGCGACCGGTTTCATGATCTGCGGCACAGCACGGCGACCCTTCTGTTGGCATGCGGCGTCCACCCCAAGATCGTCAGCGAGATCCTCGGGCACAGCAGGATCTTGGTCACGCTGACCTCTACACGCACGTCAGCGAGGACATGCAACGCGAGGCCGTCGACCGGCTCCAAGACCTGCTTGGTGGTCAACGTGGTAGTCAAACGCCCGTCCAGGACGGCAACGAGGGCGACGCCGCGTGATGCCGAAATGGCAAACCAGCAGCTCAGCGGAGGCGGAGGGGAACCGAACCCGCCAAGCCGGGTGTGCTCGTCAAGCTGCCTACCTGCGTTTGCGGTGCGGCGGGGCCTGACCTGAGGATCTGCCACAGAGTTGTGATGGATGCTCGGCATCGCCAGGAGCGCATCGCCATCGAGGGGGCCAGGCCGGCTGCTGGCGTCCATCGAGGTCAGAGAACCCATCGACTGGGTAGTTCCAACAGCAAGCCCTTGCTCGCTAGAATGCGCACACGATGGCTACGGCTCTCGCGGATTCACGCCCGGCAACCAACGCCGGAGTTGAGGGACCGTGGAGATGCCGTGGGGCGCGAAGCGAACGCCCGGGCTGGGGCATATGCCGGTGACGCCGCTCGCCGATCGGGCCGGCGACACGGTTGCCGCCGTGCTGCGGAGGCACGCTGCCCGCGCGCCGGACCGGCCGTTCTTGCTGTTCGAGCGGGAGCCGGGCTGCGTCGAGACCACCACCTGGGGCGAGCTCGATGCGCGCGTGGGGGCGACCGCGGGTGCGCTGCACCGGCGCGGGGTCCGGGCGGGCGACCGGTTCCACGTCCACCTCCAGAACTGCCCGCAGTTCTACGACCTCCTGTTCGCCGCGGCGCTGATCGGGTCGGTGATCGTGCCCAGCAATCCGCTGTCGACCCCTGACGAGCTGGGATACCTGATCGACCACGCCGGCTGCCGCCTTTCGGTGACCACGCCGGACCTGCGCGCGGCCGTGGAGAAGGCCGGGGCGGAACAGATCGTCGGCATCGACGAGGAGTGGGTCGAGCCGGGTGACGGCTTCCACGACCCGTCACCCGCGGCGCCGACCGACGTGCTCAGCGTGCTCTACACCTCCGGCACCACCAGCCGCCCCAAGGGTGTGCTGGTCACCCATGCGGCCTACCTGCATTGCGGAGACGTCGTGGCTGGGCACCTGCGGCTGCGCCCCGACGACCGCAATCTGGTCGTCCTGCCGCTGTTCCATGGCAACGCCCAGTACTACTCGACGATGTCGGCAGTGGTCACCGGAGCGTCCATCGCGCTGGCACCGCGCTTCTCGGCGAGCCGGTTCGCCGAGCAGGCCGTGGCGATGGACGCGACCGTGGCGAGCCTGTTCGCCGCGCCGATCAGGATGATCCTCGCCGCAAAGCCGACGGACCACGACGCCGCGCACCGGCTGCGGGTCGCGCTGTTCGCGCAGAACGTCTCCGACGCCCAGCACGCCGAGTTCGAGCGCCGCTTCGCGGTGCCGCTCGCACAGCTCTACGGGATGACGGAGACCGTGGTCCCGCCGACGATCAACCCGCTCTACGAGGAGCGCCGCCCCGCCAGCATCGGCCGGGCCGTGCTCGGCGCGCGGCTGCGCATCGTCGCCCCCGACGGCCTCGACGTGGAGCCGGGCGAGGCGGGTGAGCTGCTGGTGGGCGGCGAGCCTGGGCGCACCCTGATGGCGGGTTACCTGGGGAACCCGGACGCCACGGCCGAGGCGCTGCGCCCCGGCGAGAGCGGCCTGGTGTGGCTGCACACCGGCGACACCGTCCGCGCCGACGCCGACGGCTACCTGCGCTTCGTCGATCGCCGCAAGGACATGATCAAACGCGCTGGTGAGAACGTGGCGAGCGGTGAAGTCGAGCGGGTGGTCGACGAACACCCGGCGGTGTTCGAGTCGGCTGCCGTCGGCGTGCCGGACGAGATGCGCGACGAGGCGATCCAGGTCTTCGTCGTGCTGGCCGAGGGCGCGACGGTCACCGCCGACGAGCTGCTCGCCCACTGCCGGGAGCGCCTGGCGAAGTTCAAGGTGCCCGACACCATCGAGTTCGTCGACGAGCTGCCCCGCACATCCGTGGGCAAGATCCAGAAACACCTACTCAGAAGGAGGAGCCCATGACCGCCACCCAACCCGCACCGAGCTCCGTCAGCGCAGCCTCACAAACTGGCATGTCGTTCAAGCGTGCTGTCGGCACCCGCCGCTCGATCCGGTTCTTCAAGCCCTACCAGCCGGTCGAGAAGGAGAAGGTGCAAAAGGTCCTCGAGGCGGCCCGCTTGCAGTCCCAGCACGGCAACGCGGGCGCGATCCGCAAGGCGGTCGTGATATACCGCGACGAGACGGACCCCGAGCTCTTCCAGAACCTGTGCGAGGCGCTGTACAACCAGCCCGCCGGGGCACAAGCCCCAGTGCACATCTACTGGACGATCGACATGGCTGGCTGGGACAGCCTCAAGGGCCAGCTCATGCAGCTGATCGACGTCGGCGCGCTGACGTCGAGCTATGGCTGGAGCGAGCAGTTCATCGACGACATCGTCATGAAGACGCCCGACTTCAACGTGATGGCGGGCGATCGAGCCTTCGCCGAGTGGCTATCGGCGATCGAGATCGGTCTGGCCATGGGCGCGGCCCTGCTCGCCGCCGTGGACGAAGGAGTGGGCACCGCGCTGCTCACCGGGCAGCGCGCCCGCCTCAGGGAGCTGCTCGGGATGCCCGAGACCGCGACCGTGGCCCAGATCCAGATGCTCGGCTACCCGGCCGAGGGTGCCGAGGCCGGAGGTCAGCGCCCGCGTCCGGACTTCGAAAGCCTGTACTTCGAGGGTCGCTGGGGCAACCCTATGCAGCGCGACCAGCGCGTCGTCGACGAGCTCGTCGAGGCCGGGATGATCCAGGCCAACGCCCCGCTGCCGCACCGGCGCCAGGAGATCCGCGCCATGGCGGCCATGTTCGGCCTCCCCGAATAGCGGGACCTCGCCTGATGGGGCGCCGGTGCCGCCCGGCGCTCCGCCAGGCCCCGGCCGTGATCGGAGGATCCGTGCTTGACCCTGCGTTCACCGAGAAGACCACCGTTGCGCGCTATTCGAACTCGCTGGGCGACCTGTCTACCGCCGAGCGGGAACGGCGGCTGCAGGTCCTCGCCGATTTCGCCGCGTACGTCGAGCGTGACCCGGACCAGATGATCGCCGAGGTCTTCGACGAACAGACCCGCAAGTACCGCAAGCGCGGCTTCTATACCGGCAAGGCCAAGGAGTTCGCCGCGAGCACCGGCGACTCCCGCAACGCGGCGCTGTGGCGCAGCAACGTGATCCGCGCCTTCTTCATCGCCAACGGCCGCCGGCTGTTGCCGGAGCAAGCCGACTGGATGCGCGCGTCATGAACCTGCTCTCGCTCCCGCCCGACGAGCTCTCCGCGCGGGCCCGCGCGAGGAGGACGGGCACCCGGGTGACCTACTCGCCCAAGGTGTTCGTGCCGCTCACTCGGCTGTGCCGTGACCGCTGCGGGTACTACACGTTCGCCACCGCGCCCGCGCACCTGGACGCGCCCTATCTAGACCCCGACGATGTGCTGGCGATAGCGTGCCGTGGCGCGGCCGCCGGCTGTCACGAGGCGCTGTTCACCCTCGGCGAGCAGCCGGAGGAGCGCTATCCGGTCGCGCGCGAGTGGCTCGAGGCGCACGGCTACGCGTCGACCGTCGAGTATCTCGCGGCGATGTGCAGGCTGGTGCTGGACGAGACCGGGCTGCTGCCGCACGCGAACGCCGACGCGCTGTCCCGTGACGAGCTGGCGATGCTGCGCACCGCGGCGCCGTCGCAGGGGATGATGATCGAGTCACTGCGGCCGGATCTGGCCGCGCACCGCGGCGCCCCGAACAAGGACCCGGCGCGCCGCCTGGCCACCCTGGAGGCGGCCGGCGAACTCGCGATCCCGTTCACCACCGGCATCCTCGTCGGGATCGGGGAGACCGCCGCCGACTGGCTCGACGCGCTTGAGGCGATCGCGGCGTCCCACCGTCGCCACGGGCACGTGCAGGAGGTGATCGTCCAAAACTTCCTGCCCATGCCTGGCACGGCGATGCGCGCGGCGCCGCCCTGCCCGCCGTCCGAGCATGCGCGGGCGATCGCGCTAGCCCGGCTCGTCCTGCCGCCCGACGTGCACGTGCAGGCCCCGCCGAACCTGGCCGATGACCTGGGCTCGCTGCTCGACGTCGGCATCGACGACTGGGGCGGGGTGTCGCCGGTGACGGCGGACCATGTGAACCCCGAGCGGCCGTGGCCGGCCGTGGACGTGCTG
>JBOGED010000274.1:0-17681 GCA_050743625.1 Egibacteraceae bacterium | reverse complement strand
GCACGCATGCGTGCCGAACCCTGGCCACTAGCCACTAGCGCAGCGCCGTCGAGGGTCCGCTGCATCGACTCGCCGGGGAAGAGACGGACGAGCTGGGCAGCCAGCACGCTTGAGGGGCGCGCCTCGGGAGTGATCAGCCGGATGGGTCCAGGTCTTGCTGCCGGGAAAATCGTCCCCCTTCAGCGTGGGAATGACTCCGGCGCGCACGAGCGAGCTCTTGCCGCTGCCCGAGGGCCCAGCACCGCGAGGAACCGGCTGTCTGGCAAGCCTTCGACCGTCCGGACGATGAACCGCGTTGGCCGAAGGAGTCGAGACCGTCGCGATCAGCCGAACCGGGGAGGGTGCGCAGGAGCGGCACCTTCGTCACGATCGAGATCAACAGCGGCAAGCGCCGTGCCGGCGACCCCTCGAGCGCGGGCGCGATCTGGCGCTGACGAAGCCCTGGACGAATTGGATCACGCGGGTCGGGGAAGACGCAGTTTTCCTCCGTATTTGAAGGAAAACTGCGGCCTTGTTCTGGCAGCACCCGTTTAACCCGCAACTTTCCTCCCTATACGAAGGAATCCTGCAGTGTGACCGAGCACTGGCGCTCCGTCCGCACTGTCTCTACCCTGATTTGTGGTAATCAGGCTGGTGGTCCGTTCGGCGTACCAGCAGGAGGGCTGGGACGGACCAATCCTCGAGCTGCAGTTCGCGAAGGGGGACGAACCCCATCGATCGATAGAACTGGCGCGTCCCCTCGTAGCTATCCGCTCTTCCTTGCTCGGGAAAGGACGGGCCAAGGGTAAACACAAACATGAACAGGGCGCCCTTACCAGCCAGGTCGGCAATGGCTCGCTCGATCAGGACCCGCCCGATACCTGCACGTCGATGACCCTGACACACTGCCATCCAGGTCACTTCCGCGCTGTCCGGAACATGCCGCTCGAGCGTAAGAAATCCTGTGACCACACCGTCTTGTTCGGCCACCCAACCAGATTGTTGGCGTACCGCTTCGGCGCACGCAGCCACTCCCTCTGGCTGACCAAAGAAGTAGGGAAGGCTTCGGATGACGTCGTCACATCCGGTGGCATGAGCAAGAGGATCAAGGTGATGGATCTGCCTGCGCACGTCCTACCAGATATCGATGGCTACAGGGTAGATTTCGACAGGGTGGTGGGATCGGATGTGCGCAGCAAGAACTTGCCGTCGAAGCGTTCCTCGCGACGGACTGCTGTTCGATCGATGCGCAACAGCCCGCCAGGAGTGGTCCGCAGGAACCAGCGGTAGCCGGGTTGTGCGCGCAGCTGGCCGGCCAGCTCGTCCTGTTTGGCCGGGGACAGGCCATCGGAGCCGTTGATCGCGTCGGCCAGCTGCCTGGCCAGCACCACACCCGGATGGGGATGCCGGTGCGGATGACGGCCAGGCCGATGATGACCTGGGGCAGGTCGGGACGGTGGTCCTTGGAGTGGCCGTGGCTGCGGAAGCCTACGGTTCGCCTTCGGTGGGGTCGTCGGGCTGTTCGATCTGGAAGTAGGTCGAGGTGGTGTCGAAGAACAGCAGGTCGACCTCTAGGTCGAGGAGGTCGGCCGTCGACCAGTACACCTGTTCTGCCAGCTGGTCTTCGATGCTCGCCGAGTCGGTGCACTCGGTCGCCGACAGCGGAAACCAGGCGCTGCTCCTGCTCGGCGGCAAGGCGGCGCGCAAGCCCGAGTCTCAGGAGCGACCCTTCGGGTACGGCCGGGAGCGCTACTTCTGGTCGTTCGTCGTCGCGGTCGTCCTCTTCACGCTCGGTGCCCTGTTCTCGTTGTACGAGGGGTACTCGAAGCTGCGGGAGCCACACGCTCCCGAGTCCCTCAGCGTGGCCATCGGCATCCTGGTGGTCGCCATCGTGCTCGAGGCGTTGTCGTTCCGTACCGCGATCATCGAGGCGAATCACGTGCGCGGCGGCGAGTCGTGGTGGAGCTTCATCCGCCACTCCAAGAGCCCCGAGCTGCCGGTCGTCGTGCTTGAGGATCTCGGCGCGTTGGTAGGGCTCGTGCTCGCGCTGATCGGCGTGGTGCTCGCGCAGTTCGTCGACCCGGTGTTCGACGCCTACGCGACCCTCGCGATCGGCGTGTTGCTCGGCGTCATCGCGGTCGTGCTCGCGATCGAGATGAAGAGCCTGCTGATCGGCGAGTCCGCCAGACCTCGCGACATCGCCGCGATCCGCTCGGCGATCGAGGAGACGCCGGAGGTTGCGCGGGTCATCCACATGCGTACCATGCACATCGGTCCCGACGAGCTGCTCGTCGGAGCGAAGGTCCAGTTCAACGGCGCGCTGTCGTTCGACGACGTGGCCAAGACGATCAACGCGACCGAGCAGAGGGTCCGCGAGCGGGTCCCGCTCGTCGGCATCCTCTACATCGAGCCCGACGTCTACCAGCCCGAGCAGAGCCGGTCGTAGAGGGCGGCGGTGCGCTCGGCGACAGCCGCCCAGCTGAAGTGCTCAAGGACGCGGGCGCGACCCGCCTTGCCGAAGCGGTGGCGGAGGGACTCGTCGGCGAGCAGCGCGTTGACCCTCTCGGCCAAGGACCGGGGGAAATCCTCACCCAGCGGCACGAGGTAGCCGGTCTCCCCGTCTACGACGATCTCAGGGATGCCCCCGATCGCGGTCGCGACGACTGGGGTCTCACACGCCATCGCCTCGAGGTTCACCAGACCGAACGGCTCGTAGACCGACGGGCACACGAAGACGCTCGCGTGGCTCAAGATCTGCGCCACCCAAGGACGCGGCAGGATCTCGTCGATCCACCGGACCTGTGGGAGCCCCGCGATCCGCGCGCGGACCTCGTCCTCGATCTCGCGCGTGTCAGGGGCGGCGGAGCAGAGGACCAGTTGGGCGTCGGAGTCGAGGTACCCCGCGGCGTCCAAGAGGTGCACCAGGCCCTTCTGACGGGTGATCCGGCCGACGAACACGACCGACGGCCGGTCAGGGTCGATCGAGAAGCGCTCGATGACGTCGGTCGACGGGTCCGGCGCGTACTCGTCCGGGTCGATGCCGTTGTGGATCACATGGATGCGGTCATCGGGCACGGCGGGGTAACAGCGCGCCACGTCTTCGCGCATCCCGTGCGACACCGCGATGATCGCGTCAGCCGACTCCAGCCCCGTGCGCTCGCAAAAGCTGGACAGCGCGTACCCGCCGCCCAGCTGCTCGGCCTTCCACGGGCGGAGCGGCTCCAGGCTGTGGGTCGTGGCGACGTGCGGGATGCCGAAGAGCAGCTTCGCCAGGTGCCCCGCGAAGTTGGTGTACCAGGTATGGCTATGGACCAGGTCCGCGCCCTCGACCCCGGGGGCCATCGCGAGGTCGACCGACATGTGGCGGAGCGCGGCGAGGTGCGGACGCTCACCACCGAGCGCCTCCCAGGGCTGGTACGCCGCGGCCACGAGTGGCGAGGAGCGCGTGTCCCCGAAGCAGCGGACCTCGACGTCGACGAGCCGGGCGAGCTCACGTGAGAGGTACTCGACATGCACACCAGCGCCGCCGTAGACCTCGGGCGGGAACTCGCGGGTCAGCAACGAAACGCGCACGGGTTCCGCCCCCTTATTCAGGCTCGACCTTCGAGCCCTTGCCGATGACGACGATCCCGCCTGGCGAGACGGTGAAACGGGCTCTATCGCGATCGGGGTCGAGCCCGATCCTTGCTCCCTCAGGGATACGCACGCCCTTGTCCACGATCGCGTTGCGCACGATCGCGTGGCGGCCGACGTCAACCCCGTGCAGGAGCACCGACCCCTCGACCTCGGCGTTCGAGTGCACCACCACGTCTGGTGACAGGATCGAACGCCGGACGACTCCGCCGGAGACGACCACGCCCGCGCAGACCATCGAGTCGAGCGCGTGACCCACGCGGCCGGGCCACTCGAAGACGAACTTCGCGGGCGGGAGTGGCTCGTGCCAGGTGAGAATTGGCCAGTCTTTGTTGTAGAGATTGAACACTGGGTGGACGCTGACGAGGTCCATGTGCGCGTCGTAGTAGGCGTCGAGCGTGCCGATGTCTCTCCAGTAGCCGCTGTCGCGCGCGGTGGCACCGAGGATCTCGTTGCGGCCGAAGTCGTAGAAGGCGGCCTCGCGGGACCTCACGAGCATCGGGATGATGTTGCCGCCGATGTCGTGGGCAGAAGTGCGGTCCTCGGCGTCTGTCAGCACGGCTTCGGTTAAGGCCTTCGTCGTGAAGATGTAGTTGCCCATCGACGCGAGTACCTGGTCCGGCGCATCGTGGAGCCCGGTGGCGCGTGCGGGCTTCTCCTCAAATCCGGTGATCAACGGACCGGAGCTCGTGGTCTGGATGACGCCGAACTGACCCGCCTGGTCGCGGGGCACTCTGATACCCGCGACGGTCACGCCAGCGCCCGATTCGATGTGCGCCTCGAGCATGTGGCGCGGGTCCATCCGGTAGACATGGTCGGCGCCGAACACCAAGAGATACTCGGGCTGCTCGTCGCCGATCAGCTCGAGGTTCTGGTAGATGGCGTCCGCGGAGCCGGTGAACCAGTGGGGTCCCCGGCGCATCTGCGGCCCGACTGGGGTCACGTAATTGCCCAGCAGTGGCGACATTCGCCAGGTCTGGGCGAGGTGGCGGTCCAAGCTGTGGCTCTTGTACTGGGTGAGCACCACGATCCGCCGGAACGAGGCGTTCACCAGGTTGGACAGCACGAAATCGATGAGCCGGTAGTTGCCCCCAAACGGGACCGCCGGCTTCGCCCGATGGGTCGTCAGGGGTTGCAAGCGCTTTCCTTCGCCGCCGGCGAGGACCATCGACAGCACCTGCGCGCGAGCCATCGCTGTCACCCTACCCTTTCCCGTCCCCCATATGGGGAAGGATCCGTTGGTGTCGCTGATGTTCCCCTAACGCCACTATCAGTTCCCTTGAGTCGACAGCCCCGGGCAGAAATACGTTGCATACCGAGAAACTTCGCCGTGCACGCGACCGCTCAACCCGCCACATTCACGTGAGCCGAGGTGGCGTACTCGCCGCCGGTCCACGAGCTGATCGGCCCACGCTGTCCAGCTCGAGGAAGGTTCGCAGACGCGAGATCTCAACCTCCACCTCCCGATCGAAACGGCGGTCGCGAGGCCGCGCTCCGACGAAGCCCAGCTCGACGTCCAGCTGCTGTCCGGTGACGTTCGCGTTCGCCCATCCGATGACTCGCTCACGCCAGAGAAGCGGCATCGCGTAGTAGCCGCGGAGGCGCTTCGCGGGGGGCGTATATGCCTCGAAACGATACGGCCACTCCCAAAGATGCTCGAACCGGCGGCGATCCCACACCAGCGGATCGAACGGCGCGAGAAAGCGCACGCGAGCCGGTGGTGCTTCACGCATCATCGTGGACGCCGGCCAGATATAGGTGAGTCCGGCAACAGGCTGCGTCTCCAGCTCGCCTGTATCGAGTAGCTCGCGGATCGCCTTTCGGTGATCCATGACTCCAGTGGTGACACGCCTGACACGCGCGGCGATCGCCTGGAGGGTCTTGTCCGGAACCGGCGCGAGGACATTCGCGATCACGAGGAGCAGCTTTCGGAGGCGTTCTTCCGGCGCGATCGACTCGTCGACCGGTGCTGCCGCCTCGTAGATACGAATGCCGTTTTCGCGTCGGGCGATCCGCAGGAACCCACGGTAATGCAGGTGTTCCAGTGCTCGCTTTGTCGCTTTCGAGTAGCCGCCCCAGGCGTTGACGATCCGTTCGCGCCCGAACTGCTCGTCCAGCTCTACCGGATGCATCGGTCCGTGGGTCCGCACTGAGGCGAGGACTCTCTGTTCCAGATCGGGCAAGCCAGTCGTGATCCGGGGATGCACCAGCCGGTAGACCTCGCGAGAGAGGAAGCCGTAGGCGTAAAGAAGGTCCTCCTCGATATCAAGCGACGGGTATCGCCGCTCGAGATCTCCCGCGCGATAGTCCCTAACGCGGTGACGAAGGATCAGATCTTGCGCCCTCGCGGGCGAGCGGATCGGGTCCGCTTGGATGAATCCGAGGCGATCGATCGCCGACTGCAATGTGGTCGGCTGGAACAGGGAGTGAGAGATCGCGAGAGCGCATACCTGCGGTAGGCCGAGCGTCATGGGCGGCGCCAGTCTATCGATGGCCATCAGCCCATCTGCGGCAACTTACTCCCTATAGGCGGAAACCTGGGGTGGCGTGGCTACGAAGTACTCGTATATGGACACACCAGAATCAGCCCGCCACGATGAGACGGGCACCGAGGGTTGGAGCCGCCTCGACCGTATCGACGACTGGCTCCGAGCGCGGCTCCGGCGGTGGGGCGTGCCGTTGCTGCGGATCTCGTTGGGCCTCGTCTTCGTCTTGTTCGGCCTCAAGAAGGTGTTCGGCGTCAGCCCGATCGCCGAGCTTGTCGAGCAGACGTTACCCCTGTTCGATCCCGCCTGGCTCCTCCCGGCTCTCGGCTGGTTCGAGATCGTGGTCGGTGTCGCGCTGCTGGTCGGCCGGTGGCTGCGTGCCACGCTCGTGTTGACCGCCGGTGAGCTGCTCGGCACCTTCCTGGTGCTCGTGGTCCAGCCTGCCGCCGCCTTCCAGCCCGATCACCCAATCGCGCTCTCCACTGAGGGGGAGTTCGTGGTGAAGAACCTGGTGCTTCTCTCCGCCTGTTTCGTCGTGGCCGGGGCACTGCCAGCACGCAGGCGCACCCGGGACGGTGGGTAGGCCGGGGCCCTTGCCCTGCGGCACGTCCAGCGATCGTTCAGAGAACGTCAAGCCTCCGCGCACAAAGTGAGGTGTCGTCTCGAAGATCGCGGATGGAGCGCTGATGACCGTCACCTCAACCCCTGTGCGTATGGCCAGCGGCAACGAGCTGTTGGGTCCCGCGGTCGTCAGCGACGACGACCTCGCCATGCTGGTCCGGTCCAGCCTTGGGCGTCCGGGGCTAGAGCTCGTGGACTGGTGGGTCGAGCCCGTCCACTATCGGGTGGGTACTCCCTCGACTGGGCTGCTCGCGCGGGTCAAAGGCATCGCCCGGGACGGTAAGGGCCTTGTGCGCTGGTCGTTGTTCGTCAAGGTCCTACAGTCCCTGCGGCATTGGCCAGATCTCCACCTCTTCCCATCGGAGGTGGTCGAAGAGCAGATCAGGCAGTTCCCCTGGGGAGTCGAGGCCGACCTCTACCGGTCTCCGCTTGCGACCATGCTCCCCCCGGGCCTACGGCTCCCGCACGTCTACCGCATCGACGACCTCGGGGACGACCGCATCGCCATGTGGCTGGAGGACGTGAGAACAGCCGATGTCGTGTGGGACCTCCCGCGCTTCCGGCGGGCGGCCCACCTGCTGGGCCGGCTTGCGGCCCGGCGCGCCGAGGATCGGCTTGAGCCCGTCGGCGCGCTGGCGCTGAGGGAGGCGGCGCTTCGTTACTACAACTTGGGGAGGACCGCGGTCGTGCTCCCCAAGCTCCGGGACGACGCGACCTGGTCCAACCCGCTGGTCGCGGGAGCGGTCGACGACCGGTTGCACGATGACCTGTTCGTCCTGGTCGAGCGCTTCCCCGCCATCCTCGACACGCTCGACCAGCTACCGCGGACCCTCGCCCACGGCGACGCGTGCCCACAGAACCTGCTCGTGCCGGTGGGCAACCCCGACGGCTTCGTCGCCATCGACTTCGGCAGCTTCAACAGCCTCGTCGCGGTCGGGTTCGACCTCGGTCAGCTCCTCGTCGGGCTGCCGCAGGCGGGCGCGTTCGATCCCCGTGATCTTCCCGCCTTGCACGCGGCGATCGTCCCGCCGTACATCGCCGGGCTGCGCGAGGAAGGCATGGCCGTCGACGAGGCGGACGTCCGATACGGGTACATTGGGTCGCTCACCATACGCAGCGCCCTCTACGCGCTGCCCCTCGAGCGCCTCCACGACCCGGTCACGCCAGCGCTCACAAGGCTGTTCGCCGACCGCGCGCGCCTCGCCCGATTCGTCATCGACCTCGGCTTCGCGGTCTCAGGTCTTTGACGCCGGGACGGGGCGGTTCCACCTGCTACGGCTCCGGTAGTCCCGGTTCGGGGCTCATTTGGCGTGTGCCGTCGGGGGAGGTGAGGACGTCGAGAGCGTCGATGCGTGGCTGGACCCGCTCGTTCGGGTCGACGCACCTGTGGCCGCAGAGGCAGAGCAGGAAGGAGGCCGTTCCCGGCTTCTCCCGTCCGCGCTCGCGTCGGCGACCGCGGCGTCCTGGTACGAACTGAGGTTTTGCGCGTCGGCGCGCAATAACCTCACGTCAGTCAGGCCGGATCCCAGATGCGGTTGTGGTTGGGGCAAGCTTTGCGCGGCGGCGCGCAAAAGCTGGCAGCGGACTCCGAGGGAACGAACACGGAGGCGACCTTCATCGCTGCTCCCTGTCTCGGCGGGTCTATGGCCAGGCCAGTCAGGCGCTGTCGTGCAGCCACGGGAGGAAGCCGTCGAGGAAGCGCTCCGTGGCGGGCATGAAGTACGAGCCGAAGTGCGAGAGCGGGTCGAGGGACGTCACGATGAGGGTGCCGGGCGTGCTGACGCGGTCGAGGTAAAGGACGGCGCTCCCGTCTTGTGCGGTCAGGACGATCTCGGCGCCGGCGGGCGGGTCGAAGACCCCGTGGATATGCCATGTCATGTCCGCGAGCGTGAGCCGGTCGAACAGGCTGTGGCCGGGCGCGGTGGCCACCACGGGAGCGGGACCGCCATCAAGCCACCACCACCAGTTCGTCGGGCGATGCGCCCACCGCAGGCCGGGCAGCCAGGCGGTGGGTTGCTCACCGAACAGTACGACGGTGCCCTCTTCGTCGAGCAGCGCACGGATCGCGGGGGCGGTCCGGTGGAGCAACCCGCGGTGCAGCCGCTCGGGGACGATCAGCGTGGTGCACCCGCCGAGCCCGGCGCTGGCGGCATCGGGGAGGTAGAGGATGCCGTCCAGCAGGCGGCGGTACTTCGGCGCGTGCAGCGCGCGGTGGTGCGCCGCCGACCCGCCGTAGAGGACCCCGATCCTGCTCACCTCTGGCTGATCCATGCGAGCAGCTGGGGAGCGACACGAGCCGCCGTCGTCTCCCCAGGCGAGTAGCCGAGTAGCCCGTACCCGGAGTGCACCAGGATCGTCCCGGCCGTGGTGCGCTCGTCGAGGTAGACGACCGGCTCCCCGCCGGCCAGCTCGGCAAGGACCACCGCGGTATCGGGCGGCGGGTTGTGGCCGCGGGCGAAGAACCCGGCGACGCCTCGGCGGTAGGTGAGGTCATGCGGGTCCACTCCCGCGAAGATCGGGTGGTCGGAAACGATCCGCACCTGGTAGTCACCGAACGACGTGATCACCTTCGGTACGAATATCCCGGCACCAGGGAGCCACGGGCGCAAGAGGTGCCCACCGAACACGACCGTCCCTCCGCGGTCGAGGTAGTCAGCGACGAGTTGGCGGTGCCGGTAGAGAAACTCCTGGTCGATCATGCCCTCCGCGACCAGGCCGCGATACCGCGCGAGGTCCAGCGCGGGAAGGTCGTAACAGTCGACCCGCTCGACGAGATCTCGCACGGATGGGTGCTCGAGCGGCTCGTACGGGCCGCGCAGGTCCATGTCGAGCACCGCAACGGCAGCAGTCCTTCTCATTGAAAGGGAACTTACCCTAACTGGAGCGGATATTGGCTGGCAATCCGGTGCGCACGAGCATCTCGGTATAGGGATGCGTGGGGTTGGACGTGACGACCTCGGTGGGCCCAGCCTCGACGACGTGGCCCTCGCGGAGCACGACAAGCCGGTCGCAAAAGGCCCTCGCGAGGACGAGGTCGTGGGTGATGCACAAATACGAGACGCCAAACTGGTCCCGCAGCTGGAGCAGCGCGGCCAGCAGCTCTTGCCGCAGCTCAGCGTCGAGCATCGACGTCGGCTCGTCCAGGACGATCAAGCGGGGACGCACCACTGCGGCCCGGGCGAGCGCCACGCGCTGGCGCTCCCCTCCCGACAGCTGTGAGGGGTAGCGCCCTCGATACCGGCTTGGGTCGAGGCCCACGACCTTGAGCGCCTCCCCGACACGTGATCCCGCCTTCTCGCCGTGGATGCGGAGTGGCTCCGCGACGATCTCACCGACCCGCAGATGGTCAGGAAGCGACTGGTAGGGGTCCTGAAACACCAGGTGCAGGCTCCGCAGATCTCGCCGGCTGAGGTCTTCCAGCGGCGTGCCCCCGAACAGGATCCTCCCTTCGTCCGGTCGCTCGAGACGCAGGATGAGCCGGGCGAGCGTGCTCTTGCCCGCGCCGCTCTGGCCGATCAGACCGACGATCTCCCCTTCACGCACGTCGAGGTCCACGCCCACCGCGGCGACCGCCCGCGGGTAGGACTTCGACACGCCGGAGACCTGCAGCAGCGGCGACCTATCCACGTATCGGCGCTGACCGCGGCGAGGGAGGGCCGCGGTCAACAGCCGCTGGGTATACGCCTGACGGGGGCGTTGGAGCAGCGAGGCGGCCGGCCCGAACTCGACGATCCGACCCGCGTTCATGACCGCGATCGTGTCCGCGACCTCCGCTACGACGGCGAGGTCATGGGAGATCAGGACGATCCCCGCGCCAAGGCGTTCGCTCACCTCGGTGAGCAGCTGGAGGATCCCATGCTGGATCAGGGGATCGAGGCCCGTTGTCGGCTCGTCGACGATGATCAGCTCAGGATCGTTCGCGAGTGCCATCGCGATGAGGACGCGCTGGCGCATCCCCCCGCTGAGCTCGTGCGGGTAGCCACCGGCTCGTGCGGCGTCGATGCCGACCCGCTCGAGCAACTCGCGGGCATGCCGGTACGCCTCTTGCCGCGATGCCGGTCGGTGGAGGCGGATCGCCTCGACGATCTGCGCGCCGACCGTCAGGACTGGGTTCAGCGCGTTCATCGCGGCCTGAGGCACGAGCGCCAGCCGGCCGCCGCGGAGCTGGAGGAGCCGGGCGGGTGAGGCGTCAAGCAGGTCTTCGCCATGGAATAGGACCCGGCCGGAGTCCACCCTCGCGGGGGCTTTGAGGAGTCCCATGATCGCGCCGGCCATGGTGCTCTTGCCGCTCCCCGAGGATCCGACGACGCCGAGGATCTCCCCGCGGCGGACGTCGAGGCTCACACCGTGGACGGCGGGGCTCGCTCCATACCGCACGGTGAGATCGGTGATCCGGAGAAGGGCGGCGCCTGCCGAGTCCGCGGCCGGCGCTGCCGATCGCGGCCTGCGCCATGCCGGGGCGAGCGCGTGGAGGCGGGGCCGGCCACGCTCCTCCAAGGCATATCCGATGAACGCGAAGGACAGCCCGGCGGCCGCGATGCACAGCCCCGGGGGCACGATCCACCAGAGCCACGAGTCGGTGAGGAACGCGCTGCGCGCATTCGCGTAGGAGAGGATCGTTCCCCAGCTCTTGATCGTGGCGTCGCCCAACCCCAGAAAACTCAGGCTGGCCTCTAGCACGATCGCGTAGATCGCCGCGCGGACGAACTGCGGGATGACGATCGGCGTGAGCAGGGGCAACAGGTGCCGGCGGAGGACGTACGCGCGGCTGGCTCCCATCGCTTCCACCGCCCGGACGGCGTCGCGCCTGCTGACCGCCAGAACCTGCGCCCGCAGCTTGCGTGCGGCCTCCGCCCACAGCTGCAGCGGGATGATCAAGATCAAGGCGACCAAGCCAGGGCCGGCGAACACCGCGATCACGATGGCGAGCGGCACGAACGGCAACGAGAGTGTCACGTCGCATACCCGCATGAGCGCGGCGTCGAGACGCCCTCCCACATACCCGGCGGTAAGCCCCACACAGGTGCCCAAGACGGTGGCGACCAGCGCCGCGGTGATCCCGACGGCCAACGACACCCGCGCTCCGAAGATGACCTCGCTCAGAATGTCCTGCCCGATGTCGTTGGCTCCCAAGGGATGCGCCCAAGACGGCCGCGCGAACGGCTCGGCGACCTGAAGCGCCGGGTCGTACGGCGCGAGCAGCGGCGCCGCTACCGCCACGAGCAGCAAGACACCGAGCATCCCCGCGCCCACATAGCCGAGCCAGGGCCAGCGCCTCAAGCCGTCGCCCCAGCCGGCCGCCTCACCCGTGGATCGAGCAGCGGGTAGGTGACATCGGCCAGCAGGTTCGCCGCGACGATCGCGACGGTGAGGACGACAAAGGCGCCCTGGAGGAGTGGGTAGTCCCTGGCCAGGACGCTCTCGTAGATCGCCCGGCCCATGCCGGGGTAGGCGAACACCGTCTCGACGACGACGACACCGCCGACCCGCCGCCCGAGGTCCAGCGTGACGCTGGTCCATGCGGGCAGGAGCGCGTTGCGCAGCCCGTGCCGGAACACGACCCGTCGCTGGCTGGCCCCTTTCGCCTCGGCCATCAGCGTGTAGTCCTCGCCCAGCGTCGACAGCAGCGAGCCGCGTACCAGCAGGAATAGGCTCCCAGTCTCGGTGAGCACGAGCGTGAGGACCGGAAGGACAAGATGGGCCGCGGTGTCGGCCACGCCTCCGCCGCCGACCAGCGAGACCGCGCCAAACGTCGGAAACCAGCCGAGCTGGGCGGCGAAGACGGAGATCAGGATCAGCGCGACCCAGAACGACGGCATCGACTCCGCCGTCAGGATGCCGACCATCAGCCCGGTGTCCCGGGCACTGCCCCTCTTCCACGCCGCGACGGTGCCGGCCGTGATCGCGATCAGGGTAGAAAGCACCGTCGCCACGCCGATCAGCAGCAGCGTCCACCCGATCCGGTCACCCAATACCTCGGCGACCGGCTGGCCGAACCGCACGGACGTCCCGAGATCGAACCGGGCCAGATCGGCCCAGTACCGCGTGTACTGCGCGAGTACCGGTTGGTCCAAGCCGAACTGGCGGAGGATCTCGACCTGCCGCTCGGGCGTGACCGCGTTGACCTCGTCCCCGAACAGGTACTGGAGCGGGCTCCCCGGCGCCACCCGCGGCAGCGCGAAGTTCAATGTCAACGCCACCCACAGCACCAGCACGTACTGCGCGACCCGCCCCAAGAGAAATCGCGGCCTTGAGTCGTGCGCGAAGCGAAGCGGAGCGCGGTTGGGACGGCTCGATGCCGTCACAACCGCCACTGCGATAAAGAAACACCCGGCAATGGCCCAGCGAAGGGTCGCGTTGCGTCCCGGGGAAGAGGCTCCCGACCTAAAAGTGATCTTCGAAGCGGAACCCGACGCAACGCGACCCGGGGTGCGGCGGCGCAACGCGACCCGGGTGCGGCGGCGCGGCACGACCCTGGACACGCCTAAGGACCGACGACCGCGTTGGCGGCGTCACGGACGTCGGTGGGGAGGAAGGACCACTTGTGGACGATGCCGTGGCCGGGTGATTCGACCCACCCTTTGTAGGCGGGGCCGAAGGCCCAGTGCTCGTCTGGGTAGTAGAGCGGGATGGACGTCGGTTGCCGGTTGAACAGCTCCTGCATCTCGAACAGCACGGCGGTGCGGTCCTCGATCGTCTGCTGCGCGCGCCATCGCTCGAACAAGTCATCCCACTCGGGGTAGGGCACCTCGGGCGCGTCCCACAGGTAGCCCGAGCGGTGCGACATGATGAACTGCGTGGGGTCGGCGACGCCGTGCGCGGTGATCGTGTTCACGTAGGCGTCGAAGTCACGGGTCCTGAAGAAGTTGGCGAGGGTCGTCGCGTCAGTGGGTCTGACCGTCGCCCGCACACCGACGGTGGCGAGTTGCCGGGCAATAAGCTCGGCGGCCCGAACCTGTGTCGGCTCACTGCCGGCCACGTCGATCTCGAAGCTGATGTCGCGCCCGGCGAGCAGCCGGCGCGCCTCGTCGGGATCGTAGGGAGTAGAGAGGTCAGGGTTCGTCCACGGCGAGTCCGGGTGTGGGTACCCCTCCAGCGCGGCCCGGCCCTCGCCGAGCAGTACGGTGTCGAGCAGCGCCTGCCGGTCGATCGCCAGGGACAGCGCGTGGCGCACCTCCGGGTCGTCGAACGGCGGTCGCTGGTAGTTCAGGCGCAGCTCGTCGAACTGCAGCGGAGCGGCCGTGATCACGCCCAACCCCTCGTCCGAGCCAAAAACGTCGAGCAGCTCCGGCGGCAACGGCCGCGCGACGGCGTCGATCTCGCCCGAGCGCAACGCGGTGAAGGCCGTCGAGGGGTCGGGGATGACCGGCATGATGAGCTCGGCCACCCGTGGTGGCCCGGCGAAGTACGCCTCGTGGGCCTCGAATCGGTAGGCGGTGGGGCTGTACTCGACCAGCCGGTAGGGGCCGCTCCCGATGGGGAGGTCGCTACGGGTCGCCGGCTCGGTGACCCCGCGCCAGACGTGCTCGGGGATGATCGGCAGATCCGCCAGCGTGATCGGCCCAAGCTCGGGACAGGGATAGGCGCAGGTGAAGCGGAGCGATCGGTCGCCGGTAATCGTGACCTCCGCGATCTCGGGCACCTCGCTCACATGGTGCGTGTAGCGCCCGGTGGGAGCTTCGACGAAATATTCGAACGTAAACTTGACGTCCTCGGCGTCCAGAGGCTCACCGTCTTGCCAGGTGACACCGTCTCGGACCGTGACGTCCCAGGTCAAAGGGTCGACCTGCTCGACGCGCTCAGCCAGCCACGGGGCAGGATCGTCGACGTAGGGCGAGGGTGCGAGCAGCTTGTCGTAGATGAGCTCGACGAGGGGGTCGCTGGCCCCTCCCGCGAAGATATTGATCGGTCCGCCGTCCCTGGGCAGGGCGATCGTGAGCCGCTCCCGCTCTGCCGCGGTGCTCACGCTCCCGTCGCCCGCGCAGGCCGCCGCAAGCAACACGAATACCATAACTACCGTAATCCGCCCGATCATCCCGCCACCTCGTTGAGGGAAGCCCGCCACTCCTCGCATAGTAAAAGTTAGCCTTACTTGATTGCAAGCGCTCCCCGAACTTCCGCGAACGTGGCGGTACGGCGACGGGAGTGCGCTGAGCGCGCGCAGAGCTCAGACCCACGGCGGCTACACTCGGTGGCAAGCAACACCGCCGACCCACGAGGAGTGACATGAGCAGCGACGGCGGCCAGGTGCGCAGGCAGCGAGCCAAGCAAGAGAGCGCCGAGGAGACGACCGACACCCAGACCAGCGAGGCTGTCGACACGTCAGACGTGGACGATCTCCTCGACGAGATTGACGAGGTACTCGAAGAAAACGCCGAAGAGTTTGTGAAGAATTACGTCCAAAAGGGTGGCGAGTGAGGATCGATCGGTCCGACTACGTCTATCCTCAGCCGTTCGACATCGCGGTCCCGAGCTTCACTGCGGTCCTCCGCAGGATCGCGCCCGAGACCCCGATCGTCCCACTAGGTGAGTCTGGGCTCCTCCGCTTGGAGCATGTCGAAGGCACCACCGTCGTCGCGCTCACCTACGCAACCGGCGTCGTCCTCGCAGGGGATCGACGCGCCACCTCGGGCAACGTGATCTCGAAGCGGGACATGCGCAAGGTCTTCGAGGCGGACGCGTGGTCGGCGGTCGGCATCTCAGGTGCGGCCGGGCCCGGGATGGAGCTCGCCAAGATCTTCGCGGTCCAGCTAGAGCACTACGAGAAGCTCGAGGGCGGCCCCTTGTCCTTGGATGGCAAGGCGAACCAGCTTGCGCAGATGGTGAGAGGCAACCTGCCCATGGCCATGCAGGGCCTGGTTGTCGTCCCGCTGTTCGCCGGGTACGACCCTCTCCACAAGGTTGCCCGCATCTACGAGTTCGACGTGCTCGGTGGGTGCTTCGAGGAGCGCCGCTTCGCCGTCACCGGCTCAGGGGGGCGCGACGCGCGCGGGTCGCTGAAGGCACGCTATCGGGAAGGCCTCGAGCGAGATGCCGCGATTGACATGGTGATCGAGTCGCTGTGGGATGCTGCCGATGAGGACTCGGCCACCGGGGGACCCGACCTTGTCCGCGAGATCTATCCATTGGTCGTCCTCATCGACGCCGACGGCTACCGGGAGCTCGACGACGAGGTCGTCGCCACCCGCGTGGAGACGGTGATCGCAGCGCGCCGCCAGTCCTAAATCACACCTTCCGGGGAGGGCCATAGCTATGCCGATGGGGATGCCGTACGTCTCCCCGGAACAACTCATGAAGGACAAGGCCGACTACGCCCGCAAGGGCATCAGTAGGGGCAGGCCCGTCATCGCGATCACCTACGAGGGCGGCATCCTGTTCGTGGCCGAGAACCCGTCCTCGACGCTGAACAAGATCAGCGAGATCTACGACCAGATCGCCTTCGCGGCAACCGGTAGGTACAACGAGTACGAGAATCTCCGGCGGGTGGGGATCTACCAAGCGGACATCCGCGGCTACCAGTACTCCCGCCAGGACGTCACCGGCCGCTCCATCGCGACCGCGTACGCCAACATGCTCGGAGGCGTCTTCGCCGGCGAGGGTAAGCCCTACGAGGTCGAGCTGCTGGTCGCGGAGATGACGGCGAGCGGGGTGGAGATCTACCACATCCTGTACGACGGCTCGATCAACGACGAGAAGGGGTTCGTCGCCATCGGGGGAGGCGCCGAGGCCGTCAACGAGCGGCTCGGTAAGGACTTCTCGGAAGACATGAGCCGCGACGCGGTACTTCAGATCGCACGCCAGGCACTGGGTGGGGCTGAGAGCCGCACGATCGAGCCGGAGCGGTTGGAGGTCGCCGGGCTGGACCGCGGTCGCGGCCGGCGTAAGTTCTTCCGCCTCGACACCCCCGCGATCGCCGCGGCGCTCCAGTCGTCCTGACCCGCATGAAAGTGCGCTGCGCGCACACGGTTTTGGAGTTGACTCTCCCGAAATCGTGTCCTGCCTTGGCCCGATAGCCAATGGGCCAACACGTACGAACGAAGGCAGGGCCGCAAATGCGGTATGTCAAGCATGGAATCATCGCGGCCGTCGTCATGGCGGTCGCCGCCTGCGGCCCCTCTAGGGTCGGCGGCGTCACGCCCACCGAGTCGGCGCCCGATCCGCCGTCAGGAGACGGAGAGGCCCAGGAGCAGGGACGACAGGTGGCCGGCCAGCCATCCGGCGGTCTGATGGGAGAAAGCTCGCTGGCCGAAGAGCTATCGAGTATCGCCGCTGCAGGCCCTGAAATTCTGCCCGGATACGCCATGTATGTCGCCATCACTGACGAGAGCTATGCGATCCAGATCCAGGTACCTCGCGAGTGGGCCGACACCGAGGACCGCCCGGTAGCGAGCGCTCGCGGCCGTGCCTTGGCCAGCGTCCGCGCCGCCGTGGATCTGCAATCCTTCGAGCAGGATTGGACCACGCCGGGGGTTATCGTCGACGGGACGTCACAGCTGATTCCCGGCGACAGCGAGGTGACGCTCCTTGACGAGGTGGTGCAGCCACTCTCGGCGGCATGCGTATACCAGGGTCGCCGGCCGTATCCGAGCCGGTCCTACACCGTGGCGCTCGACATCTACACGTCGTGCGGCGGCAGCGGCGCCGCGTATGTCGTGATCGGGGCGGCACCGCCGAACCGCTCATGGGTGATGCGGCTCCGCCTGAAGGTAGTCAGCGGCCGGGACTTGGAGGCTCTCGACCGTATTGTCCAGTCAGTCAGAGTCACCGGAGGCGTCTAAGCGCTTGCGAAAGCGTGATAGGCAAAATGTTGTCGATGTGTTGGCGAGCTGTTCCTTGGGTCTTCGAGCGGTGGGGCATTGAGGACGCACCCGTCGGCGATCTCGCGGTGCCTCTCCGCGCGATCCGTGCATCCAGATCTAGCGGGGCTTCGCCCCGGCCCGACGAGCGTGTGAGGCATGACAG
>JBOGED010000273.1:0-7501 GCA_050743625.1 Egibacteraceae bacterium | reverse complement strand
GTGGTCGTTCTTGTCGTCGTCGTTCTTGTCGTCGTCGTTCTTGTCGTCGTCGTCGTCGATGCTGATGGCCGTGGCGTCGCCGCCGTCGCCGCCGCTGGCGTTGTCGCTCCCGACGTCCTCGCAGTCTGCGAGCAGTGCGCAGATGCTGATACCCACGCCGATGCCACCATCGCCACCATCGCCACCCTCGGCGATGACAACGTCGCCGTCCTCGCCCCCGACGTCGTCGTCGTCGATGCTGATGGCCTTGGCGTCGCCGCCGTCGCCGCCGCCCGCGTTGTCGCTCCCGACGTCCTCGCAGTCTGCGAGCAGTGCGCAGATGCCGATACCCACGCCGATGCCACCATCGCCGCCGTCCCCACCGACGGCCACCGCCGTACTGCTCTCCTCATCTGAATCATCTTCAGCGTGAGCGATCGAAGTAAAACCGGTGCCGATCATCCCCCAAGCTAAGAGACAGATCAAAGAGAGGCGAAACTTTCCCTGAAGAATAGGCAAGACCAACACACGCTCCTTCTTGGTCGAACGGGGAAGTCCTAAAAGCCCTTGCCCGGGAGTCTTCCGCTGCCGCGATTGGGCTGTAAAGCACCCCTTTGGCCATGCATCACCCCAGCGTGCGCCCCAAAAGTGAGTTCCGTCCCTCTTGCGTAAAGATCGAGTTATCCTGCCGAAAACGTCATAGAGGCATAAACGTAAATATAGGCATGTTAGGTGTATAGACCCCATACTGGCGGCGGCGTGCCGTTCGAGCGCCGCGCTTGCTGCAATATGCTTGCAACAAATCTGCGAGGAAGGGTGAGAGGTGGACGAGGGTCAGCTGCTCCAGCGCATCGAGGAGTACTGGGACGCCGATGCGGAGGTCTACGACGCGGGGACACGCAGCGGTGCCGGCAGGGCCTGCGGGCATGCGCCGGTGTCGGCCGCCGAGCGCGCCGCCTGGGCCGCCGTGCTCACCCGGCACCTGCCCGCGCCGGCGGCCAGGGTGCTCGACGTCGGTTCGGGTACGGGCCTGGTCGCGCTGACGGCCGCCCGCTTGGGCCATGAGGTCACCACGCTGGACCTCTCCGCGCGGATGCTGGCCAAGCTGCAGGCTTCCGCAGCCGCGGGTGGCCTAAAGGTGCGGACTGTCAAGAGCACGGCCACGGAACCGCCCGACGAGCGGTTCGACGTCGTGACCGAGCGCCATCTGCTGTGGACCGTGCCAGACCCGGTCGCGGCCCTTCGCGCCTGGCGGCAGGTCGCGCCGCAAGGGCGCCTGCTGCTCATCGGGGGACTGTGGGGCCGCGCCGATCCGTGCGAAGCATGGCGGTTCCGCGCGCGCGGAGTGGTGGACCGGGTGCTGGGGCGACCCTCGGGCCACCACGCGCCGTACCCAGACGACGTCCTCGCCGCTCTCCCATTCGGCCCCGGGACTCAGACCCCGGCGCGGGTCGCGGAGCTCGTTGAGGAAGCCGGCTGGCCACAGCCACGCCTCGAACGCCTACGGGATGTGGAGTGGGCGCGTCTGCTCGCCATCCCCCCACCGGAACGAGCGCTCGGCGTCACCCCACAGTTCGTTATCGCCGCAGGCTGACCCCAGCCAGCAGCGCTGACCGCCGATCTTCCGCCCGCATGACCGAACAACACCGGACACGTTCACCGCCCCCGCTTCGCGGCCCTGGAAGTCGCCGCGCGGCACTCGTCGCGGAGTTCCGCAGTACAGGGCCCTGGTGAGCCAAGCTCACGGCGGGAAAGGACCTTGATCGTCACCCGCCCAGGGGCGGTCCGATGGCCATCGTTACGGCGCGGGAACTGCCCGGTATGGTCGACCCATCCGTGCCCACCGCTCAGGAGGAAACAGGCGATGTCAGCGTGGCGGGACGAGATTCCCACCGATGGGGCGGTGGAACTTCCCCCGGATCCTCGGGTTCTGGACGGGCTGGGGCGGAACCACTCGCTTGGGACCGCGCTCGCCGACCTCGTGGACAACTCAATCGACGCCAAAGCGACGGACGTTCTCATCCGCCTTGTCCGGCGCTGCGGGCAACTCTGTACGCTTTATGTAGCGGACAACGGCCAGGGCATGCCGCTGGAGGTTATCGACACGGCAATGACGGTCGGTGGCCAACGAAAGTATCAGCCGGAGGATCTAGGCCACTTTGGCCTTGGCTTGAAGGCCGCGTCCTTCAGTCATGCCCGCACCCTCACGGTGATGTCGAAGGCTGCCAATCGCTCAGCCGTCGGTCGCCAATGGAAAGTAAGGAGCAACCGGCTCGATTTCGTGGCGGACATCGTACCGACCGAGATATGCGAAGAGGAAGTCGCTCGCCCCTGGAATATTCCTTGGACAGGAAGCGGAACCGTCGTCCGATGGGACGACCTCGGCCGGCTTGCCCGTCACCGATAACACCACGCGAGTCGAGCAATTCATCACCCATACGGCTGAGTCCATTTCTCACCATTTAGGGTTGGTCTTCCACCGGATCCTCGAGGGCGGCCGTGTGCGTATCGCCTTCGACACCGAAGATGTTGAGAATGCTGCGGCTGGCCCGCGATTCCCAGTCGCGCCGCTGAATCCGATGGGCTACCAACGGTCTGGGCGAGCGGGCTACCCCAAGGACTTGGTATCCCAGGGGGAGGCGAAGATTCGATTTCGGTGCCACATCTGGCCCGGGCGATCGAACTACCGGAGTTCAAGCTACCAGGCGGTCCGGAACGACGTCAGGGCCTCTACATCTACCGGCGAGACCGCCTGCTGCATGCCGGAGGTGAGTGGGGAGGCCTCACCACCCCTAGCAAGCGACTGCAGCTGGCCCGCGTCGAAGCCGATATCGATGACGACATCTCTCGGTTATTCAGAATGAACGCGGAGAAGTCGCGGGTCATGATGGGTGCCGAGTTTACGCATTTCGCTGTGCGCGCCGTGGCGGACGACGGTACAACCTTCGCCACCTATTTGGAGGATGCGGAGCAGAGCTTTCGAGAATCGCGCAGGCGGAGGCGCGAACGGCGCAGGATGCGTCCACCCGGCAGCGGCTTTGCACCCCTGCTCCGCAGGACCATCCACGACGAGGTCATTGACCCTAGCGACGCCGAAGACATCTTTCCCAAGGATTTCCTCATCTCATTGCGACGCCCGCCGGGCTATATGGGTGCGTCTGATTTTCACGATCTCGAAAACGAGTTCGACGGTGGAAATGGCGCGTTCGACAGTTCGAGGGAGGCCGCGCATGTGCGATATGTAGATGAGAAGCAAGGAGAGGACGACTGCCGGCTGCTCGAAGCGATGGACGCCTTCGTGCTCGCTGGCGCGGTGAAGCTTTACCGGGAGGACGAAGGCGGCTGCACGTTCCGACACCATACGATGTTGGTGCACGAGACGATGAGGACGGCCGGTCATCGCGAGACCGCCGAGAGGATCCAGCAGCTGTGGGCAAGGGCGGGTTACTACTCATCGTCCTCTCATCATCGGCTGAACACGCTCTTCGATAAGGATATTCTCTCAGTCGCCTCTTGGCGGTCGGCGACGGAGTACCTACGCCTCGTACCTTCGAAGAGCTGCTGCCGTACATCCCGAAGGTCGTAAGCCGAATCGGGAGCACCTCAAGCCCTGTCATTGTGGTCAATAGCGACAAAGATATTGAGCAAGAAGAGTTAGACTTCGACAAACGTCCTGTTTGGCGAGTCCTTGTGGGCGGCAACAAACTCGCTCGGGGATTCACCGTGGAAGGCCTGACCGTGTCGTACTACCGCCGCATGACAAAGCAGGTAGATACGATGATGCAAATGGGGCGTTGGTTTGGGTTCCGCAGGAATTACCGTGACCTCGTTCGCCTCTACATCACCCCAGACCTGTACGAAGCCTTCGAAGCCGTCGTCCAAGATGAAGAGTATTTCCGCGCGGAGCTGCGGCGTTACGCGAAGTCGATCGAGGGAGAGCCACAGCTCACCCCGCAGCAAGTGCCGCCTTTGGTAGCCCAGCACTTGCCCTGGTTGAAGCCAACCGCCCCCAGCAAGATGTACAACGCGGTCCTCACAGAACGACGCTCGCCGGGCTTCCCCTTGGAACCTCGAGCGTACCCAAGCGACCCGAGCGCCATCGAGTCGAATACACGGGTATTCGCTCCCCTGTTGGCGGCGACTCAAGAGGTAGGAGACTTTGGATCATACAAGGCGCAATTCGGTATCGCGCCTCATGACCAGATGATTCAAGTATTCAGCTCACTTGCTTGGAGCGAGACGTGTTACTTCGAGCCCGACCTTCGTTGGCTGCAAGGCTTGAACTCGGCTCAGGTAAGCGATTGGGCAGTGATTTTCCCACAACACGTTCGGCAGAGTGAGGCGCGTGGCCTCATCCTTGGACACGGACCCCTGAGTCTCTTCCGCCGCAAGCGACTCAGGGCTGGATACTTCAGCACGATCAGTGAGTCGAGGCATCGCTCCGCCGTGAAGCGAATAGCTGGCGTCGATGCGCAAGGGGGCGGGCCTGAGGCCGAGCGCCTCGCGTCGCCAAGGAGGGGAGCCGTCCTCGTGTATCCCGTGATCGAGAAGGAACTGATCATTGACGGCATAGAAGAGATTTCGCCGCGTGAGGTCGTGATGGCGTTCCACATCCTCGCGCCGCGCGAGACAGTGGCCGAGGACCGGCCGCTTGTCACATTCACGACAGTCGACAGCGCCCACAGAAACAAACCGATTATCGCGCGCCGGTGAGCTTATCACGGAGAGCCCTCGGGGTCCCGTCGGCTGGCGCGTCGCCGTGCCACCTCGATCACGTCTATCACGTTTTTTACCGTCCGCTTGAGGTCCGCCCGCACGTCGCTCTCCCACACGCGCACGACGGTCCAGCCGTCGTTTGCGAGGGCCTCGTTGACCTCGGCGTCACGAGCCATGTTGCGGCGGATCTTGGCGGCCCAGAACTCAGTGTTCGTGGGGAACATGTCCTCGAGTCGCTGGAGACCTCGGAGCCGCCATGCGTTGCCGTGCCAGAAGTCGCCGTCAACGAAGATCGCTAAGTGGTACTTGCGGATCACGAGATCCGGACGCCCGATCACGTCTTTGGCATGCAACCGGTAGCGCACCCCTCGCGCATGCAAGGCCCGACGTAGGGCGAGCTCCGCCTTACTGTCCTTGTTGCGGACAGCGGCCATCATGCGTGAGGTGACGGCGGGATCCCGGCGGGTCACCTCGGACATGCTCTACAGGCTGACCTGGCGGCGAATGTGTTCGCCGACGGCTCGGCCGACCTCGACGGCCACCGCGTTGCCGATTTGCCTCATGGCGTGTGAGCGCGCGCCGACAAACTCGTAATCGTCGGAGAAGGTCTGGATGCGGGCCGACTCCCGCACGGTGAAGTACCGCAGTGACCCATCGTCCTGACGAAGCATCGCCTCGCCACCGCACACTCCATGTACGCCAGCCTTCAGTGTCTTGGCTGGCCAGTCCAGCCGGCTTCCCGTATGCCCCGCATAGCTACGCGCCCCGGGGACGCCGATGTGGTTAAGGATGTCAGAATGTGGCTGTCCGTCAACGGGCGCTGGAAGGCCGCGTAGCGCATCCCGCACGGTACGCCAGCGCTGGCGATCCTCGGGCCACCCGTCGAGCTTCAACTGCAGCAAAGACTCCGACGACAGATGTGATGGGAGAGGAGGTTGCCCGATCCCGTGCTCGTCCCAATAGGTCGGCTCAACCCACTGCTCGTACAGCAGCGTATCAGCGCTGTGTGTCAGAGGGACGGCAGGCATGGGCGTGGCTCTCATGTCGGCCCTGACCGCGAGCAGGAAGACCCGCCGCCGTACCTGCGGCACCCCGAGATCGGCCGCGTTGATGACCTGCCGTGTGACGCGATAGCGGCGGTCCAGCGGTCCTGTCGTGCGCGACGAGAGTCGTCGCGCGTGCTCCAGCCAAGGTTCATCCGTCCTCGGCGTTACCGACGGCCAGCGCAGTTGCGCCTCGATGTACTCAAAGTACGGCAGAAAACTCGGCCGTGTCAGACCGGGCACGTTCTCGAAGACGACCACCTTGGGCCAGAGTTCACGCACGTAATCGAGGGCTGCGGGAAACATGTTGCGACTGTCGTTGACGCCAGCATGCACGCCTCCAAGAGAGAACGGTTGGCATGGCGGACCACCAGCGAGCAGATCAATTCGGCCAAGGTCTCGGAACACGTCCGACCGCAGATAGTCGCGAGCATCGGCCTCGACAATTTCCTCCATAGCCCAGGACACGGTCCGCCCACCGACTGCCGCCCAACGCTCTGCGTTACCACGCAGGGTTGCGCAGGCTTTTGGCTCGAACTCGACAAGTGCTCGGTGCCGGAACCCAGCCCCGTGAAGGCCGAGCGCGAGCCCGCCACCACCAGCGAATAACTCCAAGGACGTCGGTGCTCCAAGGAGCGACCGACCGAGCCGAGGGTCGACGCTAGGCGCTTGGCCTCCCGTGATTGACAAGAAGTTGTCGATGTGTTGGTGAGCTATTCCTTGGGTCTGGAGCGGTGGGGCATCGAGGACGCATCCGTCGGCGACCTCGCGCTGCCCTTCCGGGTGCTCCGTGCATCCAGATCTAGGCATCCCACAGACCATACCGAGGGCAACGCCGTACCCGAAGGATCTCACGCGCATCCAGTCCAGGCCGAGTGCGCCGGACTCAGATCTCTTCCGGGACGAAGTCCACGTGCACGTCCGCTTCATCCGCCACTGCACCGGCCGCAACTCCCCCACCATTTGCGCGCGCTTCGATTGCCTTACGAACCATCGCAGTCAACTCCTCGACCGATTTTTCGTTGAGCTCCCTGCCCTCAGCCCGAGGTCGCCCAGGATGGAGGGTGTCCCACCGGCTCTTACGCTGCCCCGTGCGTCCGGCACCGGGTTGGTTGATCCCGAAGCCGGTGACCACGGTGTTCCAAAGAACTGGAGCGTACGCCTGCAGTAGGCCCGCCTCCCCCAGAACGATGTGTACGTCACTGGTGACGAGGTAACGCACCCGGAAGTCCATGAGCGACAGGTTGGTGTGCGCCTCCTCGATGGACCGCAAGTGGTCATGGACGCGATTGAGAAGCTTCCTTGTTTTGGAGCCCTCGATGAACACCCCATACGAGCTCCTACCAGCCGCTGCTTTGCCTACGTAGATAGGGGTGACGCAAGCGGGATCATTCACACCCTCGTAGAGGGGCAGGTCGCCGACGTAGTAGAGCGCGTAAAGCCCAGCGCCCCAGAAGGCTTGGAGCAGAAGCTGGTGAATCGGTTGGCGCTCCAACTCCTCACGGATAGCCCGAGCGAGATTGACCTCACTGAGGGGGTTGTAGGGCTCGGGGTGCGGATACTCGTCGCCGCCGGGCATGGCCCGCAGCGTAAAGGCTCCGCAAGCAAGGATCGGACGTCCAGATGTCCACCCAGGCCTGTTTTCGTCCTTCTGAACGCCGCCCGGTGTGCCGGCTGATCCGTGAGGTCGGGGGTTGCGTGTGCCACGGCTACCGGCGACCGCTGGTGCGCTCGTGGGCCGCCCAGTCCGCGGGGGTGTCCAG
>JBOGED010000272.1:0-6056 GCA_050743625.1 Egibacteraceae bacterium | reverse complement strand
CCGGTCGGGGGTGCTCGAGCCTGACCTGCAGTTTTCCTCCGGATACGAGGGAAAGTCGCGCCTCAAGCTTGACCGAGGGAGCCTGACCTGCAGTTTTCCTCCGAATACGGAGGAAAGCTGCGGTGTGGCTGGCCCAGGGCGCCTACAGGCCCTTCGACGGTTGGCCTGCGCTCACAGCCACGCGCCTCGATTGCGACAGCCTCAATACCGCCGATATCCCGCACACAACTGCTGACCGCGACGGTCAGACCGAACCAGGACAAACCGCAACGTTATTCCTGCCCGGACCCAAAGCAGGAGCCCGTCAGCGATGGCGCCTAGCCGCTGCAGCCCTTCCACGCCTTCCTGGATGAGCGGGACCTGAGGGTCGCGGCCGACCTTGCAGATGCTCGCCATACCGTGAGGATCGACGTGGAAGAAGGAGTGACCGGCATTGCAACCGGTGAATGGCTTGCGCTTGCGCAGGTGCTCGACCGACTGCGAGGGCAGCGTCTCCGCG
The DNA here is from genome assembly GCA_050743625.1 of Egibacteraceae bacterium. Classification (GTDB taxonomy): domain Bacteria; phylum Actinomycetota; class Nitriliruptoria; order Euzebyales; family Egibacteraceae; genus JBOGED01. The sequence goes on along the minus strand of JBOGED010000272.1, from coordinate 5,557 downwards.
CCGCCGTAGATGGCGTGTCTCCTCGCTGAGGAGGCACGCGCTCCGACGGCTTCCACCCGTCGGGCGCTGGTGATGACAGCGGTGGGAGGCGCCGAGGCCGCGGTGCGGGCGGCCGGGACCTCGACGCCCCCGGGCGACCCCGCCTTAGCCGCCCTGCGACCGGTCCCCCGTGGGAAGGAGACGGGGAGTCCCGGCCGGCCTGTGAGATATCGTCGAGGACGTCGAGGACGTCGAGGAGCAGCATCACCGCCGTGCCCAGCCCGGCGGTGATGCAGATGGTGAGGGCTTGGCCGACGAGGGAGGCCGCGACCTTGGCGGCTCGGCAGTCTTTGCACGGCTGCGCCGCCTCGCCGGGATCCGCCCATCGGGGTCCGAGAATGAGTGGGAACCGCGCCGCGGGCAGCTCCCGCTCGCATGAGGCGCAGGTGATCGCGATCATCGGGGTTCGCGCCTGCCGTCCATACACGCGACGGTAACCCGACGACCAACAGGCTAGACGTGCAGGGTGCGATTCATACGTGGTGCATCAATCCGTGATGCCGAGCCGGTGCGCTAGTCCACGCAGTGCCGGTGTGCGCGATTTTCTCTCGCGACCCAGGCATGCCCGCACCAACGTGCGCGCCATCACGCTGTAGCGGACCTCTTCCGCGGAGCGCCGTTCCGCCTCCAACAGCAGGCCAACGGTGGCTGCGTCGTCACCACGCAGCCCCTGCCAGACCCAACCGCGGCCGAGCTTGTCCCGGTCGCCACCCTCGTTTAACAGCACGTCACCGTATTGCAGCCGCAACAGTTTCGCTTTTTCTGGTGCTACCCGAATTGTGGCCACCTCGCGCAGGTCGAGGCAACCACGCTGGACGTTTGCCACCCGCAGGTAGGGAACCTCGACGAAGCTGTGATCGTGCTGGCGCTTGGAGTCCTTCGTCACCCCACCCTTCAGCTCCGCGATTTCCCCCAGCGTCGTCCACGGCCAGTCATGCCCCTCGAAGAGCTGATGGACAGCAGCTTCACGCAACCCGATCGGCCTTCTGCCCTGCACGCCGGAGGTCGGTTTCGGCGGCGTCAAGGCGGGAGAGATGTTCATCGACGGCGGCGACGATGCGTTCTTGCTCGCGGCTAGGCGCGAGTGGTAACTGGAGCCGGCGGAGGTCGCGTTGCGGTAGATGGCCGATGGTACTGCCGGGTTGTGAAGCCCTCGAACCGGCCGGTGTCCGCGGACCAACGCAGCCAGTACTCCAAGTATTTGACGTGGACCCCGGGCGCGGGGCGGACACGGTGGAGCGCCTTCTGAAAATGCATCTCCGCGAGCTGGCCCGTCCAAGTCGCGCAACGACCGACCTCACCCCCCTCGCATACCAGAAGGTCACCTGGCCGCAGGTCGAATCTTGCCGACTCCTGCTCGCTGAAGTCCATCACGGCGACGTCGTGGAGATCGAAGCGGTGCCATTGGACATTCTGGATTCCGTAGGTACGGTCGCGAGCCCACACCGGTCTTCGACTTCTTCGACAGCATCTTGCCGAGCTGCGTCGATGCAATCGCGCTGAGCGTCGCCCATCCCCACCCGCTTGGCAGGTCGCTCATCCGGCCACCGCCTCCGTGAGCTCGTTCAGCAAATCGGCGAGGCCGTCGCCGAACAGCTCCCGTGCTTTGTGTAATCCGCCCCTTTGGGTGAAGGGGGGATCGAGGAACTCGCGGGGCTCGATTGAGAGGCTGGCGGCGAGGTGGTCGCGGATCAGGCGTAGCCAGGCGAGCTGCTCAGGCGTGAACACGCGGCCGGCGTTCTGTTGTTGCAACAGCCAGGCGTCGAAGCGCTCCTCGACCCGCGCGGGATAGGGCGCGAGCTCGGGGTCCAGGCCGAGGGCGAAGCGGACGAGGGAGACGACGTTGGTGAGGACGGTGCCGGCGGAGCCTCGGACCAGCGACGAATCCAACGTCTCGTAAGCCTCCCACAGCCTTTCGGGGGTCCAGCGGTGAGGCGGGCGGCCGATGGCGGCGGCGAGCTCGCGCACGTCGGCGTAGGACAGCCGCTGCCGGTACGGCTTCGAGTACAGCACGCGCAGGGCGGTGATCTCGTCGCGGTGCTCGTCCAGGAAGTCGCGGAACGACTCCACGGTCTGGCGGCGCGGGCCTTTGCGTCGACGGCGAAGGAGGCGCGGGTCACCACGTCGCGGCTCAGCTCGTCGATGACCTGGTCGAAGCTGCGTTGGACGTCGACGAGCTGCTGGCGTAGCTCTGGGTTGGCGGCGAGGGGCTGGACGGCGTCGGCGAGCAGCTCCCGCCTCACCGCGGCCACCGCGTCGTCGGCGGGCTCGGCCTCGCCCGTGACGGCGCGGGCGTGCGCAAGCTGGCGGTCCGGGTCGATCGCGTCGACCAGGCGGTGGTTCAGCTCGGCGAGCGGCATGCCGGCGGTTTCCTCCAAACGACGTCGCTCGACGGGCCCGATACGCCCGTCGAGGCGAGCGAGGCGCGACGCCAACGACGACACGAGGTCCTCGCTGACCTGCCCGAGCGACACCTGGTGTAGGAGCTTGGCGAGGGGTACGCCGCGCTTGTGCTCCAGCGGAGCGGACTCGATCAGTGCGGTCTCGGTGACGCCGACAGCATCGACCAGGACGAAGCGGTCCTTGCGCTTGGCGTCGGGCGTTACTCCGCGGAGATCGTCGTCGCCGATGGTGCGCACTCCGCGGCCCTTCATCTGCTCGAAAAAGCCGCGTGAGCGGACCATCCTCATGAACACGACCATCTCGATCGGTTTGACGTCCGTGCCGGTGGCGATCATGTCGACCGTCACGGCGATGCGTGGGTTGTAGCCGGTGCGGAACTGCTTCAGCAGGTCCTCGGGCTTGTGGCCGTCGGACGCCTTGTAGGTGATCTTGGCGATGACGTCGTTGCCCTTGCCGAACTCCTCCCGGACGATCCGCACGATGTCCTCGGCGTGCGAGTCGTCCTTGGCGAAGATCAGCGTCTTGGGGATGTGCCTCAGGCGTCCGTGCTCGTCGGTCTCGCGGTCCGGAAAGATGGCCGGCAGGTGATCCCGTAGGGTCCGCACGACCGTGCGGATCTGGTCTTTGGCCACGACTTTGCGGTCGAGCTCGGACCCGGCGTAGCTCAGGTCCTCGTCCACCTGCTCCAGCCGCTCGGCCCTGCTCTCGCGGTCACGGAACTTGGTCCAGTAGCCGGCCTCGATGGTTGAGCCACCCTCGGTGATCTCGGTGGACACGCGAAACACGTCGAAGTCAACGTTGACGCCGTCGGCCACCGCCCGGGGGAACCCGTACTCCATGACGAGGTTGGCGTCGAAGAACCCGAAGGTCTGCTTGCCTGGGGTCGCGGTCAGCCCGATCAGGAACGCATCGAAATACTCCAGGACCTGACGCCAGACCCCGTAGATCGAGCGGTGGCACTCGTCGACGATGACCACGTCGAACGCCTCGATTGGCAGGGCGGCGTGGTAGTCGACCTCCACCGGCCGCTCTGGGGCGACCTCGAAGCCTCCTTGCTCATCGACCGACTCGTCGAGGTCGGCGTCGCCGCGCAGCATCGAGTAGACCCGCTGGATCGTGCCGATACAGACGCTGGAGACAGGGTCGAGGCGATTGTGGGTGAGGTGCTGGACGTTGTACAGCTCGGTGAGCTTGCGGCCTGTCCCGGGCACGTCGAAGCCTTGGAACTCCCTGAGCGTCTGCCGTCCGAGGTTGGCTCGGTCGACGAGAAAGAGGATCCGCCGGGCGCTCGCGTGGCGGATCAGCCGCTCGGCGATGTTGGCCGCGCAGAAGGTCTTGCCGGACCCGGTCGCCATCTGGATCAACGCTCGCTGGTGGTTGTCCTTCAACGACCGTTCCAGGTTCCGGATCGCCTCGGCTTGCGCGTCCCGTAGCCACCCAGCCTCCTCCTCCAGCTCGGGCACGTCGCGCAAGCGGGCGCGCAGGGAGCCACGCCGGTGGTGATGGTAGTCGTCGACCTGCCGCTCGAGGGTCTCGGGCCGGCGGAACCAGAACACCCGCCGTGCAGTCGGCTCGGGGTCGAAGCGGCAGGTGAACCAAGTCTCTGCGCCGGTCGACTCGTACCCGAACGGCAAATGCCCGGCGACCAAGAACGCGGGTAGCTCGTCGGGGAGATACTCGCCTGGTACTTGACCGTCTGCCACTCGACCCCTGAGAGGGTCGTGCCCGGCTTCTTCGCCTCGATGACGCCCACCGCCTGGCGGTTCACGAACAGCACGTAGTCAGCCGGGCCCGTGATGGTCACCAGCTCACGCACCGCCACGCCGCTGCCCGCGTAGAGGTTAACCCCGCGGTAGTCCTGCACGACCCAGCCAGCTGCCTCGAGCATGGCGTCGATCCGCTGGCGCGCTCGCTGCTCCGGGTGCAGGTAGTCGGGCTTGTTCGCCGGGGGCGTCATGCCCACTCCGTGCCGGCGGACTGTTCATGCATGCCGCTCACCCTAATCGACCGTGAAGCCGAGCGGACGCGAGAAGGCGGCTCGCCACGAGCCTTGTCCCGTAGTCCTGGCTTTGCGTGCCTTGCCGGACTGTGTGCTCGGGTCCGCGACGACCAAGACATCCAACCGCCTTGGTCACCCGTTCCGGCACACTCAGCCCAACCTCCCGCGCCAGCCGCACTGCGTTGCCTCGCGTGATCTGCTCGCCGCCGATCGGCAGCTCAGCTGCCCCGTGAAGCATATCGAGAGCCCTCCCAGCTCTGGTCGCTCGAGCGACGGGGACACCGCGATGCGCCTCTTTTGCGTGTCGAGCAGGCGGGTGATCTCCGCCTCGTCAACGCCGAGCCAGTAGCCGACCGCGACAAGCTCGCGCCGCTCGCCCATGGAGACGGACCCATCCCGCTCAGGCTTGTTTGACGAGTGAGCCGAGGTTAGTCCCGGTGCGCCCGCGCGATCTGCTCGCCGGAAAAGCCCAATCGGCGGCTGTGGCGGCGAGCAGCTCTGCCTCGACATCGGTGACGAGGTGATCCTCGAGCACACGGTCGAGCAGATCGAGGTAAGGCGCCAGGTGCGAATAGCGTTGCCATTTGGAGCGATCTCGCCCAGAGAGTCGCCGTGACGTCCCCCAACTTCGACTTGGGGGCGGATACGCCCCCAAGTCGAAGTGGGGGGGGCTGCACTCGCCTTGCGCCCGCCTGGCGCGGGTGCGCTCCGGTGTGATGGGCATGGTCAGGCGCATGGTCGGCGTGAGCGGACACCCGCGGTGCGGCAGGCGTGTTGTTGTGCAGCATTGGCGACGTATCGGTCGCGGATGCTCCACCGATGTCTCCCGACCCACCTTGGCCCGTCGTCCCGAGTCCAGGCGAACCGTGAACGTTATTTCCTCCCCGGGGCCTTAAAGGCGCCGCATCCACCGGCTGCTTGGTGCGTGACCACCCTCAGGAACCCGAACCGGTCGTGCGTGACGGTGGCGGCGTGGGCTCGCGTGTTGGTCCGCCCGCACGGTGACGGGACCGGCCAATCCGATGCGTCCGGCGGCCTCGTCAAGCATCCAAGACAGGGAAGCAGCCCTGTGGCTCCGTCGATAGCCGCGCCAGCATCGGGGTGTGTCGACTGGGT
>JBOGED010000271.1:0-2095 GCA_050743625.1 Egibacteraceae bacterium | reverse complement strand
GATGGCGTGGAGGTGCTCGGCGAGGTCGCGGGCGGCGGTCAGGTCGTGATGTGCGGGTGGGAGCGCGGCGAGGAGCCCAGCTGGACCGAGTTCGGCGGAGGAGACGCGTTGCCTCCGCCAGGCCTTCCCCGAACAGGGATTTCGGGGCGTATGTGCCCCGAAATCCCTGTTCGGGAACACGTAGGGGCGCGGGACACCCTACGGCCCACCATGTGCGGAACAACCGGCTGGCCCTCGACGACCCGCGGCGGCGGCGCGCCGAGGAAGCCCTGGCCGGATGTATCGCCGACGACACGCAACTGTCCCAGCTTGGCGACGCGTCCTTGTGCCACGGCTGGGCCGGGCTCGTGCAGGCCACATGGCGGGCGGCCACCGACGCCGGCGCCGACAGCGAACTGGCCGCCCTCCTCCCGCACCTACACGCTCGCATGGAACAGCACCTGCGCCATCACGGGCCGCCAGCCCACGACGGCCTGTTGGACGGCACAGCGGGCGTCAACCTGACCCGACACGCCACCGCAGCCAACGCGCCGCCCGCCTCCCAGTGGGATGCCTGCCTGCTGCTCGCATCGCCGACCCCGCCGGGAGACCTCATGGAAGGAAACCAATGAGCACCACCACCGGCACCCAACCCAAGGACCTGCGCAACCGCATGGTCGACCACATCGAGGCCGCTGGCCACCTTCACTCCAGCCGCGTCGAGCAGGCGATGCGGACGATCCCCCGCCACCTGTCCGTGCCCGAGGCGGACATCGAGGACGCCTACGCCAACCGGCACGTCACCACCAAGCCGGGCTGCGATGGCAGGCCCGCGAGCTGCGCATCGGTGCCCACCGTCGTGGCGATGATGCTGGGCCAGCTCGACGCCCGCGCCGGCGACCGCGTTCTGGAAATTGGTGCGGGAACCGGCTACAACGCCGCGTTGCTCGCCGAGCTCGTCGGCGAGGACGGCCAGGTGACCACCATCGACATCGACCCGGAGGTCACCGCGCAGGCCCGTCAGGCGCTGGACGCGACTGGCTATGGCTGCGTGCACGTGATCACGGGTGACGGGGCGCTCGGCGAGGTGGACCATGCCCCTTACGACCGCATCATCGTCACCGTAGGGCCGTGGGATCTCCCGCCCGCCTGGTCCGACCAGCTCGCCCTCAGCGGCTGTCTCGTGGCGCCGCTGCGCTGGCGGGGCCAGGCTCGCAGCGTTGCCTTCACCCACGAGAAAGGCCTTCTGCGTGCCGGCGATAGCCGGTTGTGCGGGTTCATTCCGATGATCGGCGACGGCCAGGACGGGGAGCGAACCGGTCACATCGACACCGACGTCGCGTTGTACTGGGACATCGACCAGCCATCGACCCGGCCCCGCTCCGGGGAGTCCTCGCCCAGCCCAAGACCGCCGCATGGTCCGGCACGACAGTCGGCGCCGGCAAGTCCTTCGACGGAGTATGGCTACGCCTAACCGGCACCGAGCCGGGAACCTGCCGCATCGCCGCCGAACCCGCCGCCGCCGACGCCGGGCTGTGCGCCCCCGCGATCCCCTCCCGCGCCCCCGCCCTGGCCAAAGGCGCGACCCTGGCCTACCTCACCCTGCGCCGCCTCGACCAGGGGAACGCCGCCGAACGCCGATGGGAACTCGGAGCGTTCGGCCACGGCCCCGCCGGCCCACAGCTCGCGGACCGCCTGTGCGAGCAGATCCTCGCATGGGACCGCGACCGCACTGCCCAACCTCTCATCGCCGCCTACCCGGCAGGCAAGCCAGACAAGGAGCTACCCAACGGGCAGGTCATCGACAAGCGGCACATCCGGCTGGTGATCTCCTGCTGATCACGACACATCGGACGTACGAATGCGCCTTCGCGCTGCCGGATCTATCGTGCGCCCCTCCCGCTGACCTTCGGCGAGACGAACCCCGACTACCCTGGCGACATCTGGCACGGGGCGCTCATGCGCATCCTCGTCGCGGCTCACACCGCCGGCCTACCGGCGCGCGACAGCCGTCGACCTGACCGGCGCGGTCCGCCTCGGCGAACAGATGATCGACGAGGCCAGCCGCAAGATGGCCGCGGTTACCGTGACGCGAGGCCGCGCGGCGGGGATGAAA
>JBOGED010000270.1:0-1677 GCA_050743625.1 Egibacteraceae bacterium | reverse complement strand
AGAAGATGAGCAAGTCGCTGGGCAATGCCATCGGCATTACCGACCAGCCGTCCGAGATGTATGGCAAGCTCATGTCAATCTCCGATGCGCTCATGGGGAGATACTATGAACTGCTTAGCGCGGTTGATACCGCTCGCGTACAAGAAATTCAAGCAGGAACGGTCCATCCCATGGAAGCGAAGAAGCTCTTAGCCGCCGAACTCGTCACCCGCTTTCATGACCAGACCGCTGCGACGCAGGCGGCTGCCGAGTTCACTCAGCGTTTTCAACGTCGTGAACTCCCTGATGAGATGGAAATCTTTACTTGGTCGGGAAAGGAATCAACTGTATGGATCTGTCATCTCCTGCGCACTGCCGGCCTGGCGAAATCGACTAGTGAAGCACGTCGCCTGGTTGGACAAGGCGGCGTGAAAGTAGACGGCGAGCGAATTGAAGACGCGGATATACAGCTCCCCGCGCAAGGAGAAAAAGTTCTGCAAGTCGGCAGGCGCCGTGTGATCAGGATAGTCTTTCCTTCATGAGTTCTCCCCCATCTTCACCCGACCTCCAGCACCGCAGCGGTTTTGTCGCTTTAGTCGGCAGGCCGAACGTCGGCAAATCTACCTTGCTGAATGCCGTGGTCGGCGCCAAAGTGGCGATTGTCACTCCCAAGCCACAGACGACCCGCAACCGTATCCTTGGCATCAAGACCTTGCCCCAGGCGCAGTTGATTTTTGTTGATACACCAGGAATCCATCGCCACCCTGGCTCTTTACTCAACCAGCGGATGGTGGAGGCTGCGCTGCGCGCGTTGCAAGACACGGACACGGCGGTGTTCCTCACCGATGCCCAACGGGGGATGCCCACCGAAGAAGATGAAGAAATTGCTCGGCGCTTGAGCGGCTCGCATCTGCCGGTCATCGTGGTGGTGAACAAGATCGACCTGGTAGCCAAAGCGATGCTGTTGCCGATTATAGAGCGTTTGGCTGTGCTGCTCCCTGAACGTGAGATCGTGCCGGTGAGCGCGGTGACCGGGGAGAATATCGCGGCGTTGCTTAACACGATTATCCCCTTGCTACCTGTCAGTCCTCCTTTGTATCCCAGCGACGAATTGACTGACCAGAGCGAACGCGTGCTGGCGCAAGAGATCGTGCGTGAACAGCTCTTTCTTCACACCCAACAAGAAGTTCCCTATGCCACTGCCGTGGCGGTGGAAGAATTCAGCGAGAAGCCGGAGAAGCATCTCTTACTCATCAGGGCTGTGATCTACGTCGAGCGCCCTTCTCAACGGGCGATTATCATTGGCGAACGGGGCAGTCGACTCAGACAGATCGGTCAGGCCGCTCGCCTGCAACTAGAGACGTTCTTCGGCTGTCGGGTATTCCTGGAACTATTCGTGAAGGTAGCGAAGGGCTGGACTCAGCGCCTGGGGATGTTAAAAGAACTGGGGCTGTAAGCCCGTCTCTATATTTTCGCATTACAGGCTGCGGATTGTTCGGAAAGGAGAAGAGGAAGGGTGAAGAACTGGATTTGGATTATCAGCACGTTTCTCTTGGCGCTTCAATGGTTGATCGTCCACTACTCTGGTGTGCATCTGGCTCCGCATTGGGAAGCGCTATTGTCAGGGATCTCGATCTTCGGTGCCGCTTTTCTTCTCTCTTGGGGAGCGGAACTGGCGCAACTGGATATTCCCCAGGC
>JBOGED010000269.1:0-11779 GCA_050743625.1 Egibacteraceae bacterium | reverse complement strand
CGGCGCTCGCGGCGTTGCGCCTCGCTTACATATGAGCCTTGCGGATATGCGCACTCGGCGCGCCTTGCGAGCAGGGCGCAGTGCCGCCCTCGATACGTAACGATATTTCCGGAAGGGACCACTTAGCGCGCGCTTCTAGCGCATCTGGGTCGTCGGCTCTAGAGCATCGAGCTCACGGCGGGCGGCGTCGACCGCGTCGAGCCGCTCGGCGATGTGGCGCAGTGGTGGGGGTGGGGGGGACGGGAGCGGGCCGAGCTGGGCGCCCGAGAGGCGGGCCGCGAGATGCTCGACCTGGGAGATCTCGGCGCCTAGATGCGCGAGCTGCTCGATGCGGAACACGAATGGCGCCCGGCTCGCCGTGACGAGCTGGCGGTCAAGCGCGCAAGCGTACGCCACCAGCCCCGCCACGAGCGTGTCCTGCGGCGCTTTCCGGCGGCTGCGCGCCCTCACGGGCCGATCGTCCCGCGGACGCATCCGGGCGTTCACCACCGCCATGCGCAGGCGGCGATGAAGGCGGGCGCAACGGCTGGGGGAACACAGCCAGCGGAGGGGTGCGAGACCCGGCGTCCGCGGGTCGACGCGGTTCCACCGGCGCAACGCCCAGACCGTGCCCACCGTCACGAGTACCGTGAACAGAATGGCGCCCATGGCAATCCCGAGGATCCACGCCAGCACGACATCCATCGGTTCGAGCTTACCGCTCCCACATCCGCGTGGGCTACTGGCGGACCAACTCCGCGGAGAGGTGGTGCTGCAGGTCGAGGCCGACGGCGGCGAGGCGGACCGCGTAGCGCAGGACGGCGTCGTCGAGGTCGAAGTCGCGCTCCAGCGCGTCGACGCGTTTCGCCGTGCTTGAGGAGGCCATCCGCGTGGTGCGCAGCCGGACCGCGGTGCCGTCGAGGCGTCCCTCCTCGACCTCGGCGACGCCGGTGGGATGGGCGAGCACCAGCTCGATCCTGCCGTTGCCGGTATGGCGCCAGTACCCGGCCTCGGCATGGAGTGGCCGGCCGTCGTCCAGCGCCCAGGTCCGCTGGAGGTAGAAGAGGAACGGCTTGCCCACGTGCGCGAAGCGGATCTCCTCGCCGTAGCGGAACGTCTCGATTGTCGGGTATTGGCCTGTCCCCTCCCCCGCCCAGGTGCCGAGTAGGAACCCCAGCGGGGTGATATCGGGATGCAGCGCCACGCTCGTCATCCCTCAGCCCCCTTCGACTCGGCGGTAGAACGACCTCGCACGCATCCTACGCCCGGGGGCAGCCCTCCGCGCCGATCGGCCTGGTAGCCTGCCGCGTGCTTTCGGTTAAGAACCTGGAGGTCACCTACCACGACGTCATCCTCGTCCTGCGCGGCGTCAGCCTAGACGTGCCCGAGGGCAAGATCGTGGCGCTGCTGGGCGCGAACGGCGCGGGCAAGACGACCCTGCTGCGAGCGATCTCGGGCCTGCTCGACGTGCACGATGGCGAGATCACCAAGGGCGAGATCCTGCTCGACGGCCGGCCCATCCACCACCTGAAGCCAGCGCAGATCGTCTCCAGGGGCGTTAAGCAGGTGCTGGAGGGCCGCCGGATCTTCGCGGAGCTGACGGTCGAGGAGAACCTGCGCATCGGCGCCCACCTGGGAGGCGGCGAGAACCTCGCCCGGATGTACGAGCGGTTCCCTGTCCTCTCCAAGCGCCGCCGGGCGACCGCGGGCTACCTGTCCGGCGGGGAGCAGCAGATGCTCGCGATGGGCCGCGCGCTGATGTCGAACCCTCGCTACCTGCTACTCGACGAGCCAAGCCTTGGGCTGGCGCCGCTGCTGGTGGAGCGGGTCCGCGACCTGATCGCCGAGATCAATGCCCTGGGGACGACCGTCCTGTTGGTCGAGCAGAACGCGAACATGGCCCTGGCCATCGCCGAGCATGGCTACGTCATGGAAACCGGCAAGGTGGTGATGGACCGTCCCGCCGCGCAGCTGCGCGAGGACGACGACGTCCGCGAGTTCTACCTCGGCGTCCGCGAGGGCGGCGACCGGTCGTTCCGCGATGTGAAGCACTACAAGCGACGGAAACGGTGGCTGTCCTGAGCGCGCGCGCGGTCCCGCGAGCGAGCGCGGAGGGCCCGACGCGTCGACAGCGTCGAGCCCCAAATGCCCAGCTCCCGCTGGGGGGTCCCGAGCAGCCTGCTCCCGGCGAGCCGGTCCTGCGTTTCGCGGACATCTCCTTGCGCTTCGCGGGAGTGACGGCATTGGACGGCGTCACCTTCGAGGTCGGCTCGAGAGAGCTGTTCGCGATCATCGGGCCGAACGGCGCGGGGAAGACGTCGGTCTTCAACGTCCTGTCCGGCATCGAGCGGCCCCAGCAAGGTTCCGTCACCTTCTTGGGCCACCCGATCGTCGGGCTGGCGCCCCACAGGATCGCGGCGCTCGGCATGTCCCGTACGTTCCAGAACATCGAGCTGTTCGAGAACCTGACCGTGCTCGACAACCTGATGCTGGGACGTCATCATCACGTCCGCTACGGACTGGCCTCGGCGATCCTCTGGGTGGGGCGAGCCCGCCGGGAAGAGTTCGCGCACCGCGCCGTCGTCGAGGAGATCGTCGACTTCCTAGAGATCGAGCGGTACCGCCGGCAGCCGGTCGGGCTGCTGCCCTACGGGATCCAGAAGCGCGTCGAGCTTGGCAGGGCGCTGGCGCTCGGCCCGAAGCTCTTGCTGCTCGACGAGCCGGTGGCCGGGATGAATCTGGAGGAGACCGAGGACATGGCGCGGTTCATCCTGGACATCCGTGACGAGCTGGACATCCCTATGATCCTGGTCGAGCACGACATGGGACTGGTCATGGACCTCGCCGACCGGGTGCTCGTGCTGGACTTCGGCAAACCGGTCGCCGCCGGGACGCCGGCCCAGATCCAACGCGACCCCGACGTGATCCGCGCCTACCTGGGCGAGCGCGAGGCGCCGGACCGGTGACCACCACGATCGCGACCCGCCTGCGTGACCGGGCCGAGCAGTTCCCGGACAAGGTCGCGCTGCGCCACAAGGACCTGGGGATCTGGAGGGAGATCACCTGGGCGCGGTACTGGGACCAGGTCCTCGACTGCGCGCACGGGCTGCTCGCCTTGGGAGTCGAGCCCGGCGACCGGGTCGCGATCCACTCGGAGAACCGCCCCGAGTGGCTGTTCCTGGACCTCGCCGCCGTCGCCGTCCGGGCGATGACGATGGGGCTGTACCCCACGAACCCGGCGGCCGAGGTCCGCTACCTGTTGGCGCACTCGGGCGCGAAGGTCCTGCTGGCCGAAGACCAGGAGCAGGTCGACAAGGCGCTCGCGGTCGACCTCCCGGAGCTCACGACGATCCTGTACCTCGAGCCGCGGGGGATCCGGCGCCGCTACACCGACCCCAGGTTGCGGGCATGGGAGGAGTTCCTGGAGCGGGGACGCGCACATCGCCTGGCCAACCCGGAAGCGGTCGAGCGGCGGATGGCCGAGGCCACGCCGAACGATGTCATGGCGCTGATCTACACGTCGGGGACGACGGGCCCGCCGAAGGGCGCGATGCTCACCGTCCGCAACGTCGAGTTTGCGATCGCCACCTTGGTGGAGCGCGCGGGCCTCGCGGCTCCTCCCCCGTCGCCGCGCGACCTCTCGCTGTCCTACCTCCCGCTGTGCCACGTCGCCGAGCGAATCTTCACGACCTGGTTCAACATGGCGGGGGGGAGCCAGGTCCACTTCGCCGAGTCGATCGAGACCGTGCCGCAGAACCTGCGCGAGGTCCAACCGACGATCTTCTTCGGCGTGCCGCGGATCTGGGAGAAGCTGCACGCCGGCGCCCAGATCCGCATGGCGTCCGCCAGCCCTTTGAAACGGGCGAACGCGCGGGTCTGGCTCGGGACGGCGGGTTGGATCGGGGGGAGCCTGGCAAGACGCGGGGGGACGCACACCCTCGCCACACGCCTCGCGTACGCCGCCGGCTATGTGTTCCTCTACCGCTCGCTGCGCGACCGTATGGGACTGAGGAAGTGCCGGTATGCGGGGTCCGGCGCCGCGCCGATCGCTCCCGAGCTCCTCGAGTGGTTCATGGGTATCGGCGTCCCGATGCACGAGATCTACGGCATGACCGAGAACACCGCGGTCGCGACCGCGAACAAGCCAGGGCGGATCAGGCTCGGCACGGTCGGTGAGCCACATGCGGGTGTCGACATCGAGATCGATGAGCTGACCGGTGAGATCCTGATCCGCCACCCTGGGGTCTTCGCCGGCTACTGGCGCGACCAGGAGGCCACGTGCGAGTCGATCACCCGCGACGGCTGGCTCCACACGGGCGACGTCGGCGAGTGGGTCGGGCCGGGCAGGCACCTGAAGATCACCGACCGGCGCAAGGACATCATCATCACCGCCGGCGGCAAGAACATCTCGCCGAGCGAGATCGAGAACGCGCTGAAGGCCTCGCCGTTCGTCAAGGAGGCGATCGTCGTCGGCGACCGCAGGCCGTATCTCACCGCGCTCATCGGCATCGAGCTCGACACGGTCGGCGACTGGGCGCAGCGTCGCCGGCTCGCCTACACCACCTACCGCGACCTGTCGGAGAAGCCGGAGGTCGTCGCGCTCGTCGAGGGCGTGGTCACCAAGGTCAACGCGCGCTTCGCGCGCGCTGGAGGGATCAAGGCCTTCCGGATGCTCCCCAAAGAGCTGGACCACGAGGACGGCGAGTTGACCGCGACGCAGAAGGTCAAGCGCTCGGCGATCGCCGCGATGTTCGCGGACACCGTCGAGTCGATGTACGCCGAGCGCACCCCGCGCGGTTCCTCCCGGTGAGGCGGCGCGGCGTCACAATCCTGCACTGTGCAGGCTGGGACCGGCATTCCGGCATCCGGCATCATCCTGCACAGCGGCTCATGCCGGCTGGCGCCGTCGCTCTTAAGGGGCCGCGCGGACAAGCCAGTCCTGACCGCGTGCCGGGAAGGCGTAGTTTTCCTCCGCAGGCGAAGGAAAACTACGGTCTTGCTCCGCAAGCGTGCGCTTAACTTGCAACTTTCCTCCGTATCCGGAGGAAAGTTGCGGTGAGCGAGGGCGCGGTCCGGCTGGTGCAGGCGCTGGTCGCGGGGCTGGGCGCCGGGTCGATCTACGCGCTGCTCGCGATCGGCTTCGTCGTGATCTATAAGGCCACGCGGGTGATCAGCTTCGCCCAGCCAGGGCTGATGATGGCGGGGGGCACGCTGATCTCGATCCTTGCGGTCGACGTGGGGTTGGGGTTCTGGGCCTCGATTCCCCTCGGGGTCGTCGCCGCGGGGGTGCTTGGCCTGGTCGTCGAGCGCCTCGCGCTGCGACCGATGGTCGGCAAACCGGTGTTCGTCGCCGCGATCATCACGCTCGGCGTCGACAGCATCGTCCGCGTCGTCACCAACCGGTTCATCGGTGTGAACGTGCGCACGGTCGGTGACCCTTGGGGGCTGGCCACGCTGGAGCTCGCTGGTGTGGAGGTGCCTCAGCGGTTCGTCTGGATCACCGTCGTGACCGCGGTCATCGCGGTGGCGCTTCTTCGCTTCTTCTCGCGGTCGCGGATGGGACTCGCCATGCGGGCAACCGCCTTCGACCAAGAGGCCGCGCTTGCTCAGGGGGTCAATGTCGGCGCGGTCTTCGCCCTGTCGTGGGCGATCGCCGCGGGGCTCGCCGCGGTCGCCGGCGCGTTCGTCGGCGCCGCCTCGGGGCTCGACCAGCAGACCTGGGTGATCGGGTTGAAGGCGCTGCCGGCGATCGTCCTGGGTGGCCTCGACTCGGTCGGCGGCGCGATGGTCGGCGGGGTGGTGATCGGGGTGTTCGAGGCGCTTGTGGCCGTCTACCAGCCTGAGCTGGCGCCGTGGCTGGGCGACAACTTCTCGCCTGTCTCGCCCTACCTGTTGATGCTGCTCGTCTTGCTCGTCCGGCCCTATGGGCTGTTCGGCACGCCGGAGGTCGAGCGCGTATGAGGGGACGCCCGGCGCTGTACACCGCCTACGCGCAGGACATGGCCTTGCTCGACACGCCAGGCAAGCGCAAAGGCGTAGCGGGGATCGCCGCCGCCGCCGCGGGGCTGCCGTTCGTGCTCACGGACGACCTGCTCGTGGTGCTCTCGCTGGGGCTGGTCGCCTCGATCGGTGCGATCGGTCTCAACCTGGTTACGGGGTACGCCGGCCAGGTGTCACTGGGGCACGCGTTCTTCATCGGCCTTGGCGCCTATACCGCGGCGGTGGTCGGGAGCGACCCCGAGCGCGCGCGGGCGTTGACGCTCGGCCTCACGTCCCTGCCGGTGTGGCTGTTGGCCGCGGGAGCGGTGTCGGCGTTCGCGGGGCTGCTCGTCGCGCCCTTGGCTGTCCGGCTTAAAGGCCTGTACCTGGCGATCGTCACGTTGGGACTGGTCTTTCTGGGAGACCACCTCTTCAAGGAGGCCACGCCGCTCACCGGCGGTGTCGGGGTGGGGCGCGCTGCCGCGAAGCTCGAGGTGTTCGGGTTCGATCTCTCGCAAGACTCGTGGCTGTCGAGCGAGCAGCAGACCTACCTGCTGATGCTTGCCCTGCTCGCGTTGTTCGCGCTGATCGGCCGGAACATCGCGCGTTCGGCCGTTGGCCGCGCGTTCGCGGCGGTCCGAGACCGGGACATCGCGGCCGAGGTGATCGGCGTCAACCTTGCGAGGCAGAAGGCGATCGCGTTCACCGTCTCGTCGTTTTACGCCGGTGTGACGGGGGCGCTGTTCTATACGGTCAGCGGGTTCTTGGAGCCGACCGAGTTCGGGCTCTTGCTGAGCATCCAGTACATTGCGATGGTTCTGATCGGCGGGGTCGCGACGATCTCGGGCTCGATCATGGGCGCACTGTTCATCAGCACGCTGGGTCGGCTCACGCGCGAGGTCTCGGGTTCGCTACCCTTTGCCGGTGAGTTGAGCGGAGGCGGCGCCTTTCAGCTCGAGGCGATCCTGTACGGCCTGCTCATCGTCGGCTTCCTGCTCTTCGAGCCGCGTGGGCTGTACGGGATCTGGACCCGCGTCCGCAACTACTGGAAAGAATGGCCGTACTCCTACTGAGCCGGCCGAAGGGGTTGTCCTTATGAACCTGCGTATGAAGGCCGCGGCATCTCTCCTGGCGCTGTCGCTGGTCACGGCGGCCTGCCGAGGCTCTGGTGAGACGGGCGAGCAGGCCGGTGGCGGGTCACTCTCCACGGGCGTCGGCGTCACGCAAGAGGCGTGCCCGGACGCGGTCAACCCAACGAACGGCTGCATCTATCTCGGGACGATCTCGGACCTCACCGAGGGCCCGTTCGCGGCGCTTGCGGTGCCGATCACCGAGTCCCAGAAGGCGTTCTGGCGGCGAGTGAACGAGCAGGGCGGGATCGGCGGGTTCGACGTCAACGTCACCAAGTACGTACGCGACAACAAGTACAACCCGCAGGTCCACAACGAGGTGTGGCAGGAGATCAAGGGCGACGTGCTCGGCCTCGCCCAGACATTGGGCTCGCCGACGACCGCGGCCATCATCGAGGACCTTTCGGCCAACAGCGTCGTCTCGGCGCCGGCGTCGTGGACCTCTGCCTGGCTGTACGAGCCCGCGATCGTCGAGTCCGGCTCCCCGTACTGCATCGAGTCGATGAACGCGGTCGACTATGCGGTCTCCGACGGCGACGCCGGATCCGTCATGGCGATCCACTTCGACGGCGACTACGGCGACGACGGGGCCGCCGGAGCGAAGATCGCCGCGGACGCCCACGGCCTGCCCTTCACCAACATCGAGCAGACCCCGATCGCCGCGGGCGGCACCACGACCGCGGCGGTCGATGCGATCATCCAGCGACAGCCTGACCTGGTCATCCTCACCGTCTCGCCCAGGGAGACCGCCGAGATCGTCGGTGACGCGGCCACGCGCGGCTACGACGGGCGGTTCATCGGCACGAGCCCGACCTGGAGCCCCTCGCTGCTCCAGCACCGCGCGGCCGACGCCCTCGAGCGGCTCTACCTGCAGTCCAGCCCCTGGGGCGCCTGGCAGAGCGACACCGCCGGTCACCAGGCGATGCGCGCCGTGCTCGGCGACGTCACCCCCAACGAGGGCTACATCGCGGGTTGGGCCTTCTCCTACCCGTTGAAGGCCGCCCTGGAGAGGGCCGCCGCGAACGGCGACCTCACCCGGCAAGGCCTTCTCGCGGCCGTGGAGCAGCTTGACGCGGTCGATTACGAGGGCATGCTGCCCTCGGGAGCCGGCAACTTCACCGGTGAGGTGGATGCGGAGGTCTTCCGCCAGAACATCATCCACAAGGCGGACCGCGACGCGCCGACCGGCTTGCGCGAGGTCCAGGGATTCTTCACCGGGCCGACAGCCGAGAGCTTCGCGTTCGGCGACGAGCCCTGTTTCATGCAGCAGCAGGTCTAGTCACGGCTCGTACGTGCGTCCACCGGACGGTGAGCCCTACCGGCCCACTGGTGCGAAAGGTCCATCGACTAGGCTCGAGCTGCCCCGTAGATTTAGGCTCCTCTAGCCCGATATGACTAGTCCTTCTGGGGTCGGAAAGGAAGCGCAAGAGATGAAGCAGCGCACGGTGTGGCCCGCGCTTCTCGCCCTCCTCGCCCTCATCCTCGCCGCGTGCACTGGTGGGTCGGACCAGAGCGCGGACGGGACCGCGCCAGGCGCGTTGCGCAGGCCGGCTGGCGGAGCGGAGGGGGTCTCCCAAACCCAGGTGAAGACCGACGTCGGCGTCACGGCGGAGCCGTGCCCAGAGCGGGTCAATCCCGAGAACGGCTGTATCTACCTGGGCACCATATCGGACCTTACCGAGGGTCCCTTCACCCCGCTCGCGGTCCCGATCACCGAGGCTCAACGCGCGTTCTGGCAGCGCGTCAACGAAGCGGGCGGGATCGACGGGTTCGACGTCAACGTCACCAAGTACGTCCGTGACAACAAGTACAAGCCCGAGGTGCACAAGAAGGTCTACGACGAGATCGAGCCCAACATCCTCGCCCTCGCCCAGACCCTCGGCTCTCCCCAGACGGCCGCGATCATCGACGACCTGCAGACCAACGGGATCGTCGCCGCGCCAGCCTCGTGGACGTCCGCGTGGGCGTACGAGGACGTGATCATGGAGTCGGGCAATAACTACTGCATCGAGTCGATGAACGCCGTTGACTACGCCATGCAAGCGCACAACGTCAGCAGCGTGATGGCGGTCCACTACCCCGGTGACTACGGAGACGACGGCGCGGCTGGCGCGCGGATCGCCGCCGAGGTGAACGACCTTGAGTTCACCGCCGTGCCGCAGGCCCCGCTGGCCGCTGGCGGCACCACCGACGAGGCGATCGACGCGGTCGTGAGCGAGGAGCCCGACCTCGTCCTCCTGACTGTCAGCCCGCGCGAGACGGCCGAGATCGTGGCCGGAGCCGTGGGGCGCGGCTACGACGGGCTGTTCATCGGCAACGGACCGACCTGGGCGCCCTCCCTGCTCAAGAGCGACGCGGCCGCCGCGCTTCGCGAGCATTACCTGCAGGCGGCGCCTTGGGGCTCGTTCGACGCCGAAAGCCCCGGCCACAAGGCGATGCGCGCCGCCTTGGGCGACGTTGTCGGCAACGACGGCTACGTGTACGGCTGGGTCTGGTCGTACCCGATCAAGTCCGCCCTCGAGCAGGCGATCCGCTACGGAGACGTCACGCGTGAGGGCCTTCGAGCCGCCGTCGACGATCTCGAATCGGTCAACTACGAGGGCATGCTCCCTGAGGGCGCCGGCGACTACGCCGACGGCCCCAACGACGGCGGCACCGTCCGCCAGACCGTCATCCAGCAGCCCGACTCCCGCGTGGACGCCGGCGTCAGCGTCCTCGAGAACTTCTTCGCCGGCCCCACCGCCGCTGACTTCGAGTTCACCGGCCCCTGCTTCCAGGTCGTCGATCTCGGCTAGCTCCGCCGAGGTTCCCCGCGCGCGGAGACGTTGCCCCGGCTAGCGCCGCTACCACTTCAGGTCGAGCTGGGGAGCTTGGTGGTGGCGCTCAAGGTGGAGGAGCCACTGCTTCGCGGGCAGGCCGCCTGCGTAGCCGGTGAGGTTTCCGCCGGCGCCGAGGATACGGTGGCAGGGGACGATGATCAGGATGGGGTTGCGGGCCATTGCCCCGCCGACCTCGCGAGGGCCGTCGTCGGTGAGACCGACCATGGCGGCCAGCGTGCCGTAGGTGATGGTCTGCCCATAGCCGATCTGGCCTAGGGCGCCCAACACGCGCCGGTGCAGGCCGCCGACCCGGCGCAGGTCCACAGGGACGGTGAAGGTGCGCAGGTCGCCGGCGAAGTAGCGGTCGAGTTCGCGGCGGGCCTGGTCGAGCCACCCACTCGCCGTGGACGATGCGTCGACGCGCGTCTCCGCGACGGTGCGGAAGGTGCAGCGGGTCAGGCCGGCGTCGGACGCGGAGAGGGTGAGCGCGCCGATCGGCGTGTCGTGAGTGACCGTCACGGGTGCGGTGGTCGCGTTCATGAGGTGTCTCCTTCCATCCCGGTGACTCGGAGGGTGATGTTGAGCCGGCCGTGCAAGAGGCCGATGGTGGGGACGTCAACGTCGGGCAGCAGCTTCGGCACACCATGGTAGGCCAGCCGGGACTCGTCGCCGAAGACGATCAGGTCCCCGGAGCGCAGCTCGACGTCGGTCCAGGGCCTGCCGCGGTTGGCGGTGTTGCCCAGCCGGAACACGCACGCGGCGCCGAGGCTCAGCGACACGATCGGTTCGAGGACCTTCTCGTCGCTGTCACGGTGCAGCCCGAGGCGGGCACCAGCGCCGTAATGGTTGATGAGGGCGACGTCGGGCCGGTAGCCGGCCGCTCGCTCACGATCCTGATAGGCATCGGCGAGCGCCGCGCGGCCCAGGTCGGCGAGCCAGTCCGGAAACGGGGTCACCGGTGACCCGTCTTGGTCGTCGCGGGTGCGGGAGTAGCGGTAGGGGTACCAATGCCACCCCAAGCAGACCGTGCGGACCGACATCTGCGCGCCGTTGGGCAGCGAGGCCGCCCGGATCCCAGGTCCCTGGCTGGCCCAGTCACGGCACGCCCGCACCAACCTGCGTTGCTGGTCGAGGGCCAGCCACCCAGGCAGGTGCACCGCACCGGGTGCGAGAACCCGGCGCTCACGTGGGATGAGGTCGATCGCCATCGTCACGCGGACTCCGTCGCGGCGGGCCGGCAGTGCTTGCAGGGCCGGTAGCCAGCGTCCAGCGCCGAGGCGATCCGCGCGAAGCCGCGGCGGTGAGCGGGGGTGATCCTGCGAGCGTTGTGGCAGGTGGGGAAGCACACGACACCGGTAGTGTCACTGCCAAGAAAGTGCACGCCCTGCCGCGCCAGCGCGAGGACCTCATCGACGTTGACCTTCTCGGCTCGCAGCAGCGCCTCTTTGTGAGCGGTCCCGAACATGTAGGCACCGACCTGACCGTCCGCGCGCACGACGCGGTGACACGGGATCAGCAACGGCACCGGGTTGCGGGCGAGCACCGAGCCGACCGCGCGAACCGCGCGGGGGCGGCCGGCCTCTCGCGCGATCCAGCCGTAGGGCCGGGTCTGCCCTGCGGGGATCCGCCGGGTTGCCTCAAGCACATCGCGCGCGAAGTCCGACGACCCACGCAGATCCAGTAGCACAGGTGCGGCCGGGTGGCCGCGAAGGGCCGGCAACAGGCCGCGGAGGGCACGCCCGGCCGGGCGCAGCGGCCGACCGAAGTGACCGCGGTAAGCCTGGAGGAACGCCTCCGTCTCGCCACACACGGTTTCCGCGGTCCGCACGTAGTGGTACCCGTTGTTGGTGATAGCCACGAACACCTAACCGA
>JBOGED010000268.1:0-5600 GCA_050743625.1 Egibacteraceae bacterium | reverse complement strand
CTGTTCGGGGAGGGCGTCGATAATGGTGCGGGGGGTGGGCACACCGACGCGCGGTGTCGCGGTCGAACTCGGCGCGCTCGGGGCGACGGTGTACGTGACCGGCCGGTCCACCCGTGACGCCGCCTCGCCAATGGGGCGGCCAGAGACCATCGAGGAGACCGCCGAGTTGGTCTCCTCGGCGGGTGGCCGTGGCATCGCAGTGCGCTGCGACTATACGAAACCCGTCGAGGTGGAGGCCCTGCGCCGGGGTTCCTGCGCTCCGAGGCCATGCTGGAGAACTTCTCTGTGACCGAGCCGACGTGGCGGGACGCGGTCGCCAAGGACCCGCACTTCGCGATCTCCGAGACGCCGCATTACGTAGGCCGGGCGGTCGCCGCGCTCGCCGCGGACCCGGACGTCGCACGATGGAACGGGCAGGTGTTGTCGTCATGGCAGCTGGCCGGGGAATACGGCTTCACCGACATCGACGGCTCCCGGCCAGACTGGGGCAAGTACCGCGCCGACGTGCTCGAGGGCTCTCGCGCGGACGCCAACCCGGAGGACTACCGATGAGCAAGGCCACGGCTCACTGGGCCGGGGCGGCGGTGGCGTCGAGTTGGCGGTAGACGTAGGCCCATGCGAGCGCGCTGATCCCCGCGGTGACGAGCACGCCCACGATGAGGACCAGCAGACCGGCAATGTTGAGCAAGATCAAGACGATCCCGAGGCCGAGCAAGTGCCAGCGCTCACCTCTGGTGATCTGAGCGCTGCGGCGGAGGCCCGCGATCGGGCCGTCGCTCCGGCGGTCGACGATGGCGTAGCCGTAGTACGTGAACGTGAGGACGAGCACGATGCCGGGCACGATGAGGAGGATGAACCCGATCGTCACCATGAGGGTGTAGAGGAGCGCGCCGATCACATACGGCACGAACAGGCGGTAGGCGTCGAGCACGCCGTTGGCGCTCACGGGGCGATGGTCGACGATGTCCAGCGTGATCTTGAGCCAGCCCATCGCGATCAGCGAATTCACCAAGAAGTTCAAGAGGTTCAGGGCTAATAGTGGCGCGGGCTCGTCGAGGCTCTCAGGAGCGACGAACTGCGGCGCCGCCAAGGCCGCGCTCACTAAAAGGGTTATCAGGGCAAAGAGGACGAGCGGGCCGATGTTCCGCCAGAACGCCGACCACCCGAACGAGATCGCGTCGCCAATACGGAAACGGGGAGCAGGCTCGGTGGTCAACTCGGCTACCCTCCATGTCGCGGTCGCGCGAGATTCCTCGCTCGACCCGTATCGGGAGCGGGGTCCCGCTACTCCTATGGGCAAGGGTAGAGGACGGGAGGCGCGCGATGGGTCGGCTTGGGGCAGGGTTGTACCACGAAGTGCGGGTTCACGGGGTAGCGGGGACGACCCCAGACTCCACGCTGCGGACGGCGGCGAGGCGGACCGATCGGGACTGCGAATGCAACCTCGACGCCGAGATCTACCGCGCCCCGCTTGTCGGAGAGGACTGGCGTGCGTACTCGTGGAGCTCGCTGACCTCGGGCAAGTGGTACACCGCGCTGTACCTGCTGCTCGTGCCGTTCATGTTCGCCAACGTGGCGGGATGGATGCTGCTGTCCTCGGCGAAGGCCAGCGTGCCCGACGACGCGCCGGGCGGGTCGCGGCCGTGGAGCGTGCGGGTCGACGCGCTCGGGGTCCGGGTGGCAGGAGTCCTTGTCACTTTGGTGTTCGCCCTGTTCGTGTACCTCGTGAGCGCTGACCTGGTCGCGTACCAGTGGTTGATGCGCTCCCGGTCCTGGCCCAGCTACTGGCTTGGCCTCGGAGTGCTGGCGACCGCCGGGGTGGTCTGGCTGCTGGCGGTGTGGACCCGGCCGAGGCCTCGCAAGCAGGCTGAAGCCGACGATCCCCAATGGGTTCATCGCGCATTGGAGGATTCGTGGAAGTACGACGACGTCGACCCGTTCGGGTCGGCCTGGCTGCACACCCGGCAGGCGCACCTGTGGAGCCACCCCGGCATCGTGCGGCGGCTGCACCGCCTGCATCTGGCTGCGGCGTGGGGAGCGATCGCGACGGTGGCGCTGTGGGCCTCGCCGTGGAGGTGGCTCTCGCTCCTGGCGGCGGCGTTACCGGTAGCCCTGCTCGCGGTGCTTACGCTGAGGGAGGATGGTCACGGCCCAGCCTGGTTGACCCCGTGTATCCGCTACGTCGTCTGCTCGGTCGAGGGCCCCCTCGTGATCGGTGCCGCGGCGTGGCTGTGGGCGGTGCCGCCTTCGGCTCCCTCCCTGCCCGCGGTCCGTGGAGCGGGCATGCTCGTCGCACTGGGCCTCTCGGCGCTCGCGATCCTGCTGTGGCGGCGGGGTCAGTCGGGTTGCACACAGGGTCCAGACGGCAGTGGCATCCCGCGCCGCGCGGCGTGGAACGCGTCGGCGTTGCTGGTGATAGGCGCCTCGACCGGCGCCGCGTTGGGCGCGGGCCAGGCCCTGTTGGCCGAGGGCCTGATCAACCGGGACTGCGTCGGCTGTGTGGCGGCGAACGGGGTCGTTCCCGAGCTCGCGATCGGCTTCTCGTTGCTGCTCGGCCTGGTGCTGTGGGAGGCGCTGATCCGCCTAATCGTGGAGTACCGCCGGGTGCCTCTGGAGACACCTGCGCGGCCCATGGTCGCGGTCCGCGCGGTGACGGCAGAGGCGTCGTGGCTCACGCGCTGCCTGGTGATCCGCGCGCTTTTGGTGCTCGGCGTGGTCGCTCTCGCAAGCATGCTCGGGTGGTCAGGCGGTGGTCCGGGGGGTGTTGCCGCCTCGGCGTTTCTCCTTATCCCGCTGCTGATCATCGTGGGTGGCCTCGCGGTCGTCTCCGTCCGTACAGTGACCGCGAAAGGCATCGGCGCGCTGCTCCTGGCA
This sequence comes from Egibacteraceae bacterium, assembly GCA_050743625.1. GTDB lineage: Bacteria > Actinomycetota > Nitriliruptoria > Euzebyales > Egibacteraceae > JBOGED01. The sequence continues at coordinate 2,726 of JBOGED010000268.1, read as the reverse complement.
GTGGTCTCCGCGGCCCTGGTGATCCGGCCGGTGCTCCGGTTCTTGAGTGACCTCGGCTTCCCCTTCCCCCCGGGCACGTTCCTCGAGCTCGCGCAGCTGGTCACGTTGGTCCTGCCGTTGGGCCTGGTCCTGACCCGGATGTACGCGGGCGTCCGTGGGCGTGACGCCCGGCGTGGCATCGGCATCCTGTGGGATGTGGGGACGTTCTGGCCGCGGTGGTTCCACCCGTTCACGCCCCCGACGTACTCCGATCGGGCCGTGACCGACCTGACGCATCTCCTCAAGAGCGAGTTGGCGGCGTCAGACCGCCGGATGCTGCTCGCCCCACATAGCCAGGGCACCGTCCTGGCGGCGGCCGCCATCTTGGCGACGCCGAGGCCGCAGCTGGCCCGGCTGGCGCTGCTCACCTACGGCTCTCCGCTCCGGCGCCTCTACGTCGAGTTCTACCCGGCGATGTTCTCCTCGGCATGCCTGGACGAGCTGGGGGCGTGCCTGGGTGCCGGCGATCCCAAAGAGCCCGTTCGTTGGCGCAACCTGTACCGGCAAAGCGACCCAATCGGAGGGCCGATCGGGCCATCACCGCACGTCGACCCCGACAGGAACTGGGACGCCGTGGATCGCGGGCCCCTCCCCGATGACGACCCCGAGGGTCCGTTCTGGCACTCCTCGTACGACCTCGAGTCGGACTACGACACCGCCAGATCAGCGCTCTGCCAGATGCTGGGAGTCACCCGTCGGCAACCGGCACCCGTCACGTAGCCTCAGCCGCGCCGGCCCGGTATCGTCCCGCGTACCTCCGTAGTAGCGCGACGCAAGGAGCACACACGTGACGGACGAGCAGGCGCGCGGGATCATCACCCCCCGCACGCTGAGAGGCTTCAACGACCTGTTGCCCGACGAGGCGTTGCTGCGCGGCGTGCTGCTGCGCAGGATCGAGGACACGTTCCTAAGCTTCGGCTTCCAGCCGATCTCGACGCCGGCGCTGGAGTACGTCGAGATCCTCAAAGGCAAGGGCGGCGAGGAATCCGACGCCGGGTTGTTCGAGTTCCAGGACCAGGGGGGGCGCCAGGTCGCGCTGCGCTACGACCTCACCGTCCCGCTCGCCCGGTATGTCGCGGAGCACGAGGGCGTGCTGTCCTTCCCGTTCAAGGCGGCGAGCATCGGGCTGGTCTGGAGAGGCGACCGCCCGCAGCGAGGGCGCTACCGCGAGCTGATCCAGTGCGACGCGGATGTCATCGGCGCGGTCGGCCCGGTGGTCGACGCGGAGATCCTCCAGCTCGTGCACGCGACGTTGGATCGCCTGAACGTCGGCGAGATCCTCATCCGCGTCAACGACCGCCGCCTGCTGGACGCGTTCTTTTCCCGCCTCGGCGTCCTCGATCGCCGCCTCGATACCCTGCGGAGCATCGACAAGCTCGAGAAGATCGGCGCGGAGGGCGTGGAGGCCGAGCTGCAAGCGGGTGGCTTGGAGGACAAGCAGGTCGCCGCGATCCTAGAGTTCCTCTCGATCGGTGAGCTGCCGACCACGCAGGCGAGGTTCGAGGCCGTTCATGAGATTGTTCGGGGTCACGGCAGTGGAGACGAGGCGCTCGAGAGCTTGCGCGAGGTTTTCGAACTGCTCGACGCGGCGGAGGTGCCGCCGTCGCGGTTGAGCTTTGACCCGTCGATCGCCCGGGGGCTCGCCTACTACACGGGCATGGTCTACGAGACGGCGCTGCGCGCCGCGCCAGAGATCGGCAGTGTGTCCTCCGGCGGCCGGTACGACGACCTGGCCGGGCTCTACACCACTACGCGCCTGCCCGGCGTCGGCGGGTCGATCGGGATCAGCCGGCTGGTCGGGGCGCTCGGCGTGGGAGGGATCGGCGGGGCGCTGGGCGAGATCCCCCCGTTCGTGCTGGTGGCCCACCCGCGAAGCGAGAGCCTGACCGCGCTGGCCGTCCGCACCGCAACCGCCGTCCGGCGGGAGCTGAGCGCGCGGGTCGAGCTGTACCCGGTGCCTCGCCCGCACAAGAAACAGATGCGGTACGCCGACTCGAGGCAGGCGGCGGTGGTACTCACCGTGGACGAGGATCACACAGTGCGGATCAAGGACATGGCCAGCGGTGACGCCGTCTCCGCCGCGCCCGGCGACGTCGTCGGCCTGGTCCGGGGCTACCTTCTAGGCCAAGCTCGCGAGTAGGGCGCTGCCGTCGCGCTCCTCGATCGGCCCGGCCGGGCCAATGACGGCGAGCGCGGCGACGTAGCCGGTGGCGCACGGGATGTCCCGCAAGGTGAGATCCGCGGGCACGGCCGGGTTCGCGGGCGAGGAGAGCACGCGCGCCGGTGCCGCCGGTGCCGAGACCGCGAAGGTGCGCAGCGGCAACAGCAGCCCGTCCCCGGTCGCCTTCACCACGGCCTCCTTGCGTACCCAGTAACGCAGGAAGCCTTGCGGATCCTCGCCACCCACGCTGCCGCGCAGCTCCTCCTGCTCGCGCGAGGTCAGCACCGTGGCGACCAGCCCTTGACTCAAGCCATCGTCGAACCTCGCGATCCGTTCGACGTCCACTCCCAGCGCCTGGCTTGGGCTGACGGCGACGACCACGCGCTCTCCCGCGTGCGAGACGGACAGCTCTACCCCTGTGACCTGGGGTTTCCCATGGGCCGCGCCACAACGGCGGCACGTCCGGTCGACTCGTACGTTGGCCGGCGTGACCCCAAGGATCCCGCCCACGACCACACGCGCGAGG
>JBOGED010000267.1:0-3217 GCA_050743625.1 Egibacteraceae bacterium | reverse complement strand
TTCCCGGACCGCAGCTGGTGCTGGCCTATCCGCGCGGCCACTGAGAGAGGTGGTCGACCTTGCCCGTGCGCAGGTCATAGGTGGCGGACAGCACGCGCACTCCGCGCTCCTTGACGTGGTGTTCGAGGATGGCGGAGCGCGCGAGGAGCTCGCCAACCATCCGGCCGCACTGCGCCGCGACGCAGGCGGCGAGGAACTTGCCTGGGTCCAGGGGTGGCCCGTACCGTGCCCTCGATAGCCCGGACGACGGCCATGATCTCGCCTCTGGGAGCTTCATCGCCCTTGACATACCCGATGCTGGCCGAGACCGCACCGCAGCCGCTGTGCCCAAGGATCAGGACGAGTGGGATCGAGAGATGCTCGACGCCATACTCGATGCTGCCGATCACCATCTCGTCGAGGGTCTCACCCGCGCTTCGGACCGTGAACAGATCGCCAAATCCTTGGTCGAACACCAACTCAGGAGGCACCCGCGAGTCGACGCAGCCGAGCACGCATGCGAACGGGTGCTGCGTGGTCAAGGACTTCCACCATTCAGGCGACTGATGTGGCCGCTCGGGCTTCCCGCTCGCAAAACGCTGGTTGCCCTCCAACAGCCGCGTCAGTGCCTCTTCGGCGCTCGGAAGATCCGGTGATCCTTGCATCTCGGCGCCTTTCGATCGGCCAGCAGGACTACCCGCAACAGGTTAGTCAACCCAGGGGCGGGCTTGCTTGACGACCAGCCTGGCGTCGCGGTCGAACTTGAACTCGACGTCCATGGCGAAGGTGGGATCGTCCTGCTTGCCGTAGACCTGCGCGAAATGGGTTTGGATGAGCGCCAGGGCGTCGACTAGCTCACCGACCTGGGTATCGCTGAGCACGGTACGTTGGCCCGTCGCGTCGTCGAGAAGGCTTGAGCGCTTGATGTATTGCGTCTCGTACTCGAAGTTCTCGCCGATGGCCGAGACGAGGAACTCGTCAGGAGTGGCGTCCGGATCGGGGTTGGTCACAAGGCTCTCGCCCACCTGGACGTTTACGTAGAAGCCGGGCCAGTTGGTATCGTAGATGTTCTTCGTCACCGCCACGCCGTTGGCCAGCTCGTCGTCGAAGTTCGGGGTCACGAGCACGCCCATCGCGGCGAGGAAGTGATCGACGCGGTAGAAGTCGCGCTCCTCGAAGGCACGGAAGTTCCACAGCGATGCCCACACCTGCTTGATGGTGTTACCCAGCTCTCCCTCGTCTTGGCGGTGCGTGTAGGAGTCGTAGAGCCCGGCGCCGTTGAAGCCTGGGAGGTCCTCGTTGTTCGTGGAGGATCGGCACCGGATCGGCTGCTCTGTGGGAAACCTCGCCTGTAGCTCGCACAACTGCGCGTTCATCGGCTCGGGAACCGGTGCATCGCGCAACCGCCGCCGGAACGCTCGCAGGGACCGGTCACGCTCCGCGGGGTCCAAGACGAACGACTCCCCACAGATCATCGCGGCCGCCTCGTCGTAGAGGCAGCTCTCGCTCATGAAATAGTCATAGAAGAAGAACGGGATGCCATAGCCGTCGGGCACCGTGCCACGGTCGAGGATGTTCAACAACTCAGCCATGTTCGCGGTCTTCGCCCCGTAAGAGCTGCTGTTCGCGTGCGCCAGCTCGTCCAGGTCGACGATCGCGGTCTGGGTGAGGTCCCGGGGTGGCCGCTGGGCCGTAGGGGGTCGCATCTGCTCGAAGAAGGCCTCGGCCTCTTGGGGCGTCGCGGGGGCCAGCGCGAAGTCGTCCGCGCTGACCGTGTAGCGCACGAGCTGGTCCAACAGCGGCACGATGCGCGGGTGCCGCGACGCCTCCTTGACGTACGCGTTGGGCGTGTCGTTCTGGCGCGCTTTCAGGTTGACGTGCGACAAGGGAGTTTGGGGGGCCTCGCTGATCACTCCCCCGACTCGGGCGAGGTCGTTGGGCAGCGCCCTGAAGATCACCACGTCCCGGCCGCTGGGCGGCCGTGCCCCAGGCTCGCGCCCGTCGACCAGGCGCAGCATGCCGAACCCCTCTCCAAGGTTCAGCGGGCTATAGGAGATGTCGCCGAACAGCTCCTCGCTGAGGACCACGCGCACGCCCAGCTCCCGCAGCGCCGCCTCTTCGGCGGCGTACAGCGCCTCTTGCGTGTCACCCGCCGGGTGGTAGGCAATCCGGCCGGCGGCGAAGGGCATCGCCTGGGTCACCGCCCTAAACGCGATCCCCACGTGATTGGCCTTCACGGGATCCGTCGGCCAGAACTCCAAGGCGTACAGGCCTTGGAGTGCCCTCATCATCCTCGAAACGGTCGTGCGCCAGGACGGTCCCCGCCAGGTTGCGGCGCGCATCCCGGAAGTACGTCTGCCGGTTGAACTCGCCGAGCGAGAGGGTAAGGCCGAGCGCCTCCACGGCGAAGTCGTAGTGATACACGTACCGCATGGTGTTGAGGAAGTACAGCCGCAGCGCGTCCCCATCCACGCCCAGCATCAACAGCTTCACCTCCCGCACCCCCAACGCGCCGGGAACGTCGTCCCGCCGGGCAAGCGTCTCGAACACCGCCCGCTCCGGAATCGCCGTCGCCCCCTCGGTGATCGGCAGCGAGATACCAGCCGGCTGTGGCGTCGCGCTCACGTCGACCCCTTTCCAATGGTCGCCAACCACCATTGGATCACACCCGCTGCCAGCGCGTCTCGCGCCGCGCCCTTTCGCGCAGGGAGATCTCCATCCGCTGGTGCGGTGGCCGACGTAGGCGACGTCGCCGATTGATGCCGAATGACGGCAAGCAGCACAAGATCCAGCAGCCATCACGCAAACGTCAAGCCGCTCAGGTCACTGTGGTGGCATAGAGGGGGCAGGCTGCCGGTTATCGAAGCACAGGTCGGCAAGGTGCACGTATCCGAGAGAGCCTACGAGCTTCTCGCCTGTTCCTTCATGCTCGCATATTTCACAGAAGAGGAGCCATCAAATGTCCGCCACTCACCTTTTCAAGGGACGGTTGTGGGTCATACTCATGACCATGTTCGCCGCCGTCATCACTGCGGTAATCCCTTAGCACCGGAGCCTTACCAATCAAGCATATGCCCAAAGCCCGAGCTGCCCTAGCGGGAGAATCTGCTTCTTCTCGCAGAGAAGCTTCGCTGGCCGGCAGTCCCAAACGAACCAGATACCAACCGGCTGCCGGGGCAACGGAATACCATCAGACCTCCTGACATGATGCGATAATTGATGCGGTGTCTCCCCAGGC
>JBOGED010000266.1:0-11525 GCA_050743625.1 Egibacteraceae bacterium | reverse complement strand
GAACAGGGATTTAGGGGCAGATACGCCCCGAAATCCCTGTTCGGGAACCAGCGCGCGCACTCCTCCCAAAGCGGAGGTAGAGGGAGGGGACGACGAACAGGTTGAGCAACGTCGCGGTGACGAGGCCCGCCCAAGATGACGACGGCTTACGGCCAGCCGTGGGCCGCTAAGAGTCAGGTGCGCACGGTGCCGAGCAGCCGTTTGCACAGCGGTGCCGCCACCAGTGAGGACAGGACGACCGCGCCTGCGGCGAAGGCGAGCGCGCCAGCCGGGTCGGGCGTCCACAGCGTCCTCGCCACCCACCACGACGGCAGCGGGGCGAACAGCCACCGTACGTCGCCATCGAGGAACCAGGTCAGCAGCGGCAAGTAGAGCGGAAGACCAATCACCTTCATCACCCCAACACCCTCTACCCGGTTCGTCGCGAAGGCCGCCATCAGGAGGGCGGGCACCAGGCTCAGCGCGACCGCTGCCACCACCACCGCCGCCGTTCCGACGGGTCCGGCGGGGTGGATCACGTTGGCGACCGGCAGTACCACCATGAGCACGACCGCCGTCACCAGCGCCGTCGCGCCCAGGCGGTAGGCGATGAGCGTCGGCAAGGACGCCCTCGTTGTCGCCAGCGCCCCCAGCAGGTTCGCGTCGCGCTCCTCGAGAAGCAGTAGCCCCGTGATCGTGCCGAACATGACTGGCGTGTGGATGACCAGCAGGAGCGCCCACACCAACGGCAAGTGTGGCACGAGGTCGATGCCGTAGCGACGATCCGCCCAGGCGACGCCGACCGAGCCGATGATGCGCGCGACGACCGCGACCACGGCGACGCCGCCAACGAGCATGAGCGGTAGGGCATCCCGTACGAGCGCGGCGCGATCTACCCTCAGGTACGATCTGATCGCCATCCGGTGCGTGTACCTTCCTGGGTGCCTGAGACCGCCGCCCGGCGGACGTCTCCTGCGGCGGCGAACGCCCGCCGCCGACGGGGCCGCGTTATGTGTCGCGAGCGCCGCGGCGGTCGCGATCCAGGCAACCTGCCACACCAGTCCGATCGGTGACAGGCGACCGCGGAGCAGGTCCACGGCACTGGTGACCGGCGACAGCGCCAGCAGTGGGCTGTCCACGGCACCGGCCAAGCGCAAGACGGCCGGGACGAGCAGCGGAGCTACCGCCAACGGAGCGCGCACCACGAGCGACGTCAGATCGGTGGAGTGGCCAATGAGGACGACGGCGATCAGGCCGAACAGCACGCTTGTCGTGACCACCCCGAGCAGGACCACTGGGACTCGGTCAACACCCGCCGCAGTCGCGATGATCAGCCCGGCGAGCAGCGAGAAGGTCGTCGCTACGCCGACGCGTGCCCCCAAACGCTCGCCGATCCGCACGGGCGTGACCCGCAGCGCCGCCTCGACCCCATTGGCGCGCTCGAGCACCAGGAGCGCCGGCAGGAACAAGAACCCGAGCGCCGCGATGTCGATCAGGAGCGCTACCGGAACCAGCGCCGACCGGAGATCGGGCGGCACAAGCCGGAGGACGACCACCCACAGCGCCGTGACCGCTGCGACCGCGACGGGAACGCGGAACTTCCACAGAAGTCGCAGCTCTGCCCGAACAAGAACGTCGAGCCGTCGCATGGCGAGCGTGCTCACGGCTGGGGCCTCGGCGCTCATAGCTGGCGGCCGGTGACGGAGACAAAGACATCGTCGAGGCTGGCCTCGGTAGTGTGGACGGTCTCGACCATCTGCGAGCCGAGGAGATGGACGAGCTGCCCACTGGCTTCGCCCAGCGGGAACGTGGCTGTGGCCAGATCCCCATTCATCCGGTACTCGATGCGCAGCTTACGCGCGCCGATCGACAACTTGAGCGCACGCGGGTCGTCGCAGGCGGCGATGCGGCCGTCGACCACGAACGCGACGCGGTCGCACAGTGCGTCGGCAGTGACCATGTCGTGGGTGGTAAGGAAGATAGTGGCTCCACGGTCGCGCTCCGCCGCGATGACCTGACGGATGCTCCGTGCGGTGACGGGATCCAGCCCGCTGGTCGGCTCGTCGAGGAATAGCAACTCCGGCTGGTGGACGAGCGCCCGGGCAAGGTTGAGGCGGATCCGCATGCCCTTCGACAGCGATCCGACGGCGCCGTCCGCAGCCTCTGCGAGCCCGAGCGCACCGAGCAACTCGTCGATGTCGCGCGGTTGTGAGCCGTGCAGATGCGCGAAGTGGGTCAGGTCCTCCCGGACGGTCAGCTTGGCGTAGCCGACCGGCAACTCGAAGCTGACGCCGAGGCGGTCGTAACGCTGACGGCCCAACTCGGGGATGTCGGTACCGAACAGCCGCACGCTGCCCTGCCACTCGCGCAGCAGCCCGATGATGATCTGTTGCGTCGTCGTCTTCCCCGCGCCACTCGGACCGAGGAATCCGAAAATCTCGCCCTCAGCCACGGTGAAGCTCATGTGATCGACGGCCGCCCGGCTCGCTTGTGGATACGTGTAGCACAGGTCGTGGACCTCAATCACGCCGGTCACGACAATCCCACAGTAGGCACAGGGCGGCTGCTCCGCGTAGCCGCGGCGAGCGCTTCGAAGGCCTCGGTGATCAGCACGCCAAGCTGGCGCCGGCCGTCCTCGAGCTGCCACCGCTCTATCCCGATCTCCAGCAACCCGACCGCGACCCCGGCGGTAACCCGGGCGTGCAGCTCGGTCATGCCAGCGCGCTCACAGAACTGGCGCTCCAGCGCCCTGCGCAGGGCACGCATGTTGCGCTCCGAAGCCGCGCGCAAGGTCGGCTCCTTGAAGATGAGGCGGACACGCTCCAGCGCGAGCGAGCGCTCGCGGTCGTACACCCTGTCGAGGAGCGCGACGAGCGCGTTGCGGACCGCGTCGAGCGGCGGCTCCGTTGCGAGGCGCTCCGCCACCGTGTCGAGGATGGGCGGGTCGAACTCGTCCCATATGACGATGCCATCCTTGGTGCCGAACCACCGGTACACACTCACGGCCGACACGTCAGCGGCGTCCGCGATCTCCTCGACGGTGACCTTGTCGAAGCCGACCTCCACGAACCGGCGCACAGCCTCCCACTGCACGCGCTTCATGGCCGCGAGTTTCTTGCGGTCCCGCAGCGATTCCCCAGTTAAGATTGTCACTACCATAAGCAAGCATCATACAAATCTTACTCACTATCTGCCAGCGAATCCTGGGTCGCCACGATCACGCATTGCGCTGATCCTCGCCTTCGATGCCGGTACACCGTGAATCTCCACGTCCCCGAACCCCGCACGCCGCAACGATGCGCTCCAGTCGCCGGGACGAAGCAGCGGCGATCCTTCTATACGGGTTCTCCCCGTTCACCACCCCGCCATCAGACCGAACGTCAGCGTGTGGCAATCGAGGCGCCGGGTCAGCTCGTTGATCTCTAACGGGGCTTCGCCCCAGCTTCGACTTCGGGACGCATATCGCCCCTAGTCGAAGTTGGGGGGCCAGCGGCGATGGCGTGGGCGGGCCAGAGCAGCCTGAGGTAGGCGTCGATGGCGCGGTCGTCGATTGGGCGGGTGAACAGACCGACGTAGCCGTCGGGGCGGATGAGGTAGCAGAAGGTGCCGCGAGCACCGTAGAGCCGGCCGAGGTCGCCGTGGCCGTCGACCAGCCGGTCGCCGGGCGGCCCGTCCGGAGGCGCGACGTGGAGGCAGTTGACACCCAACCGCGCGAGCGTACCGGCCGTCCGGGCGGTGTCATCGCCACCGATGATCGCGACGAAACGCGCCTGCTGGAGATGATCGAACAACGAGGTCCGCTCACCAGTGCGGGGATCGCGGAAGACCACGTCGGGAGCGCGGTCGCCGGCACGCACGCGGGCCCGCGCGAACGGCCCCGACGCGTCGTGGTGGCGCGCGAGGCGGGACCCCCGGTAGTTCTGGTCCAGCTGGGACAGCTTCGTGACCAGCCAACGCTGAACGGTCGGTGTGGCGAGCAGCGGGAGCGCGACCCGGTCGCGAAAGACGCGGCCAAGCGCGCCGCCCGAGAACTCGACGACGGTGACGCGGTCCGTCGTACGGATCACCTGCCGGGCGATCGGCAGGCGCTCTTCCTCGTAGGTGTCGAGCAGCGCCGACGGCGCTCCGGATCGGAGCACCATGGCGAGCTTCCACGCGAGGTTGTAGGCGTCCTGCATCCCGGTCGTGATGCCCTGGCCGCCCGACGGGCTGTGCAGGTGGGCCGCGTCGCCCGCCAGGAACACCCGCCCTTGCCGGAACCGGTCCACGACCCGCGAGGAGATCTTAAAGCGCGACAGCCACGTCGGGTTGCTCGCACGCACCGCATCGTCGCCGGTCCGCCGCGCCAGCAACCGCTGCACCAGGTCAAGCGTGACCTCGGGCAGCGCCTCGCCGGTCGCGCCGACGTCGATGAACAGCCGCCACTTCCCGGCGGGCAGGGCCATCGCGGCGAGCATCCCATCCGAGTGGAACCAGGCGTGCGCGTCATCGCGGCTACGCTCCCAGTCGAGATCGACGTCGGCCATGACGAAGTCGTGAGGGTACGCCTTGCCGGCGAAGCCGATCCCGGCCTGCTTGCGGCCCTGGCTGTGCGCGCCCTCGCAGCTGACGAGGTAGCGTGATGCGATGGTCTGCTCCGTGCCGTCCGCGGCGGCGACGCGGGAGATGACCCGCTCCGGGTCCTGCTCGAAGGCGACGAACGTCTTGCGGCGCTCGACGTGCCCGCCGAGGTCGCGCAAGAACCCTTCGAGGATGGCCTCGGTCTGGGGTTGCGGCAGGATGATCGCGCGGGGCACGAAGGCCTGGCGGCCGGCCTTGTGCTCCATCCCGTCCAACCGGAGCGTGAGCAGCCGCCGGCCGCCGGTCGTGTAGACGTGGACCGCGGCGCTCGTCTCGCCCTCGGCGAAGAAGCGGTCGGCGACGCCCATCCAAGAGAGCACCTCCGAGACGCGGTACTGCAGCCCGATCGCTTTCGACGTCGTCGAGGGCGCGGCGTTCTGGTCCACGATCCGCACGGCGACCCCGAGGCGCCGCAGCTGGCAGGCGAGCGTGAGCCCGGTCGGGCCGGCCCCCACGACGAGGACGTCAGTGGTGCTCATGCTGATCCCTCCGGGATGGGAATCGCGCTCCTCGCTCATTACGGATATCCCTTCGTGTCAGCTCGACGAGCAGGCCCGCGAGCGCGTCGCGCCAGTCCGCGGGCAGGTCGAGGGTGCCGAGCCCCTCACCGAGCCAGAGCCCGTCGAGCGCGAGGTGCACGACAAGCACCTGCGCGATCGGGACGCCGTCCGCCGCCGCGGCCGCGAAGGTTTCGGCATTGGCCTCTTTGGCGCTGGCGACGACGCCCGGGCTCTCGGCGGAGGCCGCGATCAAGGCCAAGGCCAGCGCGCGCAGCCGTTCACGCCGCGCCAGGTCCTCCCCAGCGCCCAGGGCGTAGCGCACGTAGGCGCGGAGCAGACGGCCGCGCGGCTCGGGGTCGCCCTCCGCGGTGGCGGCCATGCCAGCCGCGACGGTTTCGGCAAGTCGGGTGACCAGGGCCGCGAGCAGGTCGTCCTTGCTCTTGAAGTGGTAGAAGAACCCGCCCTTGCTGACCTGGGCCTCGGCGGCGACCGCCTCGACGCTTAGGCGACCGATCCCCTCGCGCAGGATCACCCGCTCAGCCGCGTCGAGGATCCTCGAGCGGGCGCTGGGATAGACGCGCTTGGCCACGGCTCATACTATACCGACCAGTCGGTTTAGTGCATTGAGATGCCCGCGCGCGTTAGGCTGCCGCGCATGATCCCTTTGACCGGTGACCCCGCCGCGGACGAGCTGCTCACCCGGGACCCTCTCGCGCTCGTCATCGGCATGCTGCTCGACCAGCAGGTGCCCATGGAGTGGGCGTTCAAGGGCCCCTACCGGCTACAAGAGCGCCTCGGCGGCCTGGACGCCGCCGCGATCGCGGGTATGGACCCCGGCGTCCTCGAGGCCGTGTTCAGGCAGAAGCCCGCGCTCCACCGCTACCCCGGCGCCATGGCCAAGCGCGTGCACGCGCTGTGCCAGCACCTCGTCGAGCGGTACGACGGTCTCCCCGCGCGCGTGTGGAAGGACGCGACGACCGGGCAGGAGCTGCTCACCCGGGTCACCGCGCTGCCCGGCTACGGCCACGAGAAGGCGCAGATCTTCATCGCCCTACTCGCCAAGCGCCTCGATGTACGCCCGCCCGGCTGGGAGGACGCCGCCGGCCCCTTCGCCGACCCCGAACCCCGCTCCGTCGCCGACATCGACTCCCCCGAGGCCTTCCAACGCGTCCGCGAATGGAAGCGCGCCCAGAAGGCAAAGGGCAAGACCAAGGCCGAGTGACGGCGCCGGCTCGCGGGTCACGAGGTCCACAATGAGCAGATTGGAGCGGCGTGGATCTTGTCGTCCAAGGGATAGATGTGTGGTCCCGCGTGGAGCACGAGGCCGCATACCAGACGCTCGCCGAGCTGGTCGCGGAGCCACATCAGATGGCGGGCGTCGGAGCGAGTAACGCTGGCCGCCGCTTTCACCTCGATCCCGATGATCTTGCCGTCCGCGAACTCGATGATGAGGTCGATCTCGTGCCTGCCGTCGCGTTGCCGCAGGTGATAGAGACGCGGTGCGCGCTCCGACACGGTCAGCTCTGGTCGAAGCTGGGCGAGGACGAAGCTGTCCAGCAGCCGGCCGAGAAGGTCTGGATCGCGGAGGACACCCGTCGCGTCGACGCCGAGTAACGGCCCGAGTAGCGCGGGCTCCACGAGGTGACGTTTCGGTGCGCTGCCCAGGCGGGCGAGGCGGTTCGTGCTCCAGGCGGGCAGAAGGTCCACGATGAGGAGTGCCGCGAGGAGCCGATCGTAGCCGACGGCTGTGAGGCGGTTGATCTGCGCGGCCTCGTAAAGCGTCTTGTGCTCAGGCACTCCCGCGGTATTGGCGGCGCACGCCTGCAGATACCGGCGCAGCCGGACCGGATCTCGGCCCCCGTCGGCGAGTGCCCCGTCGCGCGCGACGATCTCATCGGCGTAGCTGGTCAGCCATCGCCGCCGTAGCCGTACGTCGGGCTGAAGCGCCGCCTCGGGAAAGCCGCCGCGTAACGCCGCGTCGGTATAGCCGGCGAGGTCAGGCGGCTGGGGTGGAACTCGCAGGGCGGCGGCAGAGTGGTCGGCGATCCGGTCGAGGAGAGACGACGCCCGCGAGTCGCCGGCAAGCTCACGCTGGGACAGTCCCCACATCGCCAGCCGCACGGCACGTCCCGTCGCGGGCCATCCCGCGGCGGTCAGGTCAGCCTGCGACGAGCCGGTGATGAGGAAACGGGCGGGGCGAGGATCGTCGTCGATCGCGCGCTTTACCGCCCCGAGCACTTCGGGCACCAGTTGCCATTCATCGATAAGCAAGGGGGTGGCGCGCACTCGTAACGCCAGGTCAGGATCCGCCCGTACGACCTCGGCGTCCGCCGGTCGGTCGAGCCGCAGGATGTCACTCGCGAGCCGCCGAGCCGTGGTCGTCTTGCCACAGGCGCGTGGACCCACCACGAGCACCGCGGGCAGTCCAGTCGCCAACTCCTCGAGTAACGGGTCGACCAGTCTGGGGAGGTATCTCATGAGACCTCAGACTATCGTTTTTGCACAGCGACAAGTGTCGTTCTCGCACAGCTATCACTATCGCTCCCGCACACCGAACACTGTCGTTCTCGCGCGTCACGGCGAAATCTGAGTGGCGCATGCCGGTAGGGGAATGCGCCGCTCAGCGACCGCTCTCAGCGGGTTTTCAGCGACGGTCTCGTATCGTCGAGCCTGCCCGGCCGCTCGCCTCTACAGGAACTCGCAAATGGTATGGATTGCGCTTGGGACGTATACCGCCACCCTGGAGCACGGCCCGGAGCTCTACGACCTCGGCGGGAGGTGGGTCGAGGTCTTGCGAGATCCGCCGGATCCCAAGCCGTACGAACAGGTCGAGGTCGCGGCGGAGCTCGCACAAGGCGCGTCGTACTGGTACCTGACCGAGGACCTTACCGATATGGCGGTGAGCCGCCTGCGTGTGACGCCCGAAGGGTGCCGCTACGAGCCCTGGCTCACGGTGTCCAAGGGCGTCTTTGCGCCGGGCAGGCAGACCGCGAGGGTCAACCGGGCGTTCGCGCTGGCCGGCGCGGGAGCGGAGTCGGCGCCGCGATTCCTCCACGAGAGGCTGGCCCGCACACCCTCCGCCTAGCATGACGCCTTCCCTGAACAGGGATTTAGGGGCAGATACGCCCCGAAATCCCTGTTCGGGAACTAGGCGGCGGGCCGGCTCTTCCCGAAGCGGAGGTAGAGAGAGGGGACGACGAACAGGTTGAGCAGGGTCGCCGTGACGAGACCACCCAGGATGACGACGGCCATGGGGTGCTCGATCTCGTGGCCCGGGATCTGTCCCGCGACGATCAAGGGCACGAGCGCGAGCCCCGTCGTGAGGACGGTCATCATGATCGGCACCACCCGTTCGCGCGCCCCGCGAAGGACCAGCTCGGGGCCGAACGCCATGCCCTCGAACCGCTCGAGATGCTGGTAGTGGCTGACCAGCATGATGCCGTTGCGCGCGACGATCCCCAGGACGGTGAGAAAGCCGACGAGCGAGCCGAGTGAGATGACACCGCCGCCGAGGTACGCGGCGAGCACGCCGCCGACCAAGGCGACCGGCAGGGTGAGGAAGGTGAGGGTGGCCAAGCGCCAGCTGCCGAACGACGCCTGGAGGAGCAGGAGGATCCCGATCGCCGCGGCGATCGAGAAGACCAGCAGGCGTGTCTGCGCAGCCTGCCGTTCCGTGAACTCCCCGAGCAGCTCCGCGCGAAACTCCGATGGCCACTCGATCCGCGCGAGACCCTGCTCGAGATCGGCGACGACGGACCCGAGGTCGCGCGACCCGTCGACGTTCGCGCCGACGTCGATGTTGCGGAACAGACCCTCGTGGTGGATCACGTTCGGCGTCGGCACGATGCGCACGTCCGCGACGTCCTTCAGCAGCACGTGTTGACCGCTGGGGGTGTCGAGCAGCAGGTTCTGGACGTCGGTCAGGTTCTCGCGCGTCTCGGGCGTGCTCCAGACCTGCACGTCGTAGGCCCGCCCGCCACGGAAGATGTCGCCGGCCTCCTCGCCCGCGATCAGGTACGCGGCCGCCCGCCGGACGTCGCCAGGTTTCAGGCCGTACTGTTGCGCGGCGGCGAGGTCGACCTCCACCTGCACCTGCGGCACGCTCTCTTGCAGCTCGACGTGGTTCTCGACGACACCGGGGATGCCGGCGAGGATGTCGTTGACCTCCTCCGCCTTCGCCCGCAACAGGTCCAGGTCCTGCCCGTAGATGCGGAGGGTGATCGCCTCGCTTGAGCCCGTTAAGACCTCCCTGATCCGCTCCTTCAGGTAGGTCAGCACGTCGCGATAGATCCCCGGGTAGCCGTCGACGACCTCTTGGATGCGCGTCACCGTCTGGTCGTAGTCGACGGATGGGTCGACGCTGACCCAGTTCTCTCCGAAGTCGATGCCGACCACCTCGTCCATCAGCAGCGCCTGCCCGATGTGCGACCCCGCGTTCCGGACGCCTGGGATCGACAGGAGCTCGCGGTTGACCCGCTCGGTGGTCCTGACCATCTCGAGATGCCCGGTGCCGGGCTTGGTCAGCCAGTGCATCAGGAAGTCGCGTTCCTTGAACGACGGGAGCAGCGACTGCCCAAGGAGCGGCAGTGCCGCCAGCCCCATCATGGTCGTGGCCCCGACCGCGACATACGCCCTGCGGGGCCGGTTGACGATCCGCGAGAGGAGCCAGGAGTAGCCCCGCTGGAGCGGGGCGACGAGTGGCGACTCGCGGTGCCGCAGGGACTTGGCGTTGCGGAAGAAGATCAGGCTCATGGCCGGCGTGACCGTCAGCGCGACGACCATCGACGCGAGCAGCGCCAACGCGTACGAGGTCGCGAGCGGCCGGAAGAACGACCCGGACAGCCCTTGGAGCATGAAGATCGGCGCGACGGCGGCGACCTCGATCAGCGTCGCATAGACGATGGCGCTGCGAACCTCTAGCGAGGCTTCCAGGATGACCCTGGCGGTCGAGGCAGTGCTGCGCTGCTCGCGGTGCTGCCGCAGCCGCCTCACGACGTTCTCGATGTCGATGATCGCGTCGTCGACGATGTCGCCGAGCGCGATCACGAACCCGGCGAGGATCATCGTGTTGATCGTCGCCCCGCGCGCGTCGAGCACCAGCCCGCCAGCGATCAGCGACAGCGGGATCGCCACGACGCTGATCAGCGCGGTCCGCCACTCGTAGAGGAAGGCGCCGAGCATCAGGATCATCAGGAGCGCGCCGACGAGGATGGCCGTGCTGAGGTTGTCGATCGAGTCCTCGATGAAGGTGGCCGGCCGGAAGATCGTGGAGTCGATCTCGATCCCCGGAAGGCCGGGCTTCAGCTCGGCGAGCGCCTCCTCCACTCCCCGGGTCACGTCCAGGGCGTTGGCCCATGGCAGCTTCTCGACGATCAGCATGAGGCCGGGACCGTCGTTGATGACGGCGTCGCCGGCCAGCGGCTGATGGTCCCTGACCAGGTCGGCGACGTCCGAGAGACGCAGCGTTTCGCCCCGGCCGTTGGTGATCGGCACCTGCGCGAGGTCCCCAGCGCTCACGATCGGCAGGACGTGCCGGATGCCGATCCGCTGATCGCCGGTCTCGATCCACCCTCCCCTGCCGATGAAGTGCCCCGACGAGTATTGGGGCAGTCCGGCCTCGAGAGCGTCCGCCGTCACGGTCATGACCTGCTCGAGGGTGACGTCGCGCTCGCGAAGGCGGTTGGGGTCGACCTGCACCTGCAGCATCTCCAGGCGCTCGCCCCAGATGGGGACGTTCGCGACGCCGGGAACCCGGAGCAGGCGCGCACGGATCTTCCAATAGGCCGTCATCGACAGGTCCATGAGATCCAGGTCGGGGTCGGTCGACGTGAGCCCGATCTTCAAGACGCGGCTGGTGGCCGACAGCGGCTGGATCATGAACGGAGGGCTGGACCAGGTCGGCAGGGTCGGAGTGATCGCGGTGAGGCGCTCCGCCACCAGCTGGCGCGCGGTGAGCAGGTCGGTCCCACGCGTGAAGATCAGCTCGATCGACGACAACTGCTCGACCGAGCGGGAACGGATGGTGTCGACCCCGGGGATCCCGTTGAGCGTCTGCTCGAGCGGCACGGTGACGAGCTGCTCGACCTCGGACGCCGAGAGCCCGAGCGAGGGAGTCTGGATCTCGACGCGTGGCGGGGCGAACTCGGGGAAGACATCGATCTTGGTATCCGCCAGCGCCCCGACCCCGAAGAACATCATGCCCGCCGTCAGGGCCACGACCAGGTAACGGAACTTGAGGCTTGAACCTACGATCCAGCGAAGCATCGCGCCTCCCCGCCTTTAGTGGTCCCTGATGGAAATATCGTTATGTATCGAGGGCGGCACTGCGCCCCGCTCGCAAGGCGCGCCGAGTGCGCATATCCGCAAGGCTCATATGTAAGTGAGGCGCAACGCCGCGAGCGCCGGGCGTGGGATGGCCGTCCGAAT
>JBOGED010000265.1:0-2526 GCA_050743625.1 Egibacteraceae bacterium | reverse complement strand
ATGCGGTGGCGGGCTCGGGCGACGAGCGCGTCGAGGGCGCTCACGCGGCGGCGGCCTCGGCGGTCGCGTCAGCACCCCTCGGGCGAACGCGTCCGCGGCGGCGCGGCGGTCGCGTTCCCGTACGGATGCGACGAGTCGCGACAGCGAGGCCGGCCAACCCCAGTGCGGTATGGACACCGAGCACCCTCAACCAGATGAGCGCCCGACCGGGAGGCGCGTCGGGTGCGCCCTCCAGGACGACATCCCCCGCCAACGGGAGCGGCCGGAATGCCCGCCAGCCGGTGTTGGGGAGCGCCTCGGCGAACAGACCGAGCGGCGACGGCAACCCCATAGCGAAGCTGAAGGAGTCCGCGCGCACCGCGTCGGCGAGCCCAAGGAACGGGTTCGCGTAGAGCGCGATCGGAGTCTGGGGCGCGGTCACGAGCTGCGTGCTCGGCCGCCTGGTCGCAATCTCGACCAGCGCCGCGAACCCCGTGCCCGCCACCAGCGCGAGCACCATCCCGTACGTCAACACGACGGCGGCGACTGTGCGCTTGACCAGGGACGAGATCCCGATACCCATCGCCGTGACACCGACCGCGACCCCGAGAATCATGCCCGTGCCCCGCAGCAGGTCTCCGAGTGTGACCCCGCCAAGGAAGAAGGAGGTCGCGCCCAGCGGCAGCGCGGCGACGAGGAGCAGCGTCAGCCACGCGAGCGACGCGCCGAGCTTGCCGACGACGATCTGCCACGGCCGGAGCAAGGTGACCTGCAGGAGCGGCAGCGTGCGCCGCTCGCGCTCGCCGGACAGCTGGCCGGCCGCGTACCCCGGCGCGACGAACAGGATCAGGAGCAGCACGAAGAAGAGCATCCCCTCAAGCAGGAAACGCCCGAGGACGGGACCGGCCGCACCGCTGTCGATGCCCCCAAACCCGAACTGCGCCGCCAACCCTGCCCTACCCAACTGGTACAACCCGTACAGCAAGAGCCCGAGCACGGTGAGGTAGGCGGTCAACGTGACGCTCGCCCGGCGGCCACGCCACCGCTCCACCAGCTCGCGCCGGAGCACTGGGTTGACGGCCATCACCGAGCCACCCCCTCTGCTTGCGTCACCTGAAGGAAAAGTCGCTCCAAGCCGCCCTGTTGTTCCCGGTAATCCGCGACTCGAACCCCGGCGGCCACGAGCGCGGCAAGAAGGTCGGCGGCGGCTTCGTCGCCATCTGTGACCTCCGCGTGGAGGACGCCCTCCTCGATCCCCACGCGCTGCGCTCCCGCGGAGGCCGCGACGCGGGCGGCGAGCGCGAGCGCGTCGGATCCACCAAGCACCTTCACGACGACCGCCGCCGATGCCCTGCCCGCCGCGCGGATCTCGTCGGGAGTGCCTTGGGCGAGCATCCGCCCCGCCTCGATGATGCCGACGCGGTCGCACAGCTCGGCGAGCTCGGACAGGATGTGCGAGCTGATGAGGATCGTCTTGCCCTGGCGCCCCAGCTCGAGGAGGATCTCGCGCAGGTCGATGCGGGCGCGAGGGTCGAGGCCGCTGGCGGGCTCGTCGAGGATCAGCAACGCCGGATCGTGGACGAGTGTCCGCGCGAGCCCCAGGCGCTGCTGCATGCCACGCGAGAGCCCTGCGACGTCGACGTCACGCTTGTGCGCCAGCTCGACAAGCTCGAGCAGGTCGCCGACCCGCCGCTTGCGCGCCGCTGGCCCAAGGCCGTAGGCGGCGGCGAAGAAGTCAAGGTACTCGGCGCAGGTCAACCCGTCGTACAGCCCGAAGAAGTCGGGCATCCACCCCACGGCTCGACGGACCTGGCGTGGCTGGGTCACGGGATCGAAGCCGAACACCGTGATCGTGCCCTCGTTGGGCTTGAGCAGCGTCGCGAGGCAAAGCATCGTCGTGGTCTTACCCGCCCCATTCGGGCCGATCAGCCCGAACACCGCGCCCTCCGGAACGTCGAGGTCGAGGTGGTCGACCGCGACGAACTTCCCGTACCGCTGGACGAGACCGCGGACGAGGATCGCGCTCATGATTGCACCGTCCCCATACCCGACACGGTACGCGCGGAGAAGTCGAAGGGGATGAGGTCTCCCGACGCCCGGACGTAGAGGGTCCCGAGCGGGTCGAGCAGCGGCCCGGGATCGGCCCGGCCGCCAGGCGGGAGCGCGACCGCGAGCGGCAGCCATTGCCGTGCGTCGTGGTCCCAGACGGTCAGCTCGAACGGGGGTGCCGCGTTTGCCCCGAACCCTGGGTCGAACTGCGCGGCCCGGGCGGTGCGCTCCAAATCCGAGAACAACGTGGACAGGTTTCCTCCCGGTGGGAAGCGGAAGCGCAGGTAGGCGTCCCGCGCGCCCTCGACCGCCAGCGGGCCGGGCCGGTAGGCCTCGGCGTCTACCAGGGCACCCCGGTCGACGGCGAACGGTGAGACACCGCCGTCTTCCGCGAGGCGCGGGCGGGCGCCGACGACGACGAGATGCCCCGCGTCACGAGGCGGCGTGCCGTCGACTTCTATTGTGGGGGGACTCCCCCCGACCCCCTGTATCCCGGGG
>JBOGED010000264.1:0-16958 GCA_050743625.1 Egibacteraceae bacterium | reverse complement strand
TGCTCGCAAGGCGCGCCGAGTGCGCATATCCGCAAGGCTCATATGTAAGCGAGGCGCAACGCCGCGAGCGCCGGGCGTGGGATGGCCGTCCGAATACCAACGGATTTACGGATGGGGCCACTTAGGCCGACCGACCAAGATGAGCGGGGGTGCGTTCCAGGGAGCCGCAGGGCATCGGTTACCGCCTACTGCTAACGATCTGCCCGAACCATAGCAAACCACCATGTTATTCATGTCCCGAGGCTAAGGGTGTCGCCAGGGTAGGTCGAGGCGGAACCGTCAGGCCGCGTAGCCGCCATCGACGGCGATCGAGGCACCGGTGATGTAGCGGCCACCCTCTCCGGCAAGATGAGCGACCATGGCGGCGATGTCCTGACCGGTGCCGTACCGGCCGATGGCGGTGAGGCTGCGCTGCTCGTCCGCTCCTGGGCCGTCGGCCGGGTTCATGTCCGTGTCGATGGGGCCCACCTGAACCAGGTTGGCGGTGATCCCGCGCTCTCCGAGATCGCGGGCGACGCCCTTGGTCAACCCGATGAGCGCCGACTTGCTCATCGAGTAGAGGGTGACCCCGGGCGTCGGCACCCGCTCAGCGAGGCAGCTCCCGATGCTGATGATGCGCCCGCCAGAGCGCATGTGCGGCACCGCCGCCTGGATCGCGACGAAGACGGCCCGCACATGGACCGCCAGTGTCTGGTCGATCTCCTCGAGCGTCACATCCTCTAGAGGCCCATAGGGGAAGATGCCGGCGTTGTTCACCAGAATGTCGAGCCCACCGAGCTCGGCCGCCGCCTGCTCGACAGCATCGACGACCGCCTTCGGATCGGCACTGTCGGCCGCGATCGCAAGCGCTCGCCGGCCCGCCCTCTTGATCTCGTCCACGACACCGTGCGCCTTGCCCGCGGCACTTCGGTAGGTGAGCGCCACATCGGCTCCCTCGTCCGCCAAGCGGGTAGCGATCGCGGCGCCGATCCCGCGGCTGCCTCCGGTCACCAGCGCGACCTTGCCCACGAGCTCCACCACGTCCGGCCCCTTTCCATACCAGTCGATACAGAAATCATGTTCGCGCCGGCCATTCGAAGTCAAGGATATATTTAGGGATCGCTACAGAAAGGATCGAGTGGTGGCCCAGCGAGGCCGGCCGCGCAGCTTCGACCGGGCCGCTGCCTTGCGGCGGGCGATGGAGGTGTTCTGGGAGCGCGGCTACGAGGGCGCGTCGCTCAGTGAGCTCACGGCGGCGATGGGGATCAACTCCCCGAGCCTTTACGCCGCCTTCGGCTGCAAGGAGGCGCTTTTCCGCGAGGCCGTGGCCCTCTATGACGCTACCGAGGGCTCGGTCACGAGCTCCGCGTTGCGCGATGAGCCGACGGCGCGCGACGCCGTCGAGGCGATGCTCCGCAACAACGCCGATCTCTACGCGAACCCTGACAAGCCGAGCGGTTGCATGATCGTGCTCGCCGCGACGACCTGCACCCCAGCGAACTCCCGCGTGCGCGACCATCTCGCTGAATGCCGGCGCGACGCGCGTGACGCGCTGCACCGCCGGTTGGAGCGCGGTGTCGTGGAGGGCGATCTGCCAGCCGGCACCGACACGGCCGCGCTCGCCGCCTTCTACTACACCGTGTTGGAAGGCCTCTCTCTCCAGGCCCGAGACAGCCCCTCACGTGAGCCGCTCGAAGCCATCATCACCTGCGCCATGGCCGCCTGGAACGAGCTGACCACGTTGCGCGTGACCACCGACGCCGGCACTCCCTCGCCCGGCTAAGGCGCGGGCGCCACCGGGAGATTTCCACTGTGTCTGCGTCTACTCGTGATTGCGCAGCTCAGGCCGCCGCGCCAGAGCGTTCCCATGGGCGGGGCTCCGCCTCGCCGTCCCAGCCGCTGAAGGTGCGCCGGCGCAGGGCGGGCACCGCGCGGCAGAGGCGAAACCACGCCCGGGCGGTGAACTCGCCGACCGCGCCGGTGGACAGCATCTGGTCCCTGCTGGCGAGCGCGTCCCGGATCGCGGCGTAGCCGTACTCACGCATATCGTCCTCGTACTCCCGGACCGCGTCACGCACGTCCCGCTCGCCGCGATCGGCCAAGGTCAGCATCTGGCCGAGCAGGCGGGCGTCGCGCATTGCGGTGTTCCCCCCGAGGCCGCCGAGCGGGGGCATGGTGTGGATCGCGTCGCCGAGCACGGTGACGTTCGAGCTCTCCCACGGCGCGACCTCGACGGAGGCGGTGAACTCGATCGCGTTGCGACTGGCCGCGTCGGACTCCGCGAGCAGCCGCCGCAGGTCGGGGTGCCAGCCGGCGACGAGGTCGTCGACCGTGCGCCGCAGCGCGTCGCCATCGAGGGTGGTGAGGTCCTCGGGGAGCACGGCGGGGTCGGCGTTGAGTGCGCAGAGCACGTAGGGCGTGTCGGCGGCCTCCGCCGGAGCGCCGGTCACACGTTCGAGCGCCGTGCGCGCTCCGGGCGGCGGCTCGTACACCGAAGTGAACAGCGACACCGGCGCATCGACCATGATCGCGTTCATGCCGGTCTGCAGCCGCCGCGGCACCCACCCGCGAGTCTCGTCAGTCAGGAACAGCTTATGCGCGACCCCGCCGACGCCGGCGTGGACGTGCCCAGCATGCGGCAGGTACTGCCGGCGCACTCGTGAGGATGCGCCGTCGGCGCCAACCAGCACGCCGCCGACGGCGCGCCGCCCGTCGGCGAACACCGCCGCGACCCGGCCATCGCCGGTGTGCTCGTAGCGGACGAACTCGGCACCGAAGTGCACCACCTCGTCCAGGCCGGCGAGAAGCAACCGGCGCAGCGTGCCCCGGTCGACCATAGTGGCCCTCAGCCGGGTCAGCCACCCGGCATGGGCACGCTGCCGCGCGCGCATGCTCACCAACCGCATAGTGGCCCTCAGCCGGGTCGGCCACCCCACGCGGGTACATGATCGACTCCTCGACGACCACGAGCTCGTCGAGCTGCTCGGTGAGGAACCCGGAGGTGGCGAGGAACGCCTCCCAGAGCGGGTCGGGCAGGCACGCCCGCAGCGACCGGGCACCGGCCGGGTTCACGTGGATGCGGTAGCCCTCCCAGCGGCTGCCCGGGGCGCGGTCGCGTTCGTAGACCTCGACGGCGACGCCGGCCTGGCGTAGTCCCTGGGCCAGGCACAGCCCGCCGATGCCGCCGCCGATGACGATCACGCTCAGGGGTTCGGTCACGGTCATGATGCGCTCCTGTCCTGGGTCGGCTCGCTGACGCCCCGGAGGAGGAGCGCCTCGAGTTGGGCAAAGACCTCGCCCGCACGGTCAGGCACCAACCGCACGCCTTTGACGGCGGCGATCAGGGTTTCGGCGGCGATCTGGGGGCGGACCTCGGGAGCCCACGCCTGGCCCTGCGCTCCTCGGGAGAGCACCTCGATCAGGGCGGCTCGCCACCCGGACTCGTACTCGTCCATCGCCACTCGGACCGCCGGGTCACGGCGCGCGCGCAGGTCGAGCTCGGCGGTAACCGTGAACAGCTCCGGCCGCTCCACCATCAGCCGTCGCAATGCCTCAAGGTGGCCGCGCAGCTGGCTTGCCGGGTCCGGCCCGGCGGGGAGGGTCGACCAGAACTGGCGCGTCGTGTACTCCGCGACACCGACGATCAGGTCCTGCTTGGTCGCGACGTGGTAATGCAGGGTCGAATGGTCGATGCCGACGTCGTCGGCGACCTGCCGCAGCCGCAAGCCCTCGAACCCTGACTGAGCGACCCTACGAAACGCCGCCTCCACGAGCTCGTCCCGTCGCACTCTGACTCCACCAACCACTTGGTTGAGGATACACGCACTTGGCAACGGGCGCCACCGAGCCACGGGAGGGCCGCCACCAGCCGGAGCCACGGTGGTCGTCTCGCCGACCCGCTTTCGGTAGCATCACGAGGTCACGATCGGTGACTGCCTGATTGCGCCCGTACATTGCCGAACGCCCTAGCCGAAGGGACCAATCCATGATCTTCATCGTCCTCAAGGTTCAGATCCGCCCCGATCAGCGTGATTACTGGCTCGCGGGCATCCAGCGCTACACCGAGGCCGTCCGGCAGGAGCAAGGCAACCTCTCTTTCGACTGCTTCGAGAGCATCGAGACCGCCAACCAGTTCGCCATCGTGGAGGGGTTCGAGTCCCGCGAAGCAGGCGACGCCCACGTGAAGACGGAACACTTCTCAGACTTCATGTCCTGGTTCCCCAAGGTGGTTGCCGAGGCCCCGAAGATCGTCAACGTCGAGGTGCCGCAAGGCTGGTCGGAGATGTCAGAGCTGGGGTAGCCACCTCGCCGTAAGGGACGCGGCGCACTACGGGTCGGCGGGCAGCGCCTTGGCGGCAACTCGCCGGGAGAACCGCTGGTGGTCGATGACAGCTCGCTCGTGAACTCCACGCGCGATCGTGTCCCACTCGTCGGCCGCGCTGACGTCGAACACGAGACGGCGGCCGTTGACCTGCGCGAGGCGCACCGACGCCGCGACGGACATGCCTACCGGGGTGGGGGCCTCGTGGGTGATGTCGATCCTGATCCCGACGGTCTGCTGCCGCGGCCAGTCCAGATAGGGATTGACGGCCAGGATGCAGGCCCACTCCAGCAGTCCGACCAGGAAGCCGGTGGCGAACACCCTCGGCATCGCGAGAAACTCCTCCGCTTCCGGGTAGAGCGCGGGAACCGTCTTGGCGTCGGTGACGGTGAACGTGTGGCGGTACTCGAGCCCGAGCGGGAACTGGCTCACAAGGAAGCTCCCTCTTGACAGGTGCCTGACATAATGTCAGTCTCCTTACATGTTAGCACGTGGCGAGATCGAGGCGCAAACGGCCCAAGCGGAAGCGCTGACCCAGGTCATCTTGTTGGTGTTCCAGGCCAAAGGACTATTGCTGACCGCCGGGGACGCGCTGGCGTCCCAGGAGGAGCTGACCTCGGCGCGGTGGCAGGTGCTCGGCGCGATCACACTGGCCCAGGCGCCCCTCACCGTCCCGCAGATCGCGCGCAGGATGGGCCTGACCCCCCAAAGCGTCCATGCGACGGTGAAACGCCTCGCGGCCGATGGCCTTGTCACGCTGCTGCCAAACGCCGACCATCGCCGCTCGAGGTTGATCCGCCTGACCGAGCGCGGCGCCACCCGGTACTCGGCGCTTGCGGCCCGCCAGGTGGAATGGAGCAATCGCCTGGCCGAAGGCATGGAGCTGGCGGACCTCGAGACGGCGGCGCACACCCTCAGTCAACTATGCGAGAGATTGGAGAGCGCCACCCATGATCACACTTCGTGAGCAGGACGAACGCGTCGGCTATCAAGAGCAGTTGGCACAGGACACAGCCCCGATCGTGCTGATCAACCAGTTCCACGTCGCGCCGGAGGACGCGGATCGCCTCGTCGAGGTCTGGGCGGACGACGCCGCGTTCATGAAGGAGCAGCCGGGCTACATCAGCGCCCAGCTCTACCGTGGGACCGCGGGCAGTACGACGTTCATCAACATCGCCGTCTGGGAGTCCACGGCCGCGCTTCGGGACGCGTTTCTCAACCCCGAGTTCCAGGAACGGATACGCCGCTATCCCGCGAGCACGGTCGGCTCGCCGCATGTCTTCGCGAAGGTAGCGGTCCCCGGCATCTGCCTCGGCTGACCGACATGGCTATCCCCCCGCGGGCTCTATCACGAGCAGGAGATCTTTCGCGTCGACCTGGGTGCCGGCCGTAACGAGCAGGTCCGCGACCAGGCCGTCGTGCTCGGCGAAGATCGCCGTCTCCATCTTCATCGCCTCGATCGAGAGCAGGCGATCACCTTTGCGGACGTGGTGGCCGGAGGTGACCTCAAGGCTGGAGACCAGTCCCGGCATCGGAGCGGCGATGTGGGCGGGGTTGCCCTCCTCGGCCTTCCGGCGAGGGGGCACGGCCGGGGCGAGGGAGCGATCCGCGATCTTCACCTCGCGCGGTTGGCCGTTCAGCTCGAAGAAGAGCACGCGGCGGCCCTCAAGGTCGGGGTCGCCGATCGCGAGGAAGCGGATGATCAGGGTCTTGCCCGGGTTGATGTCGACGGCTAACTCGTCGCCCGTCTGTATCCCATAGAAGAACACCGATGTCGGCAAGACGCTCACATCGCCGTAGGCCTGCTGGTGCTCGGCGAAGTCGAGGAACACCTTCGGGTACATCAGGTACGAGGCCAGCTCGTTGTCGGTCACCGGCCGACCGATCGCGCCCTCGAGACCGGCCCGCTCTTTGGCGAGGTCGACCGGCGGGATCACGGCTCCCGGCCGCACGCGAAGCGGCTCCGCTCCCTTCAGCACCCTGCGTTGCAGCGCCTCCGGGAAGCCTCCCGGCGGCTGCCCGAGGTCGCCGTGGAAGAACTCGACCACCGACGAGGGGAATGCGATCTCGCGGTCGGGATCCAGCAGGTCGCCGCGTGTCAAGCCGTTCGTGACCATGTACACGGCGAGGTCGCCGACCACCTTCGACGTCGGCGTGACCTTGATGACGTCGCCGAACAGATCGTTGACCTCGGAATAGGCGCGGGCGACGTCGGGCCAGCGGGCCTCCATGCCCATCGCCCGTGCCTGCTCTCGCAGGTTCGTGACCTGGCCACCCGGCATCTCGTGCTGGTACACGTCGGCCGAGCCGGCGCGCAGGTCGCTCTCGAACGCCCCGTAGTGGCGGCGCACGGCCTCCCAATAGGTCGCGACGGCCGACAGCGCCGCGCGAGGCAGCCCGGTGTCGCGTGGCCCGCCGCGCAGCGCCTCCACGATCGATCCGAGGTTGGGCTGGGAGGTGAGCCCACTCATCGGGCCCATCGCCGCGTCGGCCGCGTCGACGCCCTCGTCGGCCGCCGCGAGGACGCTCGCGGCGGCGATCCCGCTCGTATCGTGCGTGTGGAAGTGGATCGGCAGTCCCACCTCCTCGCGCAAGGCGCGCACCAACCGCCGCGCCGCCTCTGGTTTGCATAGGCCGGCCATGTCTTTGATGCCGAGGATGTGCGCCCCCGCCTGTTCCAGCTCCCGCGCCAAGCCGACGTAGTACTTCAGGTCGTATTTGTCGCGTTTGGGGTCCGTGAGATCGCCGGTATAGCAGACGGCTGCCTCGCAGAGCTTGCCGGACTCCAACACGGCGTCCATCGCGACGCGCATGTTCTCGACCCAGTTGAGCGAGTCGAAGATGCGGAACAGGTCAACCCCGGTCTCCGCCGCGCGTGCGACGAAGAAGCGGACGACCTCGTCCGGGTAGTTGGTGTACCCGACCGCGTTCGATGCCCGCAGTAGCATCTGCAGCAGGATGTTCGGGATGCGCTGGCGGAGCGCCGAGAGCCGGTCCCACGGGTCCTCGTTCAGGAAGCGCATCGCCACGTCGAAGGTCGCGCCGCCCCACGCCTCCAGCGACAGGAGACCGGTGAGCGACGAGGAGTACGCCTCCCCCGGCGCCACCAAGTCGTAGGTTCGGAAGCGGGTGGCGTGCAACGACTGGTGCGCGTCACGGAACGTCGTATCGGTCAGGAGCAGGCGAGACTGATCACGCATCCATCGGGCGAAGCCTTCGGGACCGAGGTCACCCAACAGATGGCGGCTGCCTTTCTCTCGGGAGGGCACCAAGTCCTCCGGTACCCGGGGCGGCGGCGGACGGTCCCCGATGGAGCGGCCGGCCACCTCCGGGTTGCCGTTGACGAGCACCTCGCCGATGAACGTCAACAGCCTGGTGGCCCGATCGCGCCTCGGCGTGAACTCCAGCAGCTCAGGAGTCTCGTCGATGAAGCGGGTGGTGATGTCGCCCGCCTGGAAGGCGGGATGGTTGATGAGCCCTTCGAGGAACTGCAGGTTGGTCTTCACGCCTCGGATCCGGAACTCGCGGAGCGCGCGATCCATGCGCCGGATCGCCTCGTCGCGGGTCGGCGCCCAGACGGTGACCTTTTCGAGTAGCGAGTCGTAGAACGGCGTGATGACCGCGCCGGAGTAGGCGGTACCGCCGTCGAGGCGGATGCCGAAGCCGGTCGCGCCGCGGTAGGCGGTGATCCTGCCGTAGTCGGGGATGAACTGGTTCTCGGGATCTTCGGTGGTGATCCTGCACTGCATCCCGTAGCCGCTCGGCCGGATGTCCTCCTGCGCGGGCACGCCGCTCTCCTCGGCGCCGATCCGCGCTCCCTGAGCGATCCGGATCTGCGCCTTGACGAGGTCGATGCCCGTCACGACCTCGGTGACCGTGTGCTCCACCTGGATTCGCGGGTTCACCTCGATGAAGTAGAAACGCCCGGTGTCCGCGTCCATGAGGAACTCGACGGTGCCCGCGTTCTCGTAGCCGACGGCCCGGGCGAGGAGGACCGCCGCCCGACAGACCTCCTGTCGCTGGTGCCCGCTTAAGGCGACGGCCGGCGCCGCCTCGACCACCTTCTGGTGGCGGCGCTGGACGCTGCAGTCCCGGTCGTACAAGTGCACGACGTTGCCATGCTGGTCACCAAGGATCTGAACCTCGATGTGCCGCGCCCGCTCGACCAAGCGCTCGAGGAAGACCTCGCCGTTCCCAAAGGCCGCGCGCGCCTCACGCTCCCCTGCCGCGACCTGCTCCCGCAGCTCGTCCCGGTCGCGTACGATGCGCATCCCGCGCCCACCGCCGCCCCAGCTCGCCTTGACCATCAGCGGGTAGCCGACCTCGTCCCCGAGCCGCGCGATCTCGTGCGTGTCTTGTGGAAGCGCGCCGGTGGCCGGCATCACGGGTACCCCCGCGGAGACGGCGAGTGCCCGCGCCTCGACCTTGTTTCCCAGCCGCCGCATGACCTCGGCCGGGGGCCCGACGAAGACGATCCCCGCGCTCACGCACGCCTCTGCGAGGTCCGGGTTCTCGGCCAGAAGGCCATAACCGGGATGGATCGCGTCCACACCGGTCCGCTTCGCCACACGGATGATCTCGTCGATCCCGAGGTAGGCGCGGACCGGCTCGTTCTCGACGCCGATCAGGTAACTCTCGTCCGCCTTGAAGCGATGCAGGGCGAACCGATCCTCACGCGAATAGATCGCAACGGTCCCGATACCCAGCTCGTTCGCCGCACGGAAGACCCGGATGGCGATCTCACTGCGGTTCGCGGCCAGCAGCTTGCTGATCCGGTGTCCCATGTACTAGCGAGCCTAACCCGGGCCGCGAGCGGTCGGCTAGCCTTACCCAACCCATGCCCTTCGTCGTTTGCTCGCCCACGCCCGCGAACGTGGCGAACAGCGTGCCGGGCTGTCAGTTTCCTTTGCAGCCACGGTTCGCGAGCGGGAACTGCGTCTGCGCCACAACCTGAGCCGGCAGGCCTCCATTGCGCCCCGGGAGTGGACTCGCGACGATGGCCGGAGTGAGACGCGGCGGCGAGGTGTTCGAGTTCGACGTGGTCGTCGTTGGTGGCGGCGTGGCGGGGTTCGTGGCGGCACTTGACCTCCTAGATCTCATGCCCGAGGCACGGATCGTTGTGGTCGACAAGGGTGCGGCCGGTTCGGCGGGGTCCACACCACTCGCTCAGGGTGGCATGGCCGTGGCGATCGGGCCGGACGACTCGCCTGCGTTGCACGCCGCGGACACGATCCGCGCGGGGGATGGGCTCTGCGACCCGAGGGCGGTGGCGGTCGCGGCGCACGAGGGCCCGGCGCGCCTCGAGGACCTGATCGCGCGGGGTGTCCGCTTCGACCGGACAGACTCGGGCGCACTTCATCTCGCCCGCGAGGGCGGTCAGTCCGTCCCGCGGTCAGTCCATCTCCAGGACGCGACGGGGGCCGAGATATTCAGGGCGCTGCATCAGGTCACGACCAGCTCCTTGACGCGGCTCCAAGGCGTCGCCTGCCGGTTGGCCCTCGCGCCTGAGCCTGACGCGCGTGTCGTAGGCCTGTGGTTGCTGCTCGACGAGGTCGAGGGCTCGCCGGCAACCAATGGGCGGCAGCCGTGTCTGGCGCTCGTCCTCGCCCGGGCGGTGCTCTTGGCGAGCGGTGGATGTGGGGGGCTTTACGCGTCCACGACGAATCAAGACGGAGCGACGGCGGACGGCGTCGCGCTGGCCTACGCGGCGGGGGCGACGCTGATCGACCTCGAGTTCGTGCAGTTCCACCCCACAGGGTTACGGACACAGGATCCCAGCGGCACACGGCGCTTCCTGGTGACCGAGGCGCTGCGAGGGGCGGGCGCGACGCTCGTCGACGCGGCCGGGCGCCGGTTCATGCCCGGCCTGCATCCCGACGCCGAGCTCGCGCCGCGGCACATTGTGACCAAGGCGATCCTCGACCAGCCTGGAGGGGTGTGGATCGATGCGACACACCTCGGAGCCGAGCGGTTGGCGACCCGCTTCCCCACCGTCCTCGCGGGGTGCAGGCTCCACGGCTGTGACCTCGCGACCGAGCCGGTGCCGGTCGAGCCGTGTGAGCACTACATGATCGGTGGGGTCGCCACGGACCTGTGGGGCCAGACTGGCGTGCCGGGCTTGTGGGCGGCCGGGGAGGTCGCATGCACCGGAATCCACGGCGCGAACCGGATGGCCGGGAACTCGTTGCTCCAAGCGTGCGTGTTCGCCAACCGCGCCGCGCGGTCGATACGCGAGTGGCTCGACGGGAGCCGCCTTTCACGGGAAGAGCCAGAGCCGCCGAATTTCGCCACCAACAGCCTCCCTACCGACGCCGAGGCGCTCCGTGGCGACCTACGCGCCACGATGTCGGCGGGTGCCGGGCCGATCCGCAGCGCCGCCTCTCTCGAGCGGGTGGCGAGCACCCTCGACACCGCGGCGGCCAAGCTCGGGCCCATTCCCGCGCCGAGCCGCTCACACGTCGAGGTCGCGAATCTCGTCACCGTAGGAACGCTCATGGTCCGCAGCGCTCGCTTGCGGCGAGAGTCTCGCGGTGCGCACTGGCGTGACGACGCTCCTGCCCGCGCCCCGGAGTGGGGTGGGGTGCGGTTGCGCGTCACCAACCCCTTATGGCCAGGAAACCGCACGCATACGTGACGAACCCTGGCCATTAGCGCCGGACTCGGCATCGGTGAGCCAGGCGGCGGCATCCTCGGCGCCCGGGTCGGTGTCGAGGAAGGCGATCAGCCGGTCACGCAGCTCAGGCGGGATCTCGGTGGGACCGCCGAGCAGCAGATGGCTACGCCCGTCGGGCGCCACGCGCGCATACAACAGATCGCCCTCGCGGGCCTGGAGGCTAGTAAGCGAGTCGACCTCCAACACGTCACCGGCGCGAAGGTCGCGCAGTGTCAAGCCCACCCCGTGGCGGACGCTCGTGACCTCGTACAGGCTGCGGCGGATGCCGACCCACGAGCGGCCAAGCTCCAGCTCGTCGGCGGGCAGCAGCGCTCCCCGAACGTCGAGGAAGGTCGCGAAGACCTCCCTGTCGAACAACGCGAGATCCTGAACAAGGCCGTCCTCCAACGCGACGTGGGCCCACGTCTCCTCGTCGGTATCGGAGCCGGCCCGGGCAGCGGCGACGTCTAGCACCGCGTTCCGCTGGGGCATGCGCATCAGGAAACGGAAGCCCTTTTGGTGGAGCCAGGTCGCCCGCTCATACAGCGGATGGCCGTTGCGCTGGACGCAGCACACCTTGTACTTGCGTCCCGAGCCGCACGGGCACCGGTCGTTGCGACCGGCGGCGGCCGGTCCCGGGGCGGCGAAGTGCTCTAACTGTGTCAAGAACGCGTAGCCCGTGGGCAGCTCGACTTGGCGAAGGTAGGTCAGCGCGCTCTTCGCGTCGCCTCTGTCCGAGGCATACCACGCGGCATCGATCAGCGCGGGCACGAACTCGGGATCGATATTGAGCGCCTCCCGCAGGTGCGCCTCACCCGCGGCCACATCGTTTCGTTGCTCGGCGCAGCAGGCCAGCACGTAGTGCGGTCCCGGCGACTGGGCTCCGGCTCCGGCGATAATGGCCTCGGCGAATGCCACCACGAGCGGCTCTTCGTCGGGGTCCTCACCCAACACGGAGGTCAGGAACAGATCGGCCACGCCCGGTACCGACAGCATCAAGGCGAGAGCGGGCAGCGCCTCTTCCTCCGCGGTGAGGTGGCCGAACGCTTCCGGCCCCTCGCGACTCAACAGTTGGTAGGCGCCGAACACCACCCCCAACGCCTCGGCACCGACTTCGTCCAGCCCTAACGCCTCGCTGATGCTCGGGTCGAGCCAAGGAAATTCCAGGTAGTCCCAGTCCTGACCGACTTCGCCTACCCACTCCTCATGCGCCTCCAGGCCAGCCAGGGCGTAGATCTCTGAAAGCGGGGGAAGCGGAGCATGGAAGAGATCAGGTACGTCCGCGAGCGTGGCGGTCAGCAAGAGCGATGCCTCGATAGGACACTCTTGTTCGCCGTACCGCTCGAACACCTCCGCGAACGTTGCCGCTGGCCCGGCCGCATCGTTGAGCGGGCCGGCCTCGCGCGCGACGCCGAGCATCCCGCCGTTCCCGCTGTCCCAGCGGAACACGACGAGGTCTCCCGCGCTTGAGCCGCTCAGCCAGCCCGGCGGACCGACGAGCGCGCAGTCATTCCACAGCCGGTGATCTTCGTCGATGGCGGGATCGCCCTCGCACGGGTAAAGCACGCGCGCCTCGCCGTGTGCCGTGCGAAACGATTCCTTCTCCGTGATCAGCAGCGGCGCGAGGTCCGGCTCGATCGCCACGATCCCGTCGTCAGCCTCTTCGCTGGTCAGCCGGTGGGTCAGCGTCAGCCTTTCGCATACCGACGCCAGGAGCACGAGGCGACCGTCGGGCAGGTCGACGACGGTTCCCTCCTCAATGAGCAGGTCCTCGAGCGCCTCGGAGCCATCCCCACACGCGTGCCCCTCATGGGCAAGCGTCGTCGCCAGGTCCACGGCCGTCATCGGCCCGCGCTCTGAGAGCACGCGCCGCGCCGCCTCAGCCAGCCGCTGCTGCTCCTCATAAACCCGATACACGCTGCCTCCTTTGACTCTCGGCGCCGGATGGCAGGCTAGACCGCCGGCGAGCGGCGCGTGCTCGCCCACCAGGTCAGTTGGGTGCTGTGTTACCGTTCCTCGCTCACGCGTCGCGGGAGGTGTCGGTGATGACGGCGGTTTTGGTGCACGGGGTGCCGGAGACACCCGCAGTGTGGGATTCGCTGCGTTCCCACCTGAGCCGTACCGATGTCGTGGCCTTGCGGCTTCCCGGCTTCGGCGGTCCCCGCCCGCCAGGGTTTGGCGCCACGAAAGAGGAGTACGTTGCCTGGCTCGTCGGGGAGCTGGAGCGGCTGGCGGCGGAGGGTCCCGTGGACCTGGTCGGCCACGACTGGGGCGGAGGCTTCGTGGTCCGGGTGGTCAGCACCCGCCCCGACCTGGTGCGCTCGTGGGTGACCGACGCAGCCGGGCTCGGTGACGCGAACTTCGAGTGGCACGACGTCGCCAAGATCTGGCAGACGCCTGGAGCAGGCGAGGGAATGTTCGAGCAGGTCCTCGCACAACCAGCCGACCAGCGGGCCGGGACGTTCGAGTCGCTCGGCGTTCCCCACGACGACGCCGTGGCCATCGCCACCCCGATCGACCGCACGATGGCCGGCTGCATCCTCGCGTTGTACCGCTCAGCGGTCGACGTCGGGCGGGAGTGGGCGCCAGACTGCCACGACGTCCCCGCGCCTGGGCTCGTGCTCGTGCCGTCAGCGGATCCGTTCCTCGACGCGAACAGCGCCCGCAAGGTCGCCCGCAACGCCGGGGCAGATGTGGCCGAGCTACCCGGGCTCGGCCATTGGTGGATGCTCCAGGACCCGGCTGGCGGCGCCGAGCTGCTCGAGCGGTTCTGGGCGTCTTTAGCCCAATAGCCGGGGTGTGTCGACCCAGGGCCGGAATCCGGACCCCAGTCGACACAATGGCGGTGATCCGCGGAAATCGTCGTCGCGGACGGTCTCCGCCGCCTTCACCTCGACGCCGACAATCTCCCCTGAGGCGCGTTCCAGCACCCCGTCGACCTCGGCCATGGCGGACGCGTCCGCGGCGATGGACGCCAGCCGCTGGCGGTCCCGCGACGACATCGACTCCCTGCGGAGCAGCCGTACCCCCGACTGAGCCAACGACCTGGCGGCCGGCAGGCTCCCCGCCGCGCCGACGGTCGCGTAGCGCTGGGCGATCCGCGTGGACAAGGTCTCCAGCTCGCCGAGCATGCCATGATCGACTTGGAGCCGGCCGCCGAACCAGTTCGACCACTTGCCCAGCGGGTCGACGGGCAGCAGGGCGGCGGCGCTCAGTGTCAACCCGTCCCTCACCAGTTGGCGGCGTCGCACCTCGGCCTGCCTTTCCGTCTCCGTGGCCCACGTCCACCACGCGTGCGCGTCGAGCGTATCGCCGAGCCCGAGCGCGGCAATGCTACTCGCGCCGCCGAAGACCACGCACAGGGCCGTCGGAGGCGCGGGAAAGGTCCTCGCGACCAGGTCCGCGACCTCTTGGCGGGTCCACTCGTTGACCTCGCGGCGGACCCGCATCTCCGTCACGACCCGCAATCCACGCGCTCGGCGACCCATAGCTCTCCCCCGGAGGATTTCGACTGCCCGGCAGCGTATCTGCTCCGCTGCCGGGATTGTGGTCGCAGCGGTCGGTGGCCGTCTCGTAGGCTCTTCGGGCGTCCCGACGACTGGAGGCCTTGATGCCCGATTTGCAGCCAATGACGGTTGACCGGCTCAGCGCCCGCCTCGCTCGTGAGCAGTCCGAGCGGCGCCTGCCGTCCCTTGTCGCGGGTCTGGTCCGAGACGGCTCGATCGTCTGGTCGGGTGCCCGCGGCAGCGTGGGGGACGTCGCGCCGACCGAGGACACGCAGTACCGGATGGGCTCCATCACCAAGACCTTCGTCGCCGTATGCGTGATGCGTCTGCGGGACGAAGGGCGGCTCGACCTGGCCGATCCGCTCGAGCGGCACCTGCCGGGTACAGCGCTCGGCGACGTCACCGTGGCGCAGCTGCTCTCGCACGCGTCCGGGTTGCAGGCCGAGACAGACGGCCCATGGTGGGAGCGCACGCCCGGCGGCGACTGGCCGGCGCTCGCCGCCTCACTGGCGCCAGCCTGGATGCGCCACCGCGCGGGGCGGCGGTTCCACTACTCCAACGTCGGGTTCGGCGTCCTGGGCGAGCTCGTCGCACGCCTGCGCGACGCCTCGTGGATCGACGTCGTCCGCGCCGAGCTGCTCGCGCCGTTAGGCATGAGCCGGACGACGACCCGCCCGACCGCGCCGTACGCGCCCGGCATCGCCGTGCATCCCTGGGCGGACGTCCTGCTCCCAGAGCCAGAGCACGATGCGGGTGCCATGGCGCCCGCCGGCCAGCTCTGGACCACGGTGAGCGACCTCAGCCGATGGGCCGCTTTCCTGGGCGGTGACACCGCGGGGGCGCTCAACGCGGACACCCTCGCCGAGATGCGCGAGCCACTGATCATCGACGACCAGCCAGGCGCGCCGTGGACGGGCGCGTACGGGCTCGGGCTGCAGTTGATCAATGTGGGCGGACGCAGATTCGCTGGTCACGGCGGGTCGATGCCCGGCTTCCTCGCCAGTCTGCGGGTCGACGTCGAGACGAGGGACGCCGTCGTCGTGCTGACCAACACGACGGCCGGGCTGAGCGCTGAGCTGCCCGGCGACCTGCTCGGTGTGCTGCGCGAGCAGGAGCCGCCGGCGGTCGCGCCATGGGTGCCCTCTCCAGTAGCCGCAGAGATCCTCGAGCTGGCCGGTCCGTGGTACTGGGGACCGTCGCCGCTGGCCCTGCGGATCCAAGCCGACGGCTGGTTGAGCCTGGATGCCTTGGGTACGTCTGGGCGTGCGCGGGCCTCGCGCTTCCGGCCATCAGGCGACAGCACGTGGACCGGTCTCGATGGCTACTACGCGGGCGAGACGCTGCGGGTCGTACGCCGGCCCGACCGCTCGATATCCCATCTGGACCTCGCGTCGTTCGTTCTCACCCGCACGCCTTACGACCCCGAGGCCGACATTCCCGGCGGCGTCGCCCCCGCCGGCTGGCGCTAAAGCGGCGTCAGTCGTTGTCGCCCATGTACTCCTCGTCGAAGGTCGAGAAGCCGTGGCGGAAGGCGGTCAGGTTGTAGGTGACCAGTTCGTCGCCCTCCCAACAGGCGCCGAGGGCCAGTGCGGTGTCAAGGTCGTCCAAGCCCTCGGGCTCGGCGCCGGTCCACTGGAACGGCACGAACCCGCCAGCCGGACAACCAGGCGCATTGCATTTGCAGTGCCAACACACTACGTTCTCATCGTGGCCGCTCATCCAGATACTGCGCTGGGTTTCGAGTGGGACGACCATAACGAGCGGAAGTTCGCCAAGCGAGACCAAGCGAGACATCGACTTGGAGGATATCGAGGCGGTACATCGCAACGGTCCGCGTTACCGCCGCAACAAGCGTAACGCTGCGGGAACCTGGCTGATGACTGGCCGGGACGATCAAGATCGCGAGCTGGCGATCAGCGTGCTATGGGCGGACGAGCGCGAGCGCCTACTGCGACCGGTGACCGGGTGGCCACTGTGACCGGGGAGGAAAACCTATGACGCTACGTACGAGCAGAGAAGAAGAGGACGCCCTAGTCGAACGCATCGAAGCAGACGCTGCGGACCCCGACGCATGGGAAGACGATCCCGCACCGTCACGCACTGGTGATCGTCGAAGGTTGGGCGCCCAGATAACGGTCCGGCTTGATCCAGAAGTCGTCGACCAGTTGTCAGCGCTCGCCCGTGCGCGGCGCGTTGGCCACACGCAGCTCGCACGCCAGCTCATCGAGGATGGCCTGCGGACTCATACCGTTGGTGTGGGCCTGTCCGGTCCCGAGGCCAGCTTCCTCATTGAGGTGAGGATCCGCCCAAGCGGTGACGTCACCGCCAAAATCGCCTAACGAACTCGCACGCGCTAAGGGGG
The DNA here is from genome assembly GCA_050743625.1 of Egibacteraceae bacterium. Taxonomy (GTDB): domain Bacteria; phylum Actinomycetota; class Nitriliruptoria; order Euzebyales; family Egibacteraceae; genus JBOGED01. The sequence continues at coordinate 138 of JBOGED010000264.1, read as the reverse complement.
CTGGGCATAAATGACGTTGCTGTTTCCGACCGCAACCGCCCACCCGCTCGCCTCGCGGCGTTCCCGGTGTGATGTGCCTGCCCGGGCGCATCCGCCCGTAATCGCACACCCGCCCTGCCAGGCGTGTGTTGTGTGCGG
>JBOGED010000263.1:0-6028 GCA_050743625.1 Egibacteraceae bacterium | reverse complement strand
GGCTGGGCATAAATAACGTTGCTGTTTCCGACCGCAGCCGCCCACCCGCTCGCCTCGCGGCGTTCCCGGTGTGATGTGCCTGCTCGGGCGCATCCGCCCGTAATCGCACACCCGCCCTGCCAGGCGTGTGTTGTGTGCGGGATATCGGCGGAGTACAGGCTGTTGTTAATCTCGCGGTACCGCCGGTCGGGGTGCTCGAGCCTGACCTGCAGTTTTCCTCCGGATACGAGGGAAAGTCGCGCCTCAAGCTTGACCGAGGGAGCCTGACCTGCAGTTTTCCTCCGGATACGGAGGAAAGCTGCGGTGTGACTGGCCCAGGGCGCCTACAGGCCCTTCGACGGTTGGCCTGCGCTCACAGCCACGCGCCTCGATTTTGCGACAGCCTCAATACCGCCGATCCCGCACACCACACGCCGGCTGCTGACCGCGACGGTCAGACCGAACCAGGACAAACCGCAACGTTATTCCTGCCCAGACCCTTACGCACCCACTCGACGTGCCGCTGGCCGTCCGAGTCACAGGGTTGCCACGCCGCGTTCACCGTGAGCTCGAAGCCGGGTTCGCGCTCGGCGACCGCGGTGGCGTCGGGCGCCACCCGGCTGACCGCCCCGCCGACCGCCCACCCGGAAAACAGTGAGAGCGGCGCGGTGATGGTGTCGACCCCGTACATCAGGGTGTCGACGACGCCGTCTGTGAGCTCGGGCAGCCGGTGTGCCTTCCAGTAGTAGTGCAGCCCGTGCGGTGCGCCCGCGTCGAGCAGTGATTGGATCGCGAGGTAGGGCATCGGGCGCACCACGTCGGCCAGCGGCCTGCCGAGCCGGCGCAGCGGAGCGACGACCCGCTCGCCCTCGGCGATATCGCCGGCCCAGACCACCAGCAGCCCGATGACCGGCGTGCCGTACTGCTCCGGGGAGAGGAACGGCATCGGCGGCGCAAGCCTCGCGAACAGGGTGATCCCTAGGTCGTCCGGCGCCCAGCCAGCCATCTCGCGGATGCACCCGAGCACCTCGGGCGCGTCTCGGAGCGGCCAGAACATGGGCCCGCCAAGCACCATCGGGCCGACCTCGTGCAGCCGGTAGGTGAGGGCTGTGGCGATCCCGAAGTTGCCGCCGCCGCCGCGCAGCCCCCAGAACAGCTCGGGCTCGGTGTGTGCATCGACCGTCAGCTGCTCGCCCTCCGCGGTGACGAGGTCGACTGATGCGAGGTTGTCCACGGTCAGCCCGAACTTGCGCATGAGATGACCGAGGCCGCCGCCCAGGGTCAACCCGGCGATCCCGGTGTGGCTGACGACGCCGCCGGTGGTGGCCAACCCGTACGCCTGGGTGGCCTGATCCAGCTCGGACCACAGCAACCCTCCCGCGGCTCGCGCGGTACGCGCCACCGGGTCGACCCGGACCGCCTTCATCAGCGACAGGTCGATCATGAGGCCGTCATCGCAGACGGCATGGCCGGCCACCGCGTGGCCACCGCCCCGGACCGACACCAGCATGTCCCGCTCGCGGGCGAACCGGACGGCGGCGACCACGTCGTCGGCGCCGGCGCAGCGCGCGATCAGCGCGGGCCGCCGGTCGATCATGCCGTTCCATATCCGGCGCGCCTCGTCGTAGCCTTCCTCGCCCGGCCGCAACAGCGCACCGCGGAATCGCCTGCGGAGCTTCTCGATCACCCCGAACCTCCTCCCAGCCGTATCTGTAGCCCCAGGTTCGGGGACGGGGCGTTCCGCGAACGTTCCTCAGCGTGTATGGGCGAGGAACTCGGCCCGCCGGCGGCGCGCCTCCGCCTCCCAGACGCAGGCCGTCCCACCCGCCTCGCCCTGCTGGACGACTCGGCGGACCGCGGGCGACCCCTTGGCCCGGCCAGCCGTCGAGCACCGCCACATAGCCGCGGAACGCCGCGGGGCACTGCTGGAGCTGCGGTGCCTGTGGGGCCTCTGCCGTCAACGCTGCCGTGTGCTCCCGGACATCCGCGTCGTCCGCCATGTCGAGCGCGAGCAGCGTCGCGAACACCAGTGCGGCGGCATGGCTATAGGGGTGCCCGATGTCCTCCGCCCAGGCGAGCGCGTCATCCCGCCGCCGCGCCTCCTCCGGCCGGCCGAGGAACCAGAGCGTGTTCCCCAGCCGGGCCAGGCAGATCACCTTCGGGTCCTGGCCGTACCGCAACAGGTGCGTCCGCTGGTCCTCGCGCCGGTAGCGGTCGACGGCTACCTCGAAATGGCCGCGGGCGGCCTGGAAGCGCGCCTGCCAGAAGGACGCGATGCCGAGGACGTACCGCGCCTCGACCTCGAGCACCACGTCGCCGTCCCGCTCGCCCTTCGCCTGCAGCTGCGACCCGACCGCCTGCGCCTGGGCGAAGTCGGACCGGGGTCAGCGCGCTGAGAGCGAGCGAGCGCAGCAGCGGCGCCGCCGGCTGCAGGCTGCGCGGGGTGACCTCCAAGTAGCGGTCGGGCTCGGGCAGCCTGCGGCGCAGGATGTGCAGCACGTGCCGCACGTTGGTGCGCGCCTGCCCCTCGGTGGAGTCCGACCACAGTAGGAAGGCCAGGTGCTGCCGCGGCTGCGGCGCCTCGCGGTGCAGCACCAGATAGGCCAGCAGCGACCCGGCACTCGCCAAGTCCAGCGGCGGCAATGGTTCACCGCCGAGGCGCAGGTCAAGCTGGTTGAAAAGCCGGATCCGCAAGATCGGCCGCACACCCCACAGTGTGGCGGTGGGATCAAGCGCCAGCACACAACGGCCGGTCTCGGCAGCGCGCTCGCCGACACTCCCGGTTCTTGAGGTATTGTACAACTTGCTCAACATGCGCATGCTCTCTATGCTGAGTGCATGAGCGAGCGATTCAAGTTTTCCGACGCCCGGCGCGAGTTCTCGTCCGTCTATGACCGAGTCTCCGGGGACGGAGCGATCGTCGTCGTACAGCGGCGGGGGTCCCCGGCGGTCGTGATGGTGCCCCTCGACCAGCTCCGAGCCGATCTCGCTGCGCTGTATCCCTTCGCCTCTGAAGTGTTGTTTGAGGATGACGGCTCGGTGTCGGTGTGGCTTCCGGAGTTGACGGTCTACGGGCGGGGCGCCGACCTCGACGATGCCATCGACGACTTGGCCGACGAGGTCGAGGACTACGTCGAGGATTGGTATGCCCGCCTCCGGCACGCACCCAATCACGCCGCTCGAATCGGCTGGGTTCGTCGGATTGAGCTGGCGGAGGACCGGGACGAGCTGCGCCGCATGCTGTTCGAGCCGCCCGCTACAGGGGCGGTCGACTCTGGTGATTCTGTCAATGCCGCATGAGGCCGATCCGTCCCGACGACATCCGACGCTTCTGTGAGGTCGATCGCTGGGAGAGTAAGGATGCGAAAGCCGGCAAGACGTTGCCGGACGGCTCGGTGCTGCGCACCAAAGCATCGCGGGGGAACAAAGAGATCGGCGGTGACCTGGCTCGGCACATTCTCCGGGACCAGCTTGGCGTAACCGAGACGCAGTTCTGGAAGGCGGTCGACGAGGGCGTACCGCCCGTGCGAGCGGGCGAGGACCCGCGGCCCCCGCAGGGTTCGACGTTGCCGGGCTGGCTCGTCGTTGCCCTGGTGCACACGGTCGGCCTTCCTGAGCGGCCTGTGGCAGGGATGAGCGAGGACGCCGCGCGAAAGGCCTGGCAAGAGTGGATAACCTCCCCCCGAGACGCGCGATAACGACGGCGGATAGGTGGGGGTGGGATGGACAGGTTGCGGTTGGCGCAGATCCTCCTCGAGGGGGGCGGGTATCACGCTGGCCGGGCTTGGCGGTGAGCGGAGTGGGACGGCCCGGTTCGGGTGGGAGCTGACCGCGCAGGATCGGGAGGACATTCGTTGGTATCTGGAGGATTACCTGCTGTATCCGATTGATCCCGCGCCGGTCATCGCGGCGCGGGTGGAGGCCAGGATCGCCGAGATCGGGCGGGACCTGTTCACCAAGGTGTTCGAGGCAAACCGTGACACGGCGAGGGTCTGGGACGCGGTCAGTGACCGGCTTTCCGATGTGCGCGTCGAGGTCGTGGCCACGGTGGGGGAGGCCACGGCGATCCCCTGGGAGCTGCTCCGCGACCCCGCGACGGACGTGGTGCTGGCGTTGCGTGCGCACGCGTTCGTAAGGGCCGACCCGTACGGGCCACAGGCCCCGCTGGTCGCCCAGGCGGAGGATGTCCTACTGGTGCTGCTGGTGATCTGCCGGCCCGGCGGCGCCGGGGATGTGCCGTTCCGCTCGGTCGCCAGCCACCTGGTGCGGCTGAGCCGCACCGCGCGGGAGGCGTTCCAGCTCGACGTGCTGCGCCCCGCGACGTTCGGGCATCTGGCCAAGGTGCTCGAGGCCGCCAAACAGGCGGGCCGGCCGTATCACGTGGTGCACTTCGACGGGCACGGCGCCTACCTGGACCAGGCGCAGCTCGTGGCGGCGGCGAGTGGCGGGTATGCCGCGGACCCGCTGCGGTTCTCGGTGCTGTCCGAGGTCCGCGAGGGCAGCCACGGCTACCTGCTGTTCGAGGATCCTGAGACGACCGAGAACTACCAGCTGGTCGACGGCCCGGCGCTGGGCCGGCTGCTGGTCGAGACGGGTGTGCCGGCGCTGGTGCTCAACGCCTGCCGGTCGGCGCACGCCGACCTGGTCACCGCGCCGCAGACCGAGGCCGACAACGCCGATGTGCATCAGCGGGCGCGCGCCTACGGGTCGCTGGCCCAGGAGGTGATCCACGCCGGGCTCGGCGGGGTGGTGGCGATGCGCTACAACGTCTACGTCGTCACCGCCGCGCAGTTCGTCGGGGACCTGTACGCCGCGCTCGCCGAGGGCCAGCCGTTGGGTCAGGCGGTCAGCGCCGGGCGCCGCCAGTTGGCCGCCAAGCCTCACCGCGAGATCGCGTTCAAGCCGCTGCCGTTGCGCGATTGGATGGTCCCGATCGTCTACGAGCGGGCCCCGGCGCCGCTGCTCGCCGCCAGCGCGCCGTCGGGGTTGACGATCATGCTGAGCCAAGCCGAGGCCGCTCCCGAGCGCGCTCGGGTGGACCCGAGCTTGCCGGCCGACCCGGACGTGGGCTTCTACGGTCGTGACGAGACGCTGCTGGCGTTGGACCGCGCGTTCGACACCCAACCGATCGTGCTGTTACACGCCTGGGCCGGCGCCGGCAAGACCTCCCTCGCCCGCTGGTACCAGCTCACCGGCGGCCTGCGCGGCTCTGAGGGTGACGGGCCGGTGCTGTTCACCACGTTCACCCGCCACACCCCGCTGGTCCGGGTGCTGGACGACCTGGGCGTCGCCTTCGGCCCGGCGTTGCGGGCCGCGGGGGTGCACTGGGACGCGCTGAACGACGACGCCGAGCGGCGCGCGGTGGCGTTGCAGATATTGGGTCAGGTGCCGGTGCTGTGGATCTGGGACAACGTCGAGCCGGTCGCCGGGTTCCCGACCGGCACGCCGTCGGCGTGGACCGAGGATGAGCAGGCCGGGCTGGTCGACTTCCTCCGCGACGTGCGCGCGACGAAGGCGAGGGTGTTGCTGACGTCACGGCGGGACGAGCGTGGCTGGCTGGGCGACCTGCCTGCCAGGGTGCGACTGCCGGCGATGCCGATGGCCGAGCGGGTGCAGCTGGCCAAGGCGATCGCCGCCAAGCACGGCCGGCGGCTAGCGGACGTAGCGGACTGGCGGCCCCTGCTGGAGTTCACCGCCGGCAACCCCCTCACCATCACGGTGCTGGTCGGCCAGGCACTGCGCGACGGCCTGTCGACGAAGGCAGAGGTCAGCGACGACGTAGAGCAGGGCCGCGACCGGTCGCTGGGCGCCTCCCTCGGCTACGGCCTGGACCACGCCTTCACCGAGCCGGAGCGCGCCCAACTCGCGCTCCTGCACCTGTTCCAGGGCTTCGTCAACGTTGGCGCCCTGCTCGTCATGGGCGGGGCGGAGGCCGCGTGGTGCGTGCCTGAGGTGCGGGGCCTGGACCGGCAGGCGGGGATCGGGCTGCTATCCGCCCACGGCAACGGCTCCTACAGCGTTCATCCCGCGCTGCCCTGGTGCTTCCACC
>JBOGED010000262.1:0-4795 GCA_050743625.1 Egibacteraceae bacterium | reverse complement strand
GCGCCCCGCTCGCAAGGCGCGCCGAGGGCGCATATCCGCAAGGCTCATATGTAAGCGAGGCGCAACGCCGCGAGCGGGGATGCAGGGTCGTCCGAATACCAACGGATTTACGGATGGGGCCACTTAGGGGCCGCGTGGATAGGACAGCAGCAGGCGATACCGGGAAAGGCGCAGCTTTCCTTCGCATACGCAGGATTGTTGAGTCCTCCGGCTGGCGCGCTTGGTTTTGACCTTCAACTTTCCTCCGTATCCGAGGGAAAGTTGCAGTGTGACCACTATTGCTGTGGAGGTCGAGTTCGTGGGCGCGTGCGGCCGGCGGACTTGACGGCCTCTGTCAACAGGTACTCGATCTGGGCGTTCACGCTGCGCAGCTCGTCGGCGGCCCATTGCTCGAGGGCGGCGTACAGCTCGGGACTGATCCGGAGCAGGAAGCGCTTGCGCTCCACCATGCCGCGTTCAGTTGTAGAGGGTGCCGGCGTTGATGACGGGTTGGGTCCGGCTCTCGCTGCAGAGCACGACCAGCAGGTTCGAGACCATGCTCGCCTTGCGCTCCTCGTCGAGCGAGACGATCTCGCGCTGGGATAGCAGCTCGAGCGCGTCATCCACCATCCCGACCGCACCCTCCACGATCCTGCGGCGGGCGGCGACGACGGCCTCCGCCTGCTGGCGGCGGAGCATCTCCCCGGCGATCTCGGGCGCGTAGGCCAGCCGGCGCAGTTGGGTGCGCAGGACCTGGACACCAGCCTGATCGAGGTGGGACTGCAGCTCATCGTGGAGCGTGGCCATCACCTCGTCCGCGTTGGCCTGCAAGGATTTTTGGCCCTCCTGGTACGTGTCATAGGGATATTGGCTGGCCATGTGGCGCACCGCGGTCTCGGTCTGGATCCGTACGAAGTTCTGGTAGTCCTCGACGTCGAAGACCGCTCTTGCGGTGTCGACGACGCGCCACACGACCACCGCCGCCACCTCGACGGGGTTGCCCATGGCGTCGTTGACCTTCAGCGCGTCGCTGTCGAAGTTTTGAACCCGCAGCGAGATGTCGCGTCGGCGGGTCAGCGGGACGGTCCACCTCAGGCCATTCGTGCGGACCGTGCCCAGGTACCGTCCGAGGAAGGTCACCACCCTCGCATGGTTGGGCGCCACGATCGTGAAGCCGGTCGCGAGCGCGACCGTCACCAGCTCCAGCAGGATCGCCAGCACGATATTCCATGTGAACGCGGCGACGGCGAGCGCTCGCAATCCCACGACGATGGCAAGCGCTTGGAACCCCACGACGATCACGACGCCCACCGCACCCGGCATCCCCGGCGCCCCCCGTTCCCGCATGACACTCCCTCCCCGTCCAAGATGTTATCGAGATGATATCACCTTGATAACGAGAGGAAAGGCAACGGCCCGGGGCGTCTGCGCGCCAGACGGCCCGGGCCGTTAGGCCGAGGCTCGGACATCGACTCCCACATCGTGCCGGGCCTGGACCCTTTGCGGGCCGCCCGCCCCCACCGCGGCCCTGTGAAGATGGTGACAGGGGCGATCCGTCCAACCAACGGCGAGATTGGGTGGTTTAGGGATAGCCCGATCAGGCCATCGAACGCTCCCCCATCTAGCGAACGGGCGGAGAAAACGATCGGGGAAACGCAGGGGAGATCTGCCTGCCTGTCGAACTACGTACAGCAGGCGCAGATGGAGGAGAGGGAAAGGGTCGCCACAGATGGGCATGCTCGCACGCCGGGGGAGAGCGGCAGGTGAGCCCAGCGGGGTTATTCGCGAGCGGGTGCACACCCAGGTCGAGGGGTCCCGGCAGCGGTTCCGTGACGAGCTGACCGTGATTGAGGCGTTGGTGCGGATGGGGCAAGTCGATGGGGCTGTCCATGCCATCGAGGACCAGCGCATGGCGCTCCGGGCGCTGGCTACCACGCTGGAGACCATCATGACCGAGGCGCTCGCCGAGCGAGCGCGCCCGTCCTACGGCGCTAGACTTCGTAGTCGATCGTAAACGGAAGGACAGCTGATCATGCTGCACACGCGCCGGGCGAGCGTTGCCCTGGTGCTCACGCTGCTGCTGAGCTTGTTCAGCGCATTCGGACCGGTCGGCGCGGCGCTCGCGACCGAGGGCGCCCCGGCCCAGCAGGAGCCGTTGCCCAGCTTCGATGAGGTCGGTTCGCAGTCGGACATCGCCCAGGAGTACCTGCCAGAGGGGTACGTGGAGCCAGGCTGGTTCCAGTGGGTCTACTTCCCGCTGCTTATCGTCGCCATCGTCGCCACTGGTGTCGTCTTGTTCTTCTATCTCGTCTGGCAGCCGAGGTTCGCCGACGATCAGAAGAAGAAGCGTCGGCGGTGACCGCGACGGGACGCGTTCCGGACGTCCCGCAATTCCCTGAGCCACTCGCTGACTGGGACCTTGCGGCTCGCGTCGGTTGGCGGATCGCCTCGATGAGCCCGGTGGCCGCGACGGCCGCTGACGTCGATGCGCTCCGCCGGGAGTTGAGCGTCACGGTGGCCCGCGCGGACAGCCTCGCCAGGACCGCGACGGGGCTCGGCGCCCACCTCCCCGTCGCGACGTGCCACGTCGTGGGCAGGCGCGCGTGGATCGAGGGGAACCTCGCGAGCCTGTCGTCGTTGATCGACCCACTCTCCGAGCAGATGATGAGCCGGAGCGCGATGCCCCGGCAGATGTCGCGGGCCGCGCTCGGTATCCAGCTCGGGGTCGTGTTCGGCTACCTGGCGACGAAGGTGCTCGGCCAGTACGAGCTGTTCGGACCCGACGGCGAGGACGCGCCGGGAAGGCTGACGCTCGTTGGGCCGAACCTGCTAGAGCTCGAGCGCAACATGCTGCCGTCCACGGGGGTCTCCGCGTCCGAGTTCCGGCTGGGTGTCTGCCTTCACGAGATCGCGCACCGCCTCCAGTTCGAGAGCGTGCCATGGCTGCGCCCGTACTTGCGCGGGCTGGTCGACGAGTACCTGGGAGATACGCGGATAGATGCCGACCGAGTGCGGGCGGTGATGAGCCGTGCGGGCGACTTGCTCCGCGACCCGGCCCGGATCTTGGACCCACAGCGACTGCTCGAGATCGTCCTCACACCCGCGCAGGCGGGCCTTATCCGTCGCGCCCAGGCGCTGATGTCGCTGCTGGAAGGGCACGGGAACGTCGTGATGGACTGGGGAGCCGAGGTCGCCAAGGCCGAGGGTGCCACCGACATCGATCCCTCGCGGGTGCGCACCATCTTGAACCAGCGCCGGGCGAGTCCCGTCGACAGAGCCCTGCGCACCGCGTTCGGGCTCTCCATGAAAGCCGAGCAGTACCGCGTGGGAGAGCGATTCATCCTGCGGGTCGCCGAGCGCTATGGTCGGGACATGTTCAACCGGGTCTGGGAAGGTCCCGATCGCATCCCGACGCAAGAAGAGCTGGACCAACCAGACCTGTGGGCGTCTCGGATCACGTCACGCCGTTAAGCGCGGTCAAGGCAGCGCTTGCGCGGACCGTCCCTGAAGGGGCCGCGGCGCTCTTGGCCGCTTCAGGGGGACCGGACTCCACCGCGCTGATGTACCTGGTGGCCGAGGCTCGCCCCGACCTGCGCTTGTCCGCCGGTCACGTCCGGCACGGGCTGCGCGACGATGCTGTGGACGCCCAGATCGCCGCTGGTCACGCGACCGCCTTGGGGTGTGCGTACCTTGAGCGGCGTGTCACCGTCGACTCGCGGGCACCGGCGGGGTTGGAGGCGGCGGCCCGTGACGCCCGCTACGAGGCGCTCGCGGAGATGGCCGCTTCGGTGGATGCCAGCTACCTGCTAGTGGGCCACACCTCAGACGACCAGGCCGAGACCGTGCTGCTCAACATTGCCCGTGGGAGCGGCTTACCCGGCCTGGCCGGGATGCGAGAGGCGCGTGCGCTCGGGGCAGGCCTGACCGTGGTCCGGCCGTTGCTGGGGCTGGAAAGGGACGCGGTCCGCGCGATCTGTGCCGAGCGTGGCCTGCGCGTGGCCTGCGACCCCACCAACGCCGATGTCACACGCCGCCGCGCCCGCGGGCGGCACGAGACCCTCCCCGCGCTCGCCCAGCTGACCGGCCACCCTGAGGGAACCGCGGGGCTGGTGCGCGCACTCAACCGTCTCGCCGCGCACGCCCGGGATGACGCGGATGCGCTGGACCAGCTCGCGGGCGTCGAGGCGGCGCGGCTCGTCGTGGCCTGGGGGAAGGCGAGGGTCGTCTCGATCCGTGCGCTGCACGAGCTGCCTCGCGCGCTCGGGTCCAGGGTCGTGCGCCGGATGCTCGCGGACATCCGGGCGGATGGAAAGGGCACGCAGGGGCTTGACGCCGAGTCGGTCCACCGGGTGCTGGCGCTGCGCTCAGGTGAGGCGCTCCATGTGACCGGGGGGACGTGGGTCACCGCTGGCGGTGGCTGGCTGGGCGCGGTCCCGGCGGGTTGCGGGGATCTTCGCGAGCGCCCGCTCGCTGTGCCCGGGCGCACACCGATCCCCGAGCTGGGCGCGGTGGTGATTACGGGCACGGCCGCCGAGGGCGCTCCAGACCCGCTGTGTCCTCCCGGGATGCGCGCTGGCGCTTGCGGAACGGTCCCGGCGGTGGCCGGTCTCGTCGTCCGGTCTTGGCGGCCGGGAGACCGCCTGACCGGACGCTCGTCGACTGGCGTCCTCGCCAGCGTCCCCCGGGCGTTGCGGGGCCTGATCCCCGTGGTCGCTCGGGAGGGCGAGGTCTGCTGGGTCGCGGGCTTAGGCCAGTCTCATGGCGCCGGGGGAGGCGTCCCCGTCTCGCTGGTACGTGCGGGCGCATAAGCGGGGTG
>JBOGED010000261.1:0-15979 GCA_050743625.1 Egibacteraceae bacterium | reverse complement strand
CCGAACCAGGACAAACCACAACGTTATTCCTGCCCAGACCCTAAGGCCCGTCCTTGGAGACCTCGATCATCGGCTCGCGCTTGCCGTGATAGTCGACGTTGCCGCGGGCCTCCTCGCCGAGGATTCGTCAGCCAGTGCGACGGCGAGGTCCTGCAGCGCCGCGGCGGCCTCGGCGAGCTCCGGCACCTCGGGGTACTGAACCTGGAGCTCGGTCGCGGCCCGCGTCAGCTCGTCGCCGAGGATAGCCGTGGGAGCGTCCTTCGTGGGTCTCTCGTCGCCAGCCACAGGCTGGACGAGGCGACCTCGAGGACCGTGGCCGCGAACGCGAGCGCGCCCTCGCTGAGGCCCTCGACCCGGCTCGCGCTCATGGCGATTGATCCGAGTCGACCGGCTCAACCAACGAGTCGTGGAGTCGCACCTCGTAGTGCTTCATCTCCTCGATCGCGGAGAAGAACGGTTGAACGAACGAGAGGAACTCCCCGAACCCAGGACCCGACCGGAAGCCTCGCTCGTGGCCTTCGACCGAGTCCCACTCGATGCGCACCACGAAGTGCTCGGGCTCCTCCACCCCCTTGGCCACCTCGTAGCGTAGGCAATGCGGATCGACGTCGAGCACCTGGCCCGCCCGCCGGTACGCCTCTTCGAACTCGGCCGCCCTCGCGGCGGGGATGAGGTATCGGATGTACTCGACGACCATGTCTGCTCCTCGGACTCTTCGTCGACCTATCGACACAATACTGTATTGTATTGCTGATGCCAGCAGACATTTCAATCGGTGACGGACGGCGCGGCAGGGCGAGAGACCCGGACATCGACGCCCGGGTCCTGGCGGTGGCGAACAGGCACCTGTCCACTTCTGGGTACGAGGCGATGTCGCTGGCCGCCATCGCCCAAGAGGCAGGGACGACCCGTCAGGCGCTCTACCGCCGCTGGCCGACCAAGGCCAGCTTGGCCGCGGCTGCCGTTCAGACGGTGGCAGACGCCGGGCCGGCCATAGCCTCCGAGGACCCCTTGGCGGATCTCGCGGCGGAGCTGGCCGACTTCCAGCGTGGCGTGTCCCGACCGGGGAGGCTCTCGCTCGTGGGCACTATGCTGCAGGACAGTACCGCTCCGGACCTACTCGCGCGCTACCGCGCCCACGTCATCGCCCCCCGTCGTCGCCGCATCCGAGCCATCCTCCAGCGGGCGCAGCGGCTCGGCTTGATCGATCCGAACGCCGACCTAGAGGTCGCGGTCACGCTCTGTACCGGCTCCTGGTACGCGCGTGCGCTGGCGGGTTCACCCCCTCCAGCGGACTGGCCGGCCCGCACCGCCGCGTTGGTCTGGCGGGCGGTGGGCGGCGCACTCCCAGGAACCGAAGCCACAGACGCCACTGGGACAGCTGAGTAAGCTCGGGCTACCGCGGCGCCGCTACACCCGAGCACTCGTGCTCGAGGATCGAGTGGACGATCGAGTCGCGCCACGCGCCACGCACGAACACGTGGTCACGGATACGGCCCTCCTCGACCATCCCGAGCTTGTGCACGAGCCGCTCCGACTGGACGTTGTCGGGGCCACGGGCACCCCATAAGCGGTGCAGGCCCAGCTGAAGAAAGCCGAGGTCCAACAACAGCCTGCCAGCCTCGAGACCCAATCCCTCACCCCACCGGTCCGCGCGCAGTGCGAGGCCGAGCTGTCCGCTACGGTGCTCGCCCACGGCGAGGCGGGAGGAACCGATCACCTCGTCGGTGTCGACGAACGCGACCGCCAGCGCATACTCCACCCGAGGCTCTTCTCGCGCCCGGCGAGCCGAGTTGGCGAGAAACGTCGCGACCTGGTCGCGAGTGCGGGGCTCGAAGCTCAGCTGCCGGGTTGCCACCGGGTCGCCGTAGACCCGCAAGATGCCCTCGAGGTCGCGGTCCTCGAACTCGCGGAGGCGGATCCGTTGAGCTTCCAGAAGGACGGGGTACATGGTCTTGGCTCAGCGGGGCAGGGTCGAGAGAGGGATCTGGCAGAACGCCTCGATCTTTTCTTGGAGCTCCCGAGCATCCGGCGAACCGGCGAACCTCGGGTCCCTCAAGGACTCGTGTACCCGGAGCGCGCTTGTCACGATCCCGTGGATGCGCTGCTCCGGCGGCAGGCCTAGCACTGGTTGGAGCGCGTCGTCTGCTCCCTCCAGCTCTCCACGCCGTGCGCGAGACAGCGCGAGGCCCGACCGCGCGCCCGCCTCATCGCCGAACGCCCATTCGGACGGGTCCGCGTGCTCGAGCGCGGCGACGGCGTCACTGGCCATGCGCTCGGCGCGCTCGCTCTGTTCAGGGACCAACACCATGGCCTCGGCCGCGTAGTACAGCTGCTTCGCACCCGGGAACGACAGCAAGCCCCCGAGCTGGTCCAGGTCGTCGAGGACGACCCGGTCCCGAGCCGCGTCCGCACGCGTGATCGCGTCCCGCGCGCCCGGACCGTCCCCCAGCGCCGCGCGTGCTCGCGCCTCGAGCGCCGGCAGCCACGCGGCCGCCGTGCCTGAGACGACGTCCGCGAACTCGGCGCCGAGCTGGGCGTAGCGGATCGCCTCGTGCGGCCAACCAGCCCAGTACGCGGCTAACGCCTGAAGTCCCCGCACCCATACGCGCAGCGCGTGATGGCCCGCGTTGTCCGCGCAGACGTAGGCCGCGCGGGCCTGCGTCATCGCGGCGTGGGGATTCCCGAGGTCGTGGCTGGCCTTGGCGAGCATCCCGGACGCGATGCCCGCGAGCAGGTACAGGTCACGGGTCAGGTTCGGCCGCTGCCGTCCCTCCAGCAGCCGGAATACGACGTCCTGCAGCTCGACGAGATCACCGAACAGCGCAGGCAACGGCTCCCTCGGGTAGGCCGCCGCAAGCCGGCGGACCTCGTCCGTGAGCTGGTCGACGGTCTCTTGGCCAGTGTTCGTGCTCTCCGCGGCGAGCGCGAACCGCAGGGCGCGGCGAGCAGCCATCTCCACCTGTCCTTTCACGCCGTGCACGTCGTGGTGGTTGCGACCGACCATAGCCGCGCCGCGCTCGATCCTCTCCGTCTGCCCTCGAGGCTCCTCCGGTTCGGTGGCAGGGGCCAGCAGCTCGGCGACCGGACGGCCGAACAGGTGCTCGAGCACACGGCACTGGTCGGGATAGGGCTGGGTCTTGAGGCTTCCATTGAGCCAGCGCTCGAACTGGCGTGGGGACACCGACAGGGATCTCAGCCGCTCGTCCCGCTCACGATCGGCAAGCTCTCCCGCGGCGTATCGGAACTGCAACGCGAAGGTCGCGTGGGTACGCCAGTGCCGCTGCGTCACGAGCGCCCACAGCAAGGTCGGTGATTCCGGCATCACAATCCTCCCCGTTGAGGGTTGTGAGCATAACCCTGGCGCGAGGCAGCTCCCGGGCTCTCGGCGCGTGGCGCCGCAAGGGGGCAGGAAGACGGCAGCGGGCGGTCAGGGTGGCGACATTTCGGTGTTCGGCGAGTCCCTCCAACATGTCAACCGTGCCGGCCGTGCTTCAACTCGACTTCATGGAGGCCGTGCGAATGAGATTGATGCTGACAGCCGTGCTGTTGGTGGCCATTGCGGTGATTGCTGGCGCGGTTCTGGCCGTCACGGTCTCGCGCCGCCGGGATGCCCGTGCGCGGCGCTGGCTGGACGAGCGCGCCGCCGAGCGGGTCGCCTCACCCACTCACCGTCGCGGGAACCGCCGGTGACCCCGCCCGACCGCGCTGTTGGCATCGCATACCGCGTCCTCGAAGCGCACCACCGGGGACCGCGCGGACGCCCCTGTCGAGGTGACGGGCACGACCCAGCCATTCGACTTAGTCCACAACTTAGTCTAGTCTAGGCTCATGGAGGTTGGCGTTCACGAAGCGAAGACTCAGCTATCGAAGTTGCTAAGACGGGCTGCGGCCGGCGAAGAGATCGTGATCATGCGAGGCAGGGAACCGATTGCCAAGCTTGTGCCCGTGCCATCCCGCCGTCAGAGGGAGTTCGGGGTCGACGAGGGTGTCTTTACCGTGCCCGAAGACTTCGACGAGCCTTTGCCATCCGACCTGCTCGACGCCTTCGAGCGATGAGGCTGCTGCTCGACACGCAGACCTGGTTGTGGTTACAGGCGGCTCGCCAACGCCTGAATCCCGAGGTCATGCGCCTCTTCGTGGACCCTGGAAACGAGCTGCTGCTGTCCGCGGCAAGCTCTTGGGAGATCGCGGTCAAGTACGGATTGGGCAAGCTGCCCCTACCGCTCCCGCCAGCCGAGTATGTACCAGACCGGCTGCGCAGGAGCGGTGTGGCGCCGCTGCCAGTGCACCACAGTCACGCCCTGCATGTCGCCTCTCTTCCGCCGCATCACCGTGATCCGTTCGACCGTCTACTGGTGGCACAGGCTCAGCTCGACGGTCTGCGGATCGTGACCTCCGACCGCGTTTTCGCCCGCTACGACATCACCGTCCACTGGACAAATTGAGGCCTTGGAGGGTGATGAGGCCGCGACCAGCGCCGTGGCCGAGGTCAGGCGGCGTCAGTTTGCCGGCTTGCGTCTCCACAAACGCTGGGAGGGGATCCGAAGCGCCCAGTTGAACTTCGAGGAGGCGTTCTCCCAGGCGATGATCTCGGTGAGCTCCACCAAGGCATCGTCGTCCCATCTGGACTGCAGGCGGGTGAACAGCTCGTCGCTCACATCCCGGTCGGTCATGGTGATGGCGTCGGCGTACTCAAGGGCCAGCCGCTCGTCGTCGTCGAACAGGGTGCTCGGCTCCCACTCGAGCACGGCCAGCAGCTTCTCGTCGGAGATGCCCAGTTCGCTGCCCACGGCAGCGTTGATGTCCTGTCAGAACTCGCACCCGTTGAGCGCGGCAACCCGTCGGTTGAGCAGCGCCTTCAAGCCTGGGGAGATGAGGCCAGACGCGTCGATGCCGGACCACATGCCTCGCACCGCACGGAAGATAGTCGGCCGCCGGCCGTACGCGAGAAATGGCCCGAGCGGAGTCCCCCATCTCCGTGCCTGAGCCTCGAACGTCGCGCGAAGGGCGGGCTCGGCGCCAGACGGGTCAACGCCTTCGACGCGACCGGAGTCCATGCGCTTCATCATGCCATCCTCAAATCCCTCGGGCGACGCTGCGGTTTCAGGGGAATGTCCAGCGAGTGGCGTGCTGGTTGAAGGTCTCGTCGAGCGCCAGAACCTTGACGGGGCGGACGGCAAAGGCGGGTTCCTCCGCCGCCTCGGCCGACATGTCGTAGTTGTACTTGTCCTTCATCGTCCGGACGAGGGCCACCCGGAGGTCGTCATCGGGCGATAGCTCCCGGCTTACACCCTCCACGACGACCGACTCCGCGTCGTGGGCCAGCTGCGGCGCGACGCTGCAGTGCGGGTTCGCGGCGAGGTTGCGGGCCTTGCGGGACTGCCTGCCACAACCGAAGACCATCTCGCGCTGAAGCCACACGCCCCAGACGGGGCTGAGGTGGGGCTGCCCACTGGGCCAGGCGGTTGCCACCCAATAGACGCGCGCATCCGCCAATCGCTCCTCAACCCATGAGAAGGGCAGCAACTCGCCCTCTGTGGGCACGCCATAACCGGGCATGAACGGCCGATCGGCCACTGGTTCCTGTGTCATCGAGTTCATGGCGCGACCTTACGACGCGAGTGTGACAAGAATCAGCGCAAGATTGCGTTGCGGGTGGCGCTTGCCAGGCCGCGGGCGAGCACGGTGAGCAGACCGGGGACGCCGTAGGCGGGAGAGATCACGAGACGGCGGATCTCGTACGGCGGGGTCGTGGGCCGGTTCCACATTGACAGCGTCGTGGCGGCGTGGCGGTAGCCGGCGGCACCGGCCGCGGCGACGGTGGATGCGTTGAAGTCCGATCTCTGGCCGTACGGATAGGCGAAGAGGTCAACGGGCACGTCCAGCCGCTCCTGCAGCACGCGACGAGACTCGCTGAGGTCGGATCGCTGCTCCTGCACACTCTTCGTCGACATTGGCTCGTGGTGCATCGAATGCGAGCCGATGTCCACGCCAGCCGCCGCGAGCTGGCGAGCGCCGTCCCAGTCGAGATACAGCTCGTGAGCGTGGAAGCTGCCCTCGGGCGCCAGCAGCTCCTCCAGCTGCGTGATCGCCGCGGACCGCTGGTGGCGGTCCCGCGGCGCGAGCTGCTGCGCCAGCGCCCTCATCGCTCTCAGGCGCGCCGGCCCGTCCGGCAGGTCGAGCTGCCGCCCCTCGAAGCGCACCCTTCGGGACCGCGCGCGGGACACCGCCCACCCAAGGCGTTCCGACCAGGGGTCGACGTCGCCGGCCAGGATGCCTGGCACGAGAAACATCGTCGCCGGCAGACCGAGTCGGGACAGCAGCGGGATAGCCGAGGTGAGATGGTCGCGGTACCCGTCGTCGAACGTGAGCGCCACCGCGCGGCCGGGCAACCGATGGCCCTCACCCAGCGCCCGGAGCGCCCGGCCCAACGGCACCACCGTGGCCGCCTGGCGCAGCGCCCGAAGCTGGCGCTCGAATTGGCACAAGCCGGACCGCAGGCCGGACCGGAACGGGAAGCGCCACGTTCCCTCGATGTTGTGCCAGCAGAACACGAGCAGCCGGCTCTCACCTGAGGCCGCGCGCCTAAGCCTCACCGTGATGCCCCCGCGCCGGCAGCGCGCCAGAGCGCCCAGGGAGGGCACTGGCTGTCGTGCAGTGACTGAAGCGTCTGAAGGTCCTTGAGGGTGTCCAATGCCGCCCAGAATCCCTTGTACCGGTAGCTTACGAGCTTGTCCGCCGCGATGAGCCGGTTGAAGGGTTGCCCGACGAGGTCCTCTCCCTCGCGTATGAAGTCGAAGATCTCGTTGCGAAAGACGAAGTAGCCCCCGTTGATCCACAGGTCCGCCTGATGGACGTCTTGGATGGCGGTCACCAGCCCGTCCGCGGCGTGCGACACCACGTGGAACGAGTAGTGCGGGGGCACGGAGAGGAATGCCGCCACCTTGTCCGTGCGCTCAAAGTCGCTCACCAGCTCGAGCAGGGGAGCATCGGTCAGGATGTCACCGTAGTTGACGCAGAATACCTCCTGGTCACGCAGGTACGGCTCGACCGCCTTGAGGCGCTCACCGACGTTGGAGTTCAACCCCGTGTCGACGAACGTGATGTCCCAGTCGTGGATATCGCTGCCAAGGAGCTCGATCGTCTCGCCGCCTCTCGAGAGCACGAAATCGTTCGACAGCGCCTCGTTATATCTCAGGAAGTAATCCTTGACGACGTTTCCCTTGTAGCCAAGGCACAGCAGGAAGTCCTTCACCCCCCAATGCGCGTAATAGCGCATCACATGCCAAAGGATGGGACGGTAGCCAATCGTGGTCATGGGCTTGGGTACCGCCTCGACCTGATCTGGCAGCTGAAACCCTTCTCCCCCGCAAAAGAGCACCACCTTCATCCGCAACCTCCCCCAACGCACCGCATGGCTACCACCAGGTTGCCCCGACCGCGATCGCGCCGCTAGCGTGGGTCCTCACATGCTGTTCACCGAGACGCACGTCGCGGGCGCGTTCCTCTTCGAGCCCCAGCGGATCACCGACGAGCGTGGGTTCTTCGCTCGCACCTGGTGCCGGACCGAGCTGCAGGCCCATGACCTGGACACTGCCCTGGCGCAGTGCAATATCTCGTTTAACCAGCACAGAGGTACGCTGCGGGGTCTGCACTACCAAGCGGCGCCGCACGGTGAGGTGAAGCTCGTGCGGTGTACCAGAGGCGCGATCTTTGACGTCGCGCTCGACCTCCGCCCGGGTTCGGCCACGTACGGCGCTCACACCACCGCGGTCCTCACGGCCGACAATCGCCACCTGCTCTACATCCCGAAAGGTTGCGCCCACGGCTTCCTCACCTTAGAGGACGAGACCGAGGTCGCGTACCAGATGTCCGCGCCGTACGTTCCCGAGGCCGCGAGAGGTGTGCGCTGGGACGATCCCGCGTTCGGTATCCGCTGGCCCGAACCGGTGCGCGTCATCGCGGAGCGTGACCGTACGTACCCAGACGTGGAGCCGAGCGGAAAGGCGAGCCGTTGACGGAGGTTGGGCGGGCCATGCACGACCTTATGTCGAGCTTGTACCCGATATGTCGCAGCATCACCGGAGAGGGATTTCGCCAGACGCTCGATCTGCTCGGGCGCCACATCGACCTTGATGTGCATGAGGTGCCGAGCGGCACCCCCGTCTTCGACTGGACCGTGCCGCCGGAATGGAACATCCGCGACGCCTACGTGAAGGACGCCACGGGCGCTCGCGTGATCGACTTCCAGGCCTGCAATCTTCACGTCGTGAGCTACAGCGTGCCCGTCCGGCGCATCATGTCGCTCTCCGAGCTCCGCCCGCACCTCCACACGTTGCCTTCCCACCCCCGCTGGATCCCATACCGCACATCCTACTACGCCGAGAGCTGGGGATTCTGCCTCAGCCACGAGCAGCTCCAGCGCCTAGAGGACGGGAGCTACGAGGTCTGCATCGACTCGACCTTGGCCGGCGGGCACCTGACCTACGCCGAGCACCGCGTACCAGGCAGGACGGACGACGAGGTCCTCATCTCATGCCACACCTGCCACCCGTCGCTGGCCAACGACAATCTCTCCGGCGTCGCGGTCGCAACCTTTCTGGCCCAGCGGCTACGCACCGTGTCGCCGCGCTACTCCTACCGGTTCCTCTTCATCCCCGGGACGATCGGGTCGATCACCTGGCTCGCCTCGCACCAGTCGGAGGCGCGCAAGATCACGCACGGACTCGTCCTCGCCTGCCTGGGGGATCCCGGCTCGCTCACCTACAAGCAGAGCCGCCGGGGGGACGCCGAGATCGACCGGGTCATGCGGCACGTGCTCCAGCGCTCCGGAAGGCCGCATCAGATCACCGAGTTTTCGCCCTACGGCTACGACGAGCGTCAGTACTGCTCACCTGGCTTCGACCTGCCCGTCGGCTGCCTGAACCGCACACCGCACGGGCAGTTCGCCGAGTACCACACCTCCGCCGACAATCTCGACTTCGTGCGCCCAGAGTTTCTGGAGGACAGCTTGGCGATCTGCTGGCAGGCGATCACCCTGCTGGAGGCCAACCTCCGGTACCAGAACCTCAACCCGAACTGCGAGCCCCAGCTGGGCAAACGGGGGCTCTACGGTGCGCTCGGCGGTCGCAGCGACACGCAGGAGCGCCAGATGGCGATGCTCTGGGTCCTGAACCTGTCCGACGGCAGCCACAGCCTGCTCGACATCGCGGACCGGTCAACGCTGCCCTTCGAACTGGTGGCCGAGACGGCCCACACCCTGCGGGACGCAGGCTTACTGACGACCGTGTGAGGCCTACGAGCGAGCGCCGTACTCGGTTTTCGCGAAGACCTTCGCGCCGCTCGGGAACGCGCCGTCGCCCACGTTGACGGGGAGCGCCGCTCCGTTCGTGTCCTGACCGAGCTCTTGCCACTCGTCAAACGTGTAGAGCTCGTTCCCTCTGCCGATGAATTGGTCCTCGCCGTGCCTCAACCGGTAGGTATTGTCGAAGAACGAGACGTTGGTCTGGTCCCAGTACCCAACTCCGTCCCCGTTTTCGACCTCCATTCCCGTCACGCCCAACCCCATCGCGATGTCGTTGTTGTAGATATGGACGTTTTCGATGTGCGGCAAGCCCTCACGGTACGAGTCAGGCGCCCAGCGCGTCACCTCGCGGTCTTCCTTGACGTAGATGCCATTGTCGTTGTTGTACACGACGTTCTCGTACACCCTGACATCGGCGCTGTTCGAGATGGCGATCCCCGCGCCTCCCAAGCGGCCGTCCTCGGGGCCTCGGCGGTTGTCGAACGCCTCGTTCCAGTAGATCTCCCCCTGCCGGGAGACCTCGTAGAACAACCCCCACCGGTCGTTGGCCTCGAAGCGGTTCGAGCGGATGATGACGTTGTAGTTGTCGATGTCGAACCACAACCCGGTACCCCTGTTGTGGTGGAACCAGGAGTTCTCCACGATCATGCCCTTGCCGAACACGCGGAAGAACTTGGCGCCGCCGGCTTCCCAGACTGGGTCGAACGAGAGCGTCTTGTTATGGGCGATCTCGCTGTGACGCAACACCGTGGGTCGGTTGAGGGCCTCACCGCCACCGGTCAACCCCTCCTGGCCCATGTGGTGGACCAGGGAGTGCTCCATCAACGTCCCGGGACCGAGGTCGATCCCCGCCCCGTGGCTGTAGCGGGCCGTGACGTAGCGAATGTCCCAGTCGGTGGCGCGCTCATTCGACAGCGATGCGTCCTGGGCTGGTGACGCGTACTTCTCGACCACCAGGTTCTCGACGACCACGCCGCGCGGTGGCGCGTCGTCGGGAGCGTCGAGCGACTTGGGGATCACCGAGGTCTCGATCAGCCCGAGATCCGCGGGATCCTCCGCGATGTAGATCCGGTCAGCCCGGTAGTCGAAGAACCATTTTCCGGGCTCGAGATCGCCCAGCTCCATGATCCGTTGATACCGCACCGGCGGATCCGCGGGGTCCCCCGAGGCCGTGACGAACAGCTCTTCGTTGAACCGGTCCCCGGGGTTCGGCGCCTCGCCACGAGCCCGACCGACCAGTTCACCCCACGGCCTGCTCTGCTGGGTCTGATCCTCCCAGTAGAACCGGCCGGAGTCGTCACGCCGGGCGTCCGCCGGTGACAGGACGCGCGCGCCGGACAGGACGGTGCGCGTCCCCTCTCCGATAAACCGCTGATCGTTCTTCGGTACCGCGGTCGCCAGCCGGTGGACGCCGGCGCTCAGGCAGAACTCTGTGCCTTCGGGATGGGCGTCGACGGCGGCCTGCAGGTCGTCACCGGGCTGAACAGGGACGCCGTCACACGGCTGAGGCGGCGGAGGGGTCACGGCCAAGGGAGTCCCGGCCACGGAGGCCGGTCCCCTGGCGCTCGCCCTCCCGCCTTGGTCAGCCGGTCCTGGATCCGATCCCTGGAGCTGCCGGAACAGGCCGACAACCAACGCGGCCACCACGATGACCGCCAGCAAGATCCCCCCCGAGCGCCATGCCCCGGTCTTGCCGACGCCTCCTGGTGGAGGTGAACCATTTACGCTCATGCACTGCCCCGTAATCCCGGAATTCCGCCAGCTGCTAGCGTACAACCCTCACGCTATCCGGCACCCGAAATGGTTACACTTCAACATGAAGGTGGGATATGGGGGAGTATTAGATGGTCGCACCATGGCACGGATCTCCGCGTAACGGAGGAAAGCAAACCCAATCTGTACGGAGGCCACGGGTAGCGCTCATCTACTCGTGGATCACGCGTTACCGTGCGGCATTCAACGAAGCCCTGCGCAACGACCTTGACTCCCGCGGGATCGAGCTCAGCGTCATCCACGGACAGCCGCACCCCGATGTCGCTCGCAGGCAGCTCGCGGTCACGCTCGACTGGGCGGAACGCATCGAGAATCGCTTTCTCCCCGTGGGCCGTAAGCATCTCGTATGGCAGCCGGCATTGCGCCTCGTTCGCGACGCCGACCTCATGGTCGTCCAGCAGCAAACGCGTGATCTCCTTATCTACCCGCTCTTCGCCGAGCAGGTTCTCGGCCGGCAGAGGCTGGCGTTCTGGGGCCACGGCCGCAACATGGATCCGGCGACGAGCTCAGGGCTCGGCGAGTCGATCAAGCGGCAGATGTCCCGGCACGTGCACTGGTGGTTCGCCTACAACGACTACTCGGCGGCCCTCGTGCGCCAACTCGGGTTCCCCGGCGGACGGATCACCGTCGTCCGCAACGCGATTGACACCCGCACGTTGATTGAGCAGTCGGCCCTCATCACCGCTGCTGATCTCGCCGGTGTTCGCGACCGGCTCGGGTTGGACACCGACAACATCGCCATCTACTGCGGCGCGATGTACGACCTGAAGCAGCTGCCTTTCCTGGTCAACGCCTGCAAGCGCATCCGCGAGCTGGTGCCTGACTTCCATGTCCTGTTCATCGGCACCGGACCGGATGCCCACGTCGTTGCGCAGGCGGCTGCGGAGAATCCCTGGATTCACGAGTTGGGGCCGTTGTTCGGGGAGCAGACGTTGCCGTACTTCAAGCTCGCGAAGCTGCTGCTGATGCCTGGGGGGGTTGGACTTGTCACGCTCGACTCTTTCGCGCTAGAGACACCAATGGTCACCATCGACGACAACCGGCACGGCGTCGAGATCGACTACCTCACCCACGGCAAGGATTGCGTGATCCTGCCCCGCGGCACGGACATACACGGCTACGCATTCACGGTCACCGAGCTGCTCCGGGACGATGCGCGACGCCAGCGCCTGGTCGAAGGCTGCCGGGTCAGCGCGCGTGAGTACTCCATCGAGCAGATGGCCGCCCGTTTCGGCGCTGGCCTGCAACAGGCGCTCCAAGCCCCAAGCCGCGCCCTCGTAAGACGGTGAAACCGCTTCGGAGCCTACCCAAGGCTCATCTGCACCTGCATCTGACCGCGGCGATGCGGCCGCATACATGCGCTGAGCTCGCCCGCCGCACCGGTATCGAGCTGCCACCGGACGTGGAAACATGGGCGTCGTTCGGCGCGTTCGCGGCGAGCTACCACGGGGCCGGGGCCGTGCTGCGGCGCCCGGAGGATCTTCGCCGGCTGGTGTGGGAGATGGTCGAGGATGCTCGGGATGACGGCGCGGTGTGGGTCGAGCCACAGACCACGCTCGTGAGCTACCGAGCGATCACCGGCAGCGACGAGGCGACGCTGGAGCTGCTCCTCGATGCCGCCGCCGATGCCGCCGTCCGGACGGGTGTGGGGGTGGGCCTGGTGATCTCCGCCACGCGTGAGCACGGCCCAGCCGAGGCGGCACGTGCGGCTCGCCTGGCCAGCCGGTACGCCGAGCACGGGGTGGTCGGGTTCGGGTTGGGCGGCGACGAGCGCCACTCGCCGGAGCTGTTCGCTGGGTCGTTCGCGATCGCACGGGATGTCGGCCTGCTGAGGGTCCCGCACGCGGGAGAGTTCTCCGGCCCGCTCTCCGTCCGCGGGGCACTCGATGCCCTGGGCGCGGACCGGATCCAACACGGCATCCGCGCCGTCGAGGATGCGAACCTGATCGCCCGGCTTGCCCGCGATGGGACGTGCTTGGACGTCTGCCCGTCCTCCAACGTCGCCCTCGGCGTCACCAGCTGGGACCGGCATCCTCTCCCCGAGTTGCTCGCCAAGGGCGTGGCCTGCAGCGTCAACGCCGACGGGCCCCTGCTGTTCCGCACCACCCTGCTGGGCGAGTACGAGGCCTGCCGCGACCGCCTGCACCTCGACGACCACCAGCTCGCTCGGATCGCGCTCACCTCCATCCTCGCCAGCACCGCCCCGCCAGGCACGAAGGCACGCGCCCGCACGGCGATCGCCGACTGGGAACGAGGCGCTTGAGGTCGCGGGTCGGCGGGTCGGCGGGTCGGCGCCAGCCGGCATTTTCCTGCACTGTGCAGAGTTATGCCGGTATGCCGGCCTAACTCTGCACGATGCCGCATCGACCGAGCTCCGGGTGCCGCACTGTGAAGGAAGGCAGCGGGAATCCTGAAGGGTGATCACTCCACGAGCTGGGCCTCGATCCCGTCCAGGATGATCTTCAGGCCGAGGGCGAACCCGCCGTCGAAGTCGGCGTTGTCGAGCTGTGCGTGCTGGGACAGCGTCGGGTAGAGATCGGCGTGTTTTGCGATGTGTTCTTGCACTTGGCGGCGCAGCTCGGCTTCCTGAGAGGGGTCACCAACCCAAGATCGCCAGACGTTCTCCGCGGCAACGTACCCGTTCACGTAGAAGGTCAGGGCTCCCACGGCGGCGATGAGCCGCGGGCCATCGAGTCCGGCCCGGGTGAGCGCGGTGTAGAACAGCTCGGAGCGGGCCAGGGCAGTGGGGCCGAGCAGCGGGCGGGTGCCGATCAATCCAGGGATCCACGGGTGACGTCGCATCACCTGCCGACTCTCTACCAGCTGGCGGGTGAGTATGGCGCGCCAAGGTGCGTCGGCGGTCCCTTCCACCTCGATCTCCGCCATGACCGCGTCCAGGGCGAGGTCGAGCACGTCCTCCTTGGCCGCGACGTACGCATACAGCGACATCGTGCCAGCGTCCAGGCGGGCGGCGAGACGGCGCATGGAAAAGCCGTCCACCCCCTCGGCGTCCAGCAGCTCGATGGCCGCCTGAATGATCCGCTCCTGGGACAGCCGTGGTTTGCGGGGGCGCTGCTCGTCACGGAACCAAACGGTCTGGGGTGGTCGCGGTTTGGGCACTCAGCCCCCTTCGTGCACTGTACGAAGAACCGTACAACTACGCTGGCGAGAGGCATTCTATCGAGAAACGGAGGGCTTATGACCGCGACCGCACAGGCATGGTTGCGTGCCTACGCGATGCTGGCCTTGCGCATCAACCGCTGGGTCACCAAGACCGCCGGGGGAACTGTCCTCATTTACCAGGGACCAGACGAGTGGAGCGCGGAGGTGGAGGCAGAAGACCCACCACTCCCAGGCCGGCTTGCCGACGACGCCGATCGTCTGCTGGACGACCTCCCCTTCGACGCCTACCTGGCCGGGCAGGTCCGCGCGATGCGAGCCGTCGCGCGCCGCCTGGCCGGCGAGAACCTGCCGCTGCCCGGCTACGCCCGCCAGTGCTTGGGGATGGAGCCCGAGTGGGTGCCGGAATCGCAGCTCGAGGCGGCGCACGCGCAGCTGGACGAGGCGCTGCCGAAGACGAGCGGGTCACTGACCGATCGGCTGCATGCTTGGGAGGCGCACAGCCTGGCGTCAGCGCAGATGGAGCGGCTGCCGGGGCTGGTGGGCAAGGCGGTGGCTGAGACGCGCGCTCGCACCAACCTCATCGTGCCCCTGCCGCCGGACGAGGTCGTCGATTGCCGGTTGGCATTTCCTGGCGGCCGGGCATCACCACGGCGGACTGAGATCGACGATCTACATCAACAGCAGCCTTCCGTTCAACCTGGCCGACCTGCTGTACGTGGTCACACACGAAGGCCACCCCGGGCACATCGCCGAGTCGCTGCTCAAGGAGATCCATCTGGTCAACGAGCAAGGCCGCCTCGACCAGCGGGTCCGGTTCATGCTCTCGCCGTCGTTCGTGATCAGCGAAGGGCTCGGCCTGCACGCCCAGGGCATCCTCTTCCCCGACGACCAGGCCCAAGCCTGGCTGGCCGACAACATCCTCACCGAGCAAGGTATCCGGCCTGACGGCAGCGACTTCGCCGCGATCCACCACGCGAAGACCGTGCTCTGGGGGGCCTGGGGCAACACGGCCTTCCTGGCGGCGCAGGGCCGCCCCGACACGGAGATCGTCGACTACCTGTCCCGATGGGCGCTGCTCAACGAGGCCGAACTCGGCCCGGCACGCAACTCCCTCAACGCACCAGGTATGGACATCTATGTCCTCGGCTACTTCCACGGGTGGCGCCTGCTGAACTCGTGGCTGAACAGCCCTGACCGTGACGACCGGATACGGCGCCTGCTCACCGAACAGCTGCTCCCGACCGACCTAGAGACCGAGCAGGACCCGCGACCACTTTCATAGCGTTCGATATGGGGGCCGGTGAGGTGCGAGACAGGGACGTGGTAGGACAGGGACGTGGTAGGACAGGTCGGCACCCCAAATCGAGAAGCCGTTGCTCGAGAGGTTCGGTGGGTGACCCGCGCTCGTCCGAGCCGTCGCCTTGTGTCACACCCATGACCTACCCTGGCTTGGCCTCAATCCATAAGAAGTGGAGCTCACGGGTGGACGTCAACCAGAGGGTGCGACTTAGAATCTCCGCAACCATGCCCAGACCACAGCCGCACGCCACGGATCGACGGCCTCGCGATTCGTCATCGCCTTTACGGTGCGGCAGACGGCTGCTCCATGTCGCTCGGTATCCACACGCTTCAGCCGAATGCTCGCGTGCGTGTCAATGGCCATTGAGAATTCCCCGTAGGCGGTCATGAGTTCTCCCCGCTGATGGCCACGAGATCTCCCCACTGGCGGCCATCAGAAGTCCCCACGGCGGTTAGGTGAGGGGTATCACTCCCTTT
>JBOGED010000260.1:0-6212 GCA_050743625.1 Egibacteraceae bacterium | reverse complement strand
GCCGCGTATGCCAACCATCTCGACGGGCCCGATCAGGGGTTGCACTGGCAGCTGCGGGTCGTCGACGACGACGGGGTGGAGTGGAAGCTCGACGTCTGGACGCTGGCCTCCTTGCATTCTGGGCCGCGAGCCGTGGACCTCATCGACGTGCTGCCCCGAGTCCTGGACAGCGACCAGCGGCGCGCTGTCCTCGAGTTGAAGGAGTGGATAGCGGCACGCGGATCGCCGCGGCCGTGCGCGAGCGTCGAGGTATACCGCGCGGTGATCGAAGGCGGCATCCGCACCCCGGACCAGCTGGAGGTTTGGGCTGGGCGGCACGCCAGCGGCGGCATCACCGCGTGGCTGCCGCCACCCAAACCCGGTGATCCCACGATCACCCTGGTCCGCAACACGTGGGCGGAGGCGCTGACACGCGGCCAACTCCTCCGCCTTCACGACACCTACGACCTGCGGCCCTGGCGATGGACCGACGACGTGCGGATCGAGACATGGTCCCGGCCTCACAGCCACCCGATCCTTACCTTGAACAGCCGCTGGGTCGACGACGACGACCGGTTGCTCGCCACCTACCTGCACGAGCAATGCCATTGGTGGCTGACCATCCTCGACGCCGACGCCTTCCAGGGCGCCATCCGCTGGCTCCACGAGCGCTGGCCGGTCGTCCCCACCGAGCCGCCGACCGGCGCCCGGAACGAGCATTCGACCTACCTCCACCTGCTGGTGTGCTGGCTCGAGTACGACGCGCTGCGCACGCTGCGTGGCCCCGCCGAAGCGCGCCGTATCGTCGGGCTGCGGCAGCACTACACGTGGATCTACTCGACCGTAGTCGCGGATGACGCCGAGTTCGCCGCCTTCGCCCGCCGCCTCGGGCTCGTCCCGCGTCCCCCGCCGGGGAGGCGATAGCCTACGGCGTACGTACCGCGAACGTCGGAGGGAGTCGCCATGTGTGTGGATGGCGCGCGTCTGGTCAGTCCCGCCCTGGCGGGTGCTCCAGTCGAGGAGTTCGCTGAGCCGCTGCCCCTGGAGCCGGTCGACCGGATCGAGGTCACCACTCTGGTCGACAACGTCAGCGACGTCAGCCTGGTCAATCAGGGACCGGCCAAGCGGTACCCGCTCGGGAAGTGGCCGGCGACGCCAGCCGAGATCCTCGAAGGGGGCAAGGGTGTTGACGCGCTACAGGCGGAGCACGGCTACTCGGCGCTGGTCACCATCACGAAGGGTAAGCGTGTGTGGCGGGTGCTGTTCGACGCGGGGCTCTCGCCCGACGGGCTGGTCGGGAACATGCGGCGCCTGGAGCTATCGCCCCGTGATGTTGACCTCGTGGTCTTGAGCCACGGCCACTTCGACCACACCACGGGCCTGAACGGCTTTATCCACGCGGTGGGCGGCAGCGTCGGCATGCCAGTCGTCATCCACCCCGAGTTCTGGACGCGCCGCCGTGTCAACTTCCCTGGCCAGGATCCCGTCGAGATTCCATCCACTAGCCGGCGGGCGCTGGTGGAGGCCGGGTTCGACATCATCGAGCGGCCCGAGCCCTCGTTCCTGCTCGACCGATCCCTCCTGGTAACGGGCGAGGTGGACCGCACCAGTGTGTTCGAGACTGGTTTCCGGGGTCACCAGGCCAGGCGCAACGGTCGCTGGGAGGACGACCCGTTGATCCTCGACGACCAGGCCCTGATCGCCAACGTGGCGGGGAGGGGGCTCGTCGTGCTCACCGGCTGCGGGCATGCGGGGATTGTCAACATCCTGCGCTACGCCCGCCGGCTCGTCGGTGTCGACCGGATCTATGCCGCGATCGGGGGCTTCCATCTCGGCGGGCCGATGTTCGAAAGGGTCATCCCGCCCACCGTCGACGCGATGGTGTCACTGGCCCCAGAGGTCGTCGTCCCGGCTCACTGCACCGGCTGGAGAGCCCAGCACGCCCTGGCGGCAGCGCTGCCCGACGCGTTCGTCCCCAACAGCGTCGGCACCCGGTTCGAGCTGACCGGGGGATGAGACCGGGGATGACCGTCAGCACCTCCCGGTCATTGTGCGGGTGGCGACTTGCGGAGAACCTCGGCGAGGCGGGTGAAGCCATCGGAGCCATGGCCGGCGTCGATGGCCCGCTGGGCGATGGCCACGGCGGCGCTGAGCACGCTGGTGTCGATGCCGTGGGTCTGGGGCGGCGTGAATGATGCGCTCCATACCCGCCGCGGGCCGACACGATAGTGGACTGGTCGGCCCGGGTAGTCGCGGCCGTCGACCTGGGACACGAACCCGGCGATGATGCCGGGCAGCGGGTCGCCGATCCCCTTGGCGAACGAAGCGAGGTCCTTCGCCGCGATGCGCTCCGCGCCGGCCAGCGAAGGCGGACGCTGCAGTTCATGGAGGTCCAGAAGAGGTCGAGCCGGGCCACGTCTTGCGCCGCCGCCCGGCTGGGGTCCGCGCCAAGGTACGTGGCGGTGCCGCCCAAGCTCGCGAGCGTCGGTTGATGTGTCTGGTAGACGGCCCTCCGGCCCACGGTAAAGGACGACAGCCGCCGGCCCGCCGATGGTCTCGGTCGGGGTCATGATCGCGCCGTCGAGGTAGCCGATCCCGTGCTGGGCGCCCCATGCGGCCATCTCCGGGTCGCAGTACTCGCCGAAAATCGGGCGGATATGCCTCGGTAGGCTCCTGAGCTGGGGATCTTCGGGTTGCTGGCTGGAGGTGTTGTGTGGCCACGAGCGTGTTCGCGGACGAGGAACTGGAGGCGCTGCGGAGGTTCCCGGAGATCGGGCGGGAGCTGTTCCGGTTCTTCACGTTAACCCCGGCGGATGTGGCGTTCGTGGATCCTGGGCGGGGCCGGGGGCCCAGCCGACCGGCTTTGGGGTTCGTGCCGGATGACGTGGCGTCCGCGCCGCGGGCGGCGGTGGAGCGGCTGGGGGTTGATCCGGACGCGATCCGGTCGTACGGGCGGCGGGTGAAGACGCGGACGGAGCATCTTCGGCTGGCGGCGCGGTATTTGGGGTGGCGGACGCCGACGTCGCTGGAGTCGTCGCTGACCCCGGCATCCCGGACGAGCAGGTCGGCGGGCTGATCCGCGGGGAGAAGATGGGGTGGGAACGGCTGCGTGCCGCGCAGGCTACTGCTCTGCCGCAGTTGCCGCGTGATCACGGGCATTTGGCCGCGTTGGACGGCTCGTACGCGTTGCGGCAGTTTACCCCGCACGTGCTGGACGCGGTGCGGTTCGTCGGCGGCACTGCGGCCACCGAACTGTTGGAGGTGGTGGAGGTCCGAGCGGCGGCTGGTGATCAGGCCCGCCTCTTCGAGCACCCGCAGCGCTTCATCATCCTGAACCGGGTCATCTCCACGC
This sequence comes from Egibacteraceae bacterium, assembly GCA_050743625.1. Lineage (GTDB taxonomy): Bacteria > Actinomycetota > Nitriliruptoria > Euzebyales > Egibacteraceae > JBOGED01. Next base: position 2,881 of record JBOGED010000260.1, on the reverse strand, counting down.
CGGAGACAAGCCCGGACTCAAGCATGTCAATCAGTCACGATCGCCCGATCGGGCGAACATGTCCACACCAGGATCGGTCCCGGTGGCCGCCAGCTGGAGCCGGGTCAGGTAGTGCGCCCAGCCCGTAGCGTGCCCGGATGCCCACGGTTCGGTGAGCCCACGGTGAACCAGTTCGAGCCGAGTGCCGTTTTCAGTGGCGGTGAGGGTGAACTCCACGCGAGTGGCGCCGGGTGGCAGCTCGGCGTTGCCGGCCATGCCCCAGGACACGACCACACGGTGAGGTGGGTCGAGCTCCAGATAGTGACCGCGGACTGGGGTTCCGTTGATGTCCACGGCGAAGCCACCACCCGGGGCGGGGTGCAGCTCGGCGTGTTGTCCCATCCAGCACACCATGCGCTCGGCGGTGATCAGATGCTCGAACACGATCTCCGGCGGGGCCGCGATGTCGATCGAGGTCGTATAGTCAGCCATCGGCTGGCTCGTCCCGGCTGGTGTGGTGGGCGGCGGCCTCGGCGGCCTGTTTCAGCGCGGCCAGGTGGGTTGGCCAGAACTGGTCGAGGAACTCCCGCACGACACTGAACCCGTCCGGGCGCACCATGAACAGGTGTCGAGTGCCCTCGCGCCGCTCGGTGAGCAGACCCGCGTCGCGCAACGCGCGCAGATGCTGGGACACCGCCTGCTGGGTCAGCCCGACCTGCTCGGCAATCTCCCCCACCGCGCATGGCCTGTCACGCACCAACCCCAGGATCACTCGACGATTAGGCTCGGCCAACGCCCGCAGCGCTCGGTCGAGGTGCTGTGCGGTGGTGCTCATGGGGTACGGCCGAGGAAGGCCACCAGCCGATCAGACGCCGAGCCGACCTCGATATGCACCTCGTCGGCGAACACGGTACCCCGCAGCCCCTCGTGAATGAGCGTCCTGTCGATGTCCAGCAATGGTTCGGCGAGCTCGTCCGGTATGTCGGCGTTCTCTCCGGTGGCTTGCGCGATGTCCCAACCGTGCACTACCGCGTCGGTCAGGCTTAACTGGGCCGCAGTGATTGCTGGTGTCGGTACGCCGCGCAGACCACAGGTGCGCTCGAGCACGCCCGGGGTGTGCCACACCGCCAGGGCGCGCTGCGCGATCTCAGCGAACGCGGCCGCCGGATCTCGGCCGATTCGATCGGTCTCGGCCAGCGTCTGGGCGTTCACCCCCTCCGGCCATGCCTGCCCCGCCACCGTGCTGGTGATCACATCCATCGCCCCCAGCATGTGGTTGAGCAGCTGCCGCACAGTCCACTCGTCGCACGGCGTATCCAGCGGCCAGTGCTCTGGCCGTACCGCGGCGACCCGCCGCCCGGTCCAGTCGAACCCGACATCCAGTAGTTTGATGATGTCCATGCCTATCCCTCCATCAGCCACAACGTACAAGCCCATCCTTGCACAAGTCTCGCCTTGTGGATAGGGTTGTCATTGCCTCGATGGGTTCGCCGTCACCGAAGGGATCGACGATGCCTCACCCGCCGCCCGAGGACATCGCGCCGCAGCGGCGGTTCGCCACGCTCGTGGCGGCCTTCGCCGACCACCCTGGCGTGAGCAGCCCGGACGAGCCCGGAGGCCGCGGATTCGGCTCGGCCGCACTCAAGGTCAACGGCTCAATCTTCGCGATGCTCAGTCGCGGCCAGCTCGTGGTGAAACTGCCCCAACACCGGGTTCAAGCCCTGATCAACGACGGCGCCGGCGCCCCGTTCACCGCCGGCAAGACCATCCCCATGCGCCAATGGGTGAAAGTGCCAAACGACACCCAGGACATCCTCGATGAAGACAGCTGGCTGGCACTCGCCCGCGAGGCGCTGGACTTCGTCGCCCACCCACCACGACGCCGCTGACTCGCCGACCTTGGCGCCCGCGCCGGAGGACATCTCTCCCAAACGTCCTATTCTGCGAAGCCCGCTGTCGGCAGATCAAGGCCCACGCCCCGCACTGACTTCCCCGAGTTGGGGGGCAACCACCACCGCCTATGCGGCCCGTGTCGCGCGCGGTTGCTGGTGCGATGTGCGCCTTGGGCGCATGCTGCCCGCGATCGCACACCCGCCCCGCCCCTTCCCCAGCGATCTTCCGAACATGACAAATCAGCATATTATTTACGCCCAGCAGCTTAGGTATTGTTTCTTTTTGTGCGTGTGAAGACGCCGCGTCATCGGATCGGCCGCGTGCGATCACTGCAATGCTGCTGCCCTGAGCTGGAGGTAGCGCTGTTCGGGAACGCTGAGCGTTTGGGCTGCGGCCTGCTGGTAGGCAGCCCGGGCTTCGCCGAGGTCACCGGCCATCTCCAGCAGGTGGGCGCGTACGGCGTCGAGCCGGTGGTGGCCCGCCAGCCCGCCATCGGCGTCGAGCGTGGCGAGCCGGTCCAGCCCGGCACGCGGGCCGTGCACCATGGCGACGGCGACGGCGTGGTTGAGGCTGACCGCTGGACCGGGCGACAGGCTGAGCAGCAACTCGTACAGCGCGAGGATCTGCGGCCAATCGGTGTCCTCGGCGCTGGCCGCCTCGTCGTGGACCGCGGCGATCGCGGCCTGTACCTGGTACGGGCCGAGGCGGGTGCGGGTCAGCGCGTCCGATACCAGGGCGACGCCTTCCGCGATGGCGGCGGAGTCCCAGCGGCCGCGGTCCTGCTCGGGCAGCGGGATGAGCTCTCCCGCGGGGCCTGTCCGCGCCGGGCGGCGGGCGTCAGTGAGGAGCATGAGCGCCAGCAGCCCGGCCACCTCACCGTCGTCGGGGACGAGTTCCAGGACGGCTCGGGTGAGCCGGATCGCCTCGGCGGACAGGTCCACGCGGTGCAGGTGGCGGCCTGAGGTCGCGGTGTAGCCCTCGTTGAAGATCAGGTACAGCACTTGAAGGA
>JBOGED010000259.1:0-22904 GCA_050743625.1 Egibacteraceae bacterium | reverse complement strand
GCCGTACTGTGCAGAGTTATGCCGGTATACCGGCATAACTCTGCACAGTGCAGGAGTAGGCTGGCAAGCGCCGCCGATCTTAAGGCAAAAATCTTGCAAAAACGGGCGAAGTGTAGCCGATTCTCAGCTCGGTACGGCGAAGTGCTCAATGCGGAGAGATCAGGCCTGGGATGAGCGTGATCCGCCCGCTACGGCCTGAGGACATCCCGCAGGTCGCGAGCCTTTACGAGTTCGTGATGGGATCAGGCTCGCGAACACCCCGGTCTGGGCTGGTGGCACTGCTCCACCAGGTATTGCTCGATCATCCATGGGCTGATCCCGAGATCCCTTCGCTGGTGTATACGGACGCGGAGGCCCGGATCGTCAGCTTCGTCGGCTCCCATGTGCGCCGGCTGTGCGTCGATGGGAAACCGGTACGGGCAAGCTACGCCGGTCAGCTCATGAGCGAGCCCGCCGTCCGAGACCGGGGTATCGGAGCATTGCTGTTGCGACGCTACCTCGCGGGGTCCCAGGACGTGAGCATCACCGACAGCGCGGGACTGGACGTACGCCTTTTGTGGGAACGGCTCGGCGCGGCGACGGTTTCTCTCGGCTCCCATACGTGGGTCCGGTTCCTCGAGCCGTTCCGCTTCGGAGTTGAGCGTGCCGTGAGACGGGACTCGTTCTGGAAGCCGTACGCCCGCTCGGCGGCCCCGTTGCTCGACGCGGTCGCCAAGCGTGCGTGCGGGAAGCTGTTGCGGGTACCCCGGCCCCCCACGACGGCGGAGGAGCTCACCCCGCGGGCGCTCCTCGAGCACCTTCCCGCGGTCGCGAAGTGCGCCCGTGTGCGCCCCGACTACGATGAGGATTTCCTCGCGTGGCTCTTCCTCCAGATGGCCGGCCCCACGAACAGTTGGGCCTTCTACGCGATGGAGGGCCCAACCAGCGATGGCAGCCTCGTACGCCGGCTGGTTCGGGACGCCGCGGGTAAGACGCGGGGATGGTATGTCGCTTACCTCCCACGGCATGGGATCGGCGACGTCCAACAGCTCGCCGCGCGAGGCCAAGACGTGGGCGCGGTGTTCGATCACCTGCTGTATGACGCTGCCGAGCATGGGACCGCATTGCTGCAAGGGCGGTTGGAGCCACACCTGTGCGAAACTGTGTGGGAGCGCCACTGTGTGATCCGTCGGAGCGCGCGATTCCTCGTCCATTCGCGTGATGCGAGCCTCGTCGATGCGATCATGGTCGGCGATGGCGTATTGACGAGGATGGACGGGGAGTGGTGGGTGGGTCCGCGCATCGCTGGTCTCGCGGGAAAGGGGGAACATCGTGGTGAATATCGTCCTCGCCGCTGAGGAGTCGGCCGGTATCCAAGTATTGCGGCTTGTGACGTCGGCCGGGCACCGGGTCAGTGCGGTCCTCACCTCGGCGCCCGAGGGGGCTCGTGGCGCGACGGTCGCCGCCGTCGCGGAGGGCTTGGGCATCGAGGTGCTGCCGGCGAAGCTCGTGACCGATCCGGCGTTCGCGGAGCATCTGAGGGCCGCCGAGGTCGACCTGCTGCTCAACATCCATTCGCTGCACATCGCGGACCCGCACGTGATCGCCGCGCCCCGCATCGGGAGCTTCAACCTCCACCCCGGCCAGTTGCCACAGTACGCGGGGTTGAATGTCCCCAGCTGGGCGATCTACCGGGGAGAGCCCCACCACGGTGTGACGCTCCACTGGATGGCCCCCAAGGTGGACGCCGGCCGCATCGCGTTCCAGGCCTCGTTCCCGATCACGCCCTCGGACACTGGTCTGTCGTTGACCGCCAAATGCGTGCGTCACGGCCTGCCGCTGGTATCTGCGCTGCTCGCGCAGGCGGCCCGAGACCCGGTGACGATCCCGGCCGTATCGCAGGATCTCTCCTTGCGTCGTTACTTTGGGCGGAAGGTGCCACATGGCGGCCTTATCCCGTGGGAACGCCCCGCACGCCAGGTGGTGGATTTCATACGAGCCTGCGACTACAGCCCCTGGCGGTCGCCCTGGGGCGAGCCGCGAACGTATGCGGGCGATCTCCAGGTCACGATGTCGAAGGCGTCCATGACAGAGATGAGCGCGGCGGAGCCACCCGGCACCGTCGGATCTGCGGCGGACAGAGGGTTGCTCGTCGCCGCGGCTGACGAGTGGGTGCTGGTGACGCGAATCCACGTCGGGGACAGGCGCATGGATCCCCGCGCCGCGCTCGCCGCGGTGAAACCTGGAACTCGCCTGCGCGGCGCCCGCGATCCCGCCGGCTTTCCTCTCGACAACACCGGGTGTAGTCTGATCCTAACGGGAGGCGGGGAAGAGCATGGAACGCATCCCAATGGGGGAGTCGGCGCGTAAGGGGGACGCGGCATTGATCATCAAAGTATTCTCGACTTGTCCGCAGTCGAAAGACGTACAGGCCTCACGCTACTTGCGCGCGGTCGCGGACGTCGCTGTCTGGAGCGAGGCCGCCGGATGCGCGGGCATCCTCGTGTACACGGACAACGGCATCGTCGATCCTTGGCTCGTTTCGCAGGTCATCATCCAGAGCACGGAGCGGCTTGGTCCATTGGTTGCGATCCAGCCGGTGTACCTGCATCCCTACGCGGCGGCGAAGATGGTCGCCTCGCTCGCGTTCATGCATGGCCGGCGGGTCTACCTCAATATGTTGGCGGGCGGGTTCAAGAATGACCTGGTTGCCCTCGGTGACCAGACCCCACATGACGAGCGGTACGCCCGTACGATCGAGTACACGCAGATCATGATGGGGTTGCTGTCTACAGCGGGGCCCGTGACGCTCGACGGCGCCTATTACCAGGTCAACAACCTGCGCATGACACCCGCGATGCCGCCCGATCTGGCGCCTGAGGTGCTTATCTCGGGGTCGTCGCCCGCGGGGCTTGCGGCGGCGCGGACCCTGGGAGCGACACCCGTGAAATACCCTCAGCCGCCGGGTGAAGAATCCCCGCCCACGGGGGAAGGTGTCGAAGAGTTCGGTATCCGTGTTGGGATCATCGCGCGCGAGGATCCCAACGAGGCCTGGCGCGTCGCCTACCAGCGCTTCCCCGAGGACCGAAAGGGTCAGATCACGCACAAGCTCGCCATGTCCGTGTCCGACTCGCACTGGCACCACCAGCTGTCGAAGCGCGACTCCGCTGCCGGGGGCGACGAGGGCAGCGAGCCCAATCCCTACTGGCTGGGACCGTTCCAGAACTACAAGACGTTCTGCCCCTACCTGGTAGGCAGCTACGAGCGGGTGGCCCGTGAGCTCGCCCATTACGTCGAGCTCGGAAGCACGACGTTCATTCTCGACATTCCCGCGTCCAGAGACGAGCTCGAGCACATCGGCGTGGTCTTCGCGCAGGCGCGTAACGCCATCGTAGGGTCGTAGCCGCGTGGAACTCTTGCAGGACTACCTCTGGAGGGCGGCGGACCGCGATCCCGACCGCACCGCCCTCGTTATGGGTGACGACCGCGTCTCGTATGGCCAGCTCGAAGGCTCCACGAACCGGCTGGCGCGTTTCCTGCGTGCTCGCGGCGTCGGTCACGGTGACCGCGTCTGCGTGCTCGCGCCGAAGTCCCCGGCGACGGTTGCGGGGATGCTCGCAGTCCTCAAGGCACAGGGTGCGTACGTACCGATCGACAGCGCGAGCCCCGCGCCGCGTATCGCCCGCATCTTCGCGTCGGCAGATCCCCGCTTGGTTCTCGTCGACCCGACCGCCGCCGGCCGCATCGACGAGTTGATCGCTGAAGGCGGCCTCGCCGAGGACATCCCCATCGGCTCGGTCAACGGGCCGGCCACGGGCGAGCGGTTCGAGGCGGAGTTCGCCATCGCCGACTGCTGGACCGAGTCTGGCGACCCACTCGCGCGGCGAGGTTCCCCTGGCGATATCGCGCACCTGCTGTTCACGTCCGGCTCCACGGGCAACCCGAAGGGCGTGATCATCACGCACGCGAACGTGGTTGCGTTCGTGGACTGGGCCGTCGCGTACTTCGGCACTCGCGCGACCGACCGGATCTCGGGCCATCCGCCGTTGCATTTCGACCTATCGACCTTCGATATCTACGGAACCTTCGCGGCCGGAGCGGAGCTTCACCTGGTGCCACCATCCTTAAGCGTCAGCCCTCACGCCCTCGCCGGGATGATCAGGGACGCCCAGCTCACGCAGTGGTTCTCGGTCCCGTCGGTCTTGACGTATATGGCCAAGTTCGACGCGGTCGCGCAGGACGACTTCCCCGCACTCGAGCGCCTTCTGTGGTGCGGCGAGGTGCTCCCGACGCCCGTGCTTATCCATTGGATGCGGCGCCTCGGGCATGTCCGGTTCACTAACCTTTACGGCCCGACCGAGGCGACGATCGCGAGCAGCTACTACACGGTGCCGCAATGCCCGAGGGACGACACGGAGCCTGTCCCGATTGGAGCGCCCTGCTCCGGGGAGGAGCTGATCGTGCTCGACGAGCGTCTTGCGCCCGTACCGGACGGCGAGATCGGCGACCTCTACATCACAGGTGTGGGGTTGAGCCCCGGGTACTGGCGGGACGACGAGAGGACCGCCGAGGTGTTCGTGCCGGACCCACGAGCCCCCCAGCGGGAGCTGGGGATCCGGGGCTCGACGCTGTCGACGCGTCGGGCGATCGATCCCACGGCGCGGATCTACCGGACGGGGGACCTGGCGCGCGTGGGCAGCGGCGGCCTCGTCGAGTTTCTGGGTCGCGCGGACTCTCAGATCAAGAGCCGGGGCTACCGCATCGAGCTTGGTGAGATCGAGGCGGCCCTCAACGCCGCAGAGGGAGTACGTGAGTGCGCGGTCGTCGGCGTGGACACCGGCGGTTTCGAGGGCACCACGATCTGCTGCGCATACGCGACGCTCGAAGGCGTCGAGCTCACACCCGTGATGCTCCGCCGGCAGCTCTCGACAGTGCTTCCCGCGTATATGCTGCCGGCTCGCTGGTCCAGACTCGACCTCTTGCCCAAGAACGTGAATGGAAAGATCGACCGTAAGCAGCTCCGCGAGCGCTTCGAAGAGTCACGGCTCGCCCGCGCGGGTACTACACCATGAAGACGGACCCGCAGCTCGTCGGCCGGATCAGCGACCTGATCCTCCAGGCCTTGAACGTGGAAGTGTCGGGGCCGGATGAGGATCTCATCGACGGGGGGCTTCTCGATTCCCTCGCAATGGTGACGCTGATCGCGGAGATTGAAGAGGAGTTCTCTCAGGAGCTGCCGCTCGACGACTTCGATGTGGAGTGCTTTCGCAGCGTCGAGCGGATCGCTCATTTCTTGAGCACGGTCGGCATGCGTAACGGAGCAACGCCCTCCTGAGCGTGGTGGGGCGAAGCAATGAAAAGGGGGCGGCGATGAGTGTGGCGACAGACTTGACAGCCTTGACAGGTACGACGGCGGTGGTCACGGGCGGAGCGGGATTTCTCGGTTCGCACCTGTGCGGCCATCTCCTTGGGTTGGGCGCGCGCGTCATCGCGATCGACAACCTCTCGACGGGACAAGCGTCCAACGTCGGACATCTCCTCGACCATCGGCGCTTCCGGTTTATCTGTTACGACGTCACGGATTACCTGCATGTCCCGGGTGACGTCGACTTCGTGCTTCACTGGGCATCGCCGGCCTCGCCCGCTGACTACCTCAGGCTGCCCATCCAGACGCTGAAGGTCGGCGCACTGGGGACCCACAAGGCGCTTGGCCTGGCGCTCGCGAAGAATGCTCGCTTCATGCTCGCCTCGACGTCCGAGGTCTACGGCGACCCGAAGATCCACCCCCAACCAGAGACGTACTGGGGCAACGTCAACCCTGTGGGACCACGAGGGGTATACGACGAGGCGAAGCGGTTCGCCGAGGCGCTTACGTACGCCTACCGCAACACCCACGGGCTGTCCGTCCGGGTTCCGCGGATCTTCAATACCTTCGGGCCCAGGCTCAGGCTGGACGACGGCCGGGCGGTGCCCACGTTCATCGCCCAAGCGCTTCGCGGTGAGCCGCTGACCATCTATGGCGATGGCAGGCAAACGCGGTCGCTGTGCTACGTCGATGACATGGTCAGAGGACTCGTCTTGCTGCTCCTCAGCGACTACGACGGGCCGGTGAACCTGGGAAACCCCGACGAGGTCACCATCCTCGAGCTCGCCGAGGCAGTGCAGGAGGCGGCGGGAGCGCACCCCGGCGTGGTGCACAAGGCCGCGATGATTGACGATCCGCAGGTCCGCCAACCCGACACCACGGTTGCCGCGGGAGAGCTGGGCTGGAAGGCCGAGGTCCCGCTCGCCGAGGGGCTTGCCAGCACCGTCGCCTGGGTCCGCCGGGCTGGCGCTGACATGATCCGCGGTTAACCCAGGCCAGGGCGCGCGACGTGACCGAGAATGCGGGGAGGCGGTGCCGATTCTGCGACGCGGTGCTCACGCACATCGTCATCGACCTCGGCATGTCGCCGCTGTGCGAGAGCTATATCTCGCCCACCCAGCTCGACGAGATGGAACCGTTCTATCCGCTGCGCGTCCACGTCTGCGAGCGGTGCCTCCTGGTCCAGCTCTCGGAGTATGTAAGCCCCGCCGACATCTTCACTGAGTACGCGTACTTCTCGTCCTACTCCAGCTCATGGGTCGAGCACGCGCGTATCTTCAGCGAACGGGCGATCCGCCGGTTCGACTTGAGGCCCGCGAGCTTCGTGGTCGAGCTGGCCAGCAACGACGGGTACCTCCTCCAGCATTTCCTCCCGCACGGCATCAGCGTCCTCGGCATCGAACCGGCGATCAACGTCGCCGCCGCCGCCATCGGCAAGGGCGTGCCGACTCTTACCGAGTTCTTCGGCGAGGAGCTCGCGGCGAAGCTCGCCAGCCAAGGCAGCCAGGCCGACCTCTTGATCGCGAACAACGTCCTCGCTCAGGTCCCGAACCTGAACGACTTTGCCGCCGGCATGAGGACGCTCTTGGCCCCTCGGGGAGTGGCGACAGTCGAGTTCCCCCACCTCGAGCGGCTGTTCGCCGAGACACAGTTCGACACGATCTATCACGAGCACTTCTCATATTTCTCACTGCTGTCGGCGCAACGGGTCTTCGGCGCGGCGGGCCTCGCCGTCTTTGACGTAGAGGAGTTGGCCACGCACGGCGGCTCCTTGCGGCTTTACCTGTGTCACCAGGCCGACGGCTCGCAGCCGATACACCCGCGACAACCCGCGGTCGCGTCGTTGCTGGCTCGAGAGGCGGCTGCCGGGTTTGACCAGCTCGCGCCGTACCTACGGTTCGGTCCTAGGGTCGAGCGGGTGAAACGCGAGCTGCTCACGTTCCTTATCGGCGCGAAGGAAGAGGGCAAGCAGGTCGCGGGGTACGGTGCTCCGGGAAAGGGCAATACGTTGCTCAACTACTGCGGGATCCGATCGGACTTGCTCGACTACACGGTCGACCGCAACCCATATAAGCAGGGTCGGTTCTTGCCGGGAACGCATATCCCGATCTACTCACCGTCGCGGATCGCGCAGACCAAGCCCGACTACATCCTGGTCCTGCCATGGAATCTCCGCGAGGAGATCATGACGCAACTCGCGTATGTCAAGGCGTGGGGAGCGCGGTTCGTGGTGCCAATCCCTAAGGTGGCGGTGCTGTGAAGGTCGTGCTTTTTTGCGGAGGTCTGGGCATGAGGCTGCGCGAGCACACCGGCGCTGTCCCTAAGCCGATGGTGACGATCGGTGATCGCCCGATCCTCTGGCACATTATGAAGTACTACGCCCACTACGGGCACAAAGATTTCGTGCTCTGCCTCGGCTATAAGGCGAGCGTCATAAAGGAGTTCTTTCTCAACTACAACGAGGCGGTGACAAACGACTTCGTGTTGAGAAGGGGTGGGCGGAACATGGAGTTGCTGTCCAGCGACATTCATGACTGGCGTATCACCTTTCTCGACACTGGACTCCGCGCGAACATCGGCGAACGGTTAAAAGCCGTGCAACATTACCTCGCTGGTGAGGAGGTCTTTCTCGCAAGCTATGGTGACTGCCTGACGGACGCGCCATTGAGCGACTTCGTCGACGACTTCCGAGCGCGTGACAAGATCGCCTCGTTCGTGAGCGTGCCGCCGCCCTATCCCTTGCACTTCATCGAGCAACGCGAGGATGGGGTCGTCACCTCGGTCGAGAGCGTGCGCGAATCCCCTCTTTGGATCAATGGAGGCTACTTCATCCTGCGCCAGAAGGTCTTCGATTACATCGCCGCTGGAGAGGAGCTCGTCGAGGAACCATTCCAGCGTCTCATCGACAAGCAGCTGCTGATCACCTACCCCTACCGGGGTTTCTGGGCGCCAATGGACACGCTGCGGGAGCGGCAGGAGCTGGAGGCCCTCGCCGCCACGGGACGGCCACCGTGGGCGATCTGGCGCACCGCCCGTCCGCCGATGTCGCTCGCGGGCCGCTTCGGGTAGAAGCTGCCGATGTTCCCTGTTGCCCTCGGAACGGCGGATCGACCGGTCCGGCAGATCCTCGCGCTGGGCGCTCATCCGGACGACATCGAGATCGGCTGCGGCGGAGCGATCCTGAAGATCACCGAGCAGTACCAGCCGCGGTCGGTCGTCTGGGTCGTGTTCAGCGGGTCTCGGGAGCGGGCGGAAGAGGCGCGGTCCAGCGCGAAGGCCTTTCTCGAAGGTGTCGAGGAGCAACGGGTCGACGTCAAGGGCTTCCGGGACGGCTTCTTTCCTGGATCGTCGAGCGCGATCAAGGAGAGCTTCGAGGAGCTCAAAGGTGCGGTCGCTCCCGACGTCATCTTCACGCATCGGCGCCAGGACGCCCATCAGGATCATCGGCTTATCGCCGAGCTGACCTGGAACACCTTCCGGGACCATCTCATCCTCGAGTACGAGATTCCCAAGTATGAGGGCGATCTCGGCGCGCCGAACCTCTTCGTGCCTCTCGATCGCTCGATCGCTGCCCGCAAGATCGAGCTACTCCTCAAGGGGTTTCCGAGCCAGCACAGGCGCACCTGGTTCGACGCTGACCTCTTCTGGGCCGTGTTACGGCTCCGCGGCCTGGAGGCGAGCTCACCCACGAGGTACGCCGAGGGCTTCTACTCCAGAAAGATGGTGTTGTCATGAGCGCGAAGCGCGAGTCCCATCACGGAGGGATCCTATGAGAGTACTTGTGACTGGTCATCTGGGCTACATCGGCACGAAGCTCGTTCCGCTGCTGCTCGCTCGTGGACATTCGGTCGTCGGGGTGGACAGCGACCTGTACCGGGGTTGCACGTACGGCGACGAGGCCGCGGTCGCGCGCGTGCCGATCGTCGCGCGGGACGTCCGGGACGTGTCGCGCGGCGACTTGGAGGGCGTCGACGCCGTGCTGCATCTCGCCGCGCTGTCGAACGACCCACTCGGCGACCTGGACCCAGACCTCACCTTCGAGATCAACCACCACGCCTCGGTCCGCCTCGCTCGCCTCGCGAGGGAAGCGGGCGTCGAGCGCTTCGTGTTCTCGTCCTCTTGCAGTAACTACGGTGCCGCGGGGGGCGAGTCCCTGCTCGACGAGGAGGCACAGCTGCACCCGGTGACGCCCTATGGGAGGTCGAAGGTGCTTGTGGAACGCGACGTCGCTCCACTTGCTGACGACGATTTCAGCCCGACCTACCTGCGCAACGCGACCGCGTACGGCGTCTCGCCGCGCATGCGGTTCGACATCGTGCTGAACAATCTGGTCGCGTGGGCGTACACCTCCGGTGAGGTACTGCTCCGCAGTGACGGCTCGCCCTGGCGCCCGATCATCCACATCGACGACATCTCCCGCGCGTTCCTCGCGGTACTCGACGCGCCAAGAGCGCTCGTCCACAACGAGGCCTTCAACATCGGGGCCACCGAGCAGAACTATCAGATGCGCGAGCTTGCGGAGATCGTCGCCGAGACGGTCCCCGGCTCGCGAGTGGGGTTCGCCGAGGGGGCCTCGCCTGACGCGCGCAATTATCGGGTGAACTGTGACAAGGCCGCTGACGTCCTCGGCTTTGCGCTGACGTGGGATCCGCGGCTTGGCGCGGCAGAGCTGTATGGGGCTTACCAAGCGTTGGGTCTCGTTGCCGAGGAGTTCGAGGGCCCTCGGTACCAGCGGATCGCCCATATCCGCCAGCTCCTCGCCCACGGCACCCTCGACTCGCGCCTACGTTTCGCCGAAGCCGCGGCGTCTGCGTCTGCGTCTGCGTCGCAGGATCTATGAGGCTGGGATGGCCACGGTGTTCTTCGACTCAGGGATGTCGGACGACGATCGCCGTCCCGCCCTGTACGAGGGCGCGCTGTTCGTCTTCTCACCCCGGCCATCAACCATCGCGTTGTGCGATCACATGCGCGTGCTGGTCGAAGAGGCGTTCGCGCCCCGCGATCCGCGCCTGGCTCATCATGACCTGCCCGTCGGCGCGTGCGTGGAGATCCTTGCGAGCCTGAAGCCCGCGTTCATCCATCATCCGCGAACCCGGTTGCTGGCGCGGGATGTCATCGACGATCTGGGCTGTGACCTGGATCAGACGTTCTTCGATCTTCCGCGGATGCGGTCGGCCTATCCGGCCGACTATCTCACCGCCGGTATCGCCTACGCGTTCCATCCGCATCGGGACACTTGGTACTCGGCGCCGTACTGCCAGCTGAACTGGTGGCTGCCCGTCTACGGCATCCTCCCCAGCAACTGCCTGGCGTTTCACCCGCGCTACTTCTCGGTTCCGGTGCCCAACGACTCCGAGATCTACAACTACTACCGGTGGAACGCCGAGAGCCGGGCCACCGCCGCGAACCACGTCAAGACCGACACACGCAAGCAGCCGAAGCCTCTCGAGCCCATTGACCGTGAGCCGCAGACCCGCCTGGTCTGCCCTCCCGGTGGGCTGATCCTGTTCTCCGGCGCGCAGCTCCACGAGACCGTACCGAACACCTCCGGCCTGGCCCGCTACAGCATGGACTTCCGCACCGCTCACCTCGCCGACCTGCGGGCGCGCAGGGGCGCGCCAAACGTCGACTCCCGCTGCACCGGCACCACCCTGCGCGACTACCTCCGCGCCGCCGACCTCACCTCGCGCCTCCCCCCGGACGTCGTCGCCATGTACGACGACGACACCGCGAATGACGGCGTCCTGATCTACACCCCACGCGGCGAATAGCGCATCAACTGAACAAGCTTCCACACCCCGCTGGAAGGGTTCGTGTGATGGTCGCACCCGGTCGAGTCGAGCTGCTCTCCACGTCTTACGGCGTCCTCGACGCCTGAGACGAAGTCGCTGAAGCGGAGCCGGTCCTTGTCGTAGGTGGCGACGTACCGCTCGAGCTCGCGGTGTGCTGCCTTCGCATCGACGAGCGGCTTGTGCCAGTCACAGCGATGCAGCAGGAGCCACAGCTCGAAGCACGGGTTCGACACGGCGAGGCGGATGTCTCGCTGGGCCGCGTCACGAGTTGTCTTGTCGAGCGGGAACTCGTCGACATCGACCACGCACCAGACCTGATCGAACTCGTCGGCGCCGGCCACATGGGAAGAGCACGCGTACTGGACGAGGTTCTCCGGCGCCCGTCCCCGCGCCTTGACGCGCACCGTCACGGCGGGGTTACGTAGGTGCTTCTTCAACTCGTTGAAGTAGTCGGGTTCGGTGCGTAGGCCTCCACACACAATCAGGATGCGGACCTTCGGCTCACGGTGAGCAAGGCTGCGCCGGCTGACGTTCTCGCGTCGCGTCATTCGGCGTCGTCACCGTGGGACGCTTCCGGGATGTGGAGCGAGTCGAGGTCGTCGAGGAAGGGAATGGCACCGTACGAGCCGCCGAGGTATCTCCGTGCGAGGTTGTGCTCGTTGCGGGGCTTGAAGTCAGTGAGTGGGTAGAGCGTGGAAGAGCCGTCCGGCTGTTTCTCCACGAACCACACCTGATCCCGATCGACGCCAGGCTCGCCGGCAATCGGCGCGAGGAGGAACGCGTCATGCGTCGTGAAGATCAGCTGCGCGTGGTTCGGGTTGGTCTCGGGCGAACGAAACATGCCGACCAGCTTGCGCACCAACAGTGGGTGCAAGCTGCTATCGATCTCGTCGATCACCATTGTCCTACCCTCGGCTAGGCAGGTGATCAGGCTGGGTAAGAGGTGAAGCCACAGCCGGGTACCGTCAGACTCGTCTGCCAGCCCAAAGGCCGCTGACTTATCCGTGCCGTGAGATAACAGCAGCGTGGCCCGTCGCGATTCGCGCTCCGCCATCGCCGCGCGCTCGCGCGCCGCATTCGCACGACGTGCGAATGCTGCCGCTTGCTCGTCGCTCATCCGAGCGTGCTCTTCTTCCAGCGCTGCTGCCTGTTCGGCGAGTGCAGCCGCGCGCTCCGCTGCGAGAGGATCGCTGACATACTCCACCTGGATGTCAGTGATACCGACGTCTGCCGCTCGGGCTAACTCCAGGTAGGCGCCTCTGTTGGCATTCGACCGATCGATGAAGCGAGCGAGACGCTCATCTGTGATCCGGATCGGTCTCGAGTCGTTCATCCGGGGTGACAAAAGCGATTCGTAGAACCATTCGAAGACCGAGCGATACTCCGGCAGTTCAACCCTCGCAGACAGGCTGAGGAACAGCGTCTTTTCGGTCAGAAGGCTCTCCACGACTTCAGCTTTGCTACGCTGCGTAACGGTTGAGCCGAAGTCAATGTCGCGCCCATGGCGCTCGAAGAGCACCCGGCGACGCCCGAGCGGATAGCTGTACAGCCACTCCTCATGCACCCGCTCGTCGTCTGCGGAGAACCCGTAGGTGTGCCGCACGCCGTTGAGTACCAGCTCGACAGCGAAGATGGAGGGTTCCAACTCGGAGCTTGGGCTCAGTCGGAACGGTGTGCGGGCAATCCCGGAGTCAGCCCCTCGCTTACGTAAACCCCAGCGAACTATGAGGGCGCGCATGAACTGTAGGCCGTCGAGGAGGTTGGACTTGCCCGATGCGTTCGCGCCGTATATGGCGGCGACAGTCGAGACGTCCTTTTCATTTTCGTATACCGGCATCAGCAGCAACTCGTGCTCGTCTCGGAACGAGCGGTGGTTGCCGAGCCGGAAGCTGCGCAGCATCAGAACCCTCCGTTGCCGGATTTTCGATCCGGAT
The DNA here is from genome assembly GCA_050743625.1 of Egibacteraceae bacterium. Taxonomy (GTDB): domain Bacteria; phylum Actinomycetota; class Nitriliruptoria; order Euzebyales; family Egibacteraceae; genus JBOGED01. The sequence continues at coordinate 9,834 of JBOGED010000259.1, read as the reverse complement.
TATGCAGCAAGTCTGCACGTTGACGGAGATGGTGTCGATGATGAGGGACTCTAGTGCGAGACGTATGCCTTGGGCTCGACCGGCGTGTCTTGGGGGACCGTGGTGAGCGTCACGTCGGGGTGGGGGGCGTGGCCGCGGATGGCGTCCTGGTAGCGGCGGGCGAGGGCGTCGAGCGCGGGGTGGTGCGGGAGTGGGTGGCCGTCGAGGGCGAGGACGCGCTGTACCTCCGAGAGGGTGCCGCACAGCGCGAGGCCGTCGGCGATGCACAGCTCCGTGCGCTCGATCGGGCGTTGGACGAAGTCGATGCCCAGGCTGGGGCAGAGCTGCCGCACGAGGTCGACCGTGATGCTCTCAAGTGCTCCCTCCCAGGCCGGTGGCGTGAGGACGCAGCCGTCGCGGACCATCAGGAGGCACGAGCCGGTGAACTCGGCGACACGACCCCATTGGTTCAGCAGCACCATCTCGTCACAGCCGCGGTCACGCCCTTCGATCCTGGCAAGGCGTGCGACCTGGTAGTTGCTGCTGGTCTTGATCCGCGCGGGTAGGGAGAGATCCGTCGCGCGAAGCCACGTGCTTATGCCGACGTTGATGGCGGCCGGCTCTCGCTTGGCTTGCTGGAAGGCGGTCAACACGAGGTCGGCGACCGTGTCCTCCCCCCAATGGCCTTCGGTGACGTACAAGGTCGCACGTACCCACAGGTCGTTGGCCGGATCGAGGAGCACACGGACAAGGTCGAAACAGGCCTGCTCGAACACGGGGAAGGTCACCGGTACAGGGATGTGCAGCAGGCGCGCCGAGCGCAGGAGCCTGGCGTAATGCCGTTGTAGCTCCAACAGCGCGAAGGTCCCGTCGGGCTGCCAGTAGCCTTTGATGCCCTCGAACACGTTGAGGCCACGGTGCACCGCTTCGGTCGAGATGTGGAGCACGGCGTCCTCGTAGGGACGCACCGCGCCACGGTAGTACGCCCACTTGGGTCGCTGCAGTGTCACCGCCACGGCGGTCCCTTTCCCTGCTTCAGTGTCGGCCCTTATCCCTGCGGTTCTCACGCATGCGTGAGAAACCGCAGGGATAAGCGACTTCCGGCGGTCGCTGCGACGAAGGCGATGCGCACGGGTAACCATCTCGGTGACAGGCCACGTCTGCGCACCGCGGGGAGGTCAAACAGCTTCAGCACCTCCCGAGCCTCCGCCCGGCGACCCTTCTCGAGGTGACGGTAGGCGCCGGCGAGGATGAACTGATGAAAGAAGTCCGCCTGCCAGCGGCGGACTCGGTGCTCGGGCACGACCCCCGAGGCGACCGCTCGGTCGAAGATCTCGTCGAAGGTGCAGATCGTCTCGGGGTTCCACATCCCGGTCGTCAACGCGCCCTCGTGAATCGTGTACGCGCACGTCGAATACGGCATGCACGTCACCCCGTAACGAGAGAACAGGCGTACCCACATGTCGATGTCGGCGGGGTTTCCGACGCGCTTGTCGAACAACCCCTCTCGCTCGTAGACGGAGCGGCGGACGAGAACTCCGGGCTCACGGACAAAGGACGAGTTGCCGAGCAGCTGGCGTAATGCCTCCCTGGGGGCGAGGTGGCGGGTCCCACGGAACGTCTGTTGGCGTCGGACGACACCGTCGAGGTCGACGATGTGGACGCCGAAGAGCATGATTGGCCGATCCTGCCCCGCCTTCCTGATGGCATCGACCATCACCTGCCCGGCGGTAGGGAGCAGGAAGTCATCGTCACCGAGTTGTTGGATCCACTCTCCGCTGGCCAGCTCGATCGCCCTATTCATGTTGTTGACCATGTCGAGCGGCGGGGTGTTCCAGACATATCGGTATCCGCCTGGCCAGCCAGCGAGCAGTCGCTCGACGATCCGCCCCGTCCGGTCGTCGTCGGACCCGTCGGACACCGTGATCTCCACGTGCGTCGACACTGGATGGCAGGCGCTGACGATCGAGCCCAGCGCTCGCTCAAACAAGTGCGATCGATTTCGTGTGTACATCGTGATCGACAGGAGAGGTGTAGATCCCCGCCCAGCATCACCAGCAGTCACGTGCGCTCCCCTTCCCCCAAGATTGCCCGCCTGGGTCCGAGTCCCAGCCAAGGCTGAGACCAGACACATCCGCCTCTCAGCATACCCTGGTTGCGCTGTGGTTGTAGTAGTACCCTGATCTGCGGCGGTGTACTTAAGATGGTTTCTTGGGGGGGAGTGTCGTGGGTTCCGATAATGGATCGAAAGTGGCCTCGGGGGCGTTTGTTGCGTCGTTCGGATCACGAGTTGCTCGTTATGGTGGTGATATGGCGATGACAGGTTCGACGAGTTCGAGTCGGATAGGCGAGCGAGGATCCGACGACCGCGAGTTCGAAGGACCGGGGATTGTCGAGTCGTTGTGGCGTTACCGCGGGGTGGTGATCGCAGCGACCGTGTTGGGGTTGGTCTTGGGTTTCGGTGTCTCGCAGTTCGTTCCGGAGCGCTATCGAGCGGAATCGCAGTTGATTCTCCGTGACCCTGCCAATCGCGGGGTCTTGGGGGGGACGAGCCGAGTGGGTGACCTAGAGCCGTACCTGGCGCGGCAGACGGATCTCGTCAGCTCGCCCGCGGTATTGGAGGTGGCGGCCCAGCAGCTCGCGAACGGGCAATCCGCCGCCAACCTGCGAGACGTGCTCTCCGTGGGCCCGTCGGCGGACCTCGCGTCCCTGGTCATCCGCGCGGAAGGTCCGGACCCCGCATCGGCCGCCGCGATGGCGAACGCCGTGGGTGATGCGTACCAGCAGGTCGGGGCGCAGCGGGTGACGGACGAGGCCGGCCGCGCGCTGGCGAGCCTCGAGGGCATGCGAGGTGCGCTCCAGGCAGAGCTCAACGCGAACGTGGCCGCCACCGGGACGCTGGCGGGGAGTCCGCTGACGCCGCAGCAATCGGCGCTGGTGGGGCAGCTGTCCGCCCTGCGTGAGCGCGCCCAGGACATCTCGACCGAGGCGGCCGTCTACGGGTCCGGCGTCGAGCTGTTCATCCGCGCCGAGCCGCCCGCATCGCCAGCCCAACCCAACCCTGTCCGCAACGCCGCCGTGGGAGGCCTACTCGGGCTTTTGGCCGCGGGGGCGTGGGCGTGGCGCGTCTCCGGGCGCGATCTCCGAGTCGATCGCCGGTACGATCCCGGAGCCGTGTTGGGGGCTCCGCTACTGGGAGAGGTGCCCGAGTTCCGTGCCCCGTCGTTGGTGGCTGGCAAGCCAGTACCGCCCCTCGCGCACTCCGGGCCCGTAGTAAACGAGGCCTACCACTACGCTGTCGCTTCGCTGAGCCATGCGCTGGCATCTGTGGGCGGAACGTCGGTGGTGGTGACGAGTCCGACCCCTGGAGACGGGAAGACCTTGACCTTGCTGAGCATGGCGATGGCGGCGCAAGAGCAGCATCGCCGCGTCGTGCTGGTCGACGCCGATGAGCGGATGCGCCGCCTCTCGGAGCTGTGCGGGCAACGTGAGGGGCTCGGGCTCTGCCATCTCGGTGAGGACGCGGCCGGTGTGGACAACCATCTCCATTCGCTGCAGGTGGCGGGCGGCGACATCGTGCCGGTACTGCCGAGCGGTGTGACCTCTGACCATCCCGTGGGAGTGTTCCGTACGGTGGGATTCCGCAAGGCGCTTCTCCGCCTGCACGAGCAGGCAGACCTTGTGCTGATCGACGCTCCCGCGCTACTGGGGGTGTCGGACACGATCGCCGTGGCGGCGCAAGCGGACGGGGTTGTGCTCGTGATCGAGCGGGGGACCTTGGTGTCCGACCTTCACGCGGTGCATGAGCGGCTGGCGTTGGTGGGTACGCCCCTGTTGGGCTATATCTTCAACCGCAGCGCGGAATCCTTGGACCCGTATGCCCGCTCGTACAGCCGTACCGTGATCAGGGCGGCGCGTAACCGGAACAATCAGAGCCCCAGCCGCCTCACCGCGGTATCCACACGGGTAGAACCGACGTCGCGCGCGGCGAGCCGCGACCAGGGAGGAGAAGCGAGCGGCGCCGACGCCGGTGTGTGACCTGCGGGTCGACATCTGAAGGGGGAAGCGATGGAGCGGGTTCTTGTGACCGGGGCTGGGGGGTTCATCGGCCATCACCTGGTGACCTATCTGAAAGGGAAAGGTCATTGGGTGAGGGGAGTGGACGTCAAGCTTCCCGAGTACACGCGCACAGACGCCGACGAGTTCGAGTTGCTCGACCTGCGGCGCTGGGAGAATTGCCTCCAGGCCACCAGGGAAGTCGGCGAGGTGTACGCGCTCGCCGCCGATATGGGTGGGATGGGGTACATCTCGACGAACCATGCGACCATCCTGCATAATAATGCGTTGATCAATCTCCACACGCTAGAAGCGGCGCGTGTCAACGGGGCCCAACGCTACTTGTACAGCTCGTCGGCGTGCATCTATCCCGAGTATCTGCAGACCACCGCCGAGGTCACGCCCCTGAAGGAGTCGGACGCGTATCCGGCGGAGCCACAGGACGCCTACGGCTGGGAGAAGCTCATCTCGGAGCGTGCGTGCGAGTACTACCGTGACCAATACGGTATGAACACTCGGGTCGTCCGGTTCCACAACATCTATGGGCCGTACGGAACCTATGACGGCGGGAGGGAGAAGGCGCCAGCGGCGATCTGTCGCAAGGTAGCTCACGCCGAGCCCGGAGAGACGATCGACATCTGGGGGGACGGCGAACAGACTCGCTCGTTCTGTTACATAGACGACTGCGTGGAGGGAATCTTCCGCCTGATGCGTTCGGACTGGGCCGAGCCCTTGAATCTCGGCACCGACGAGATGGTCAGCATCAACGAGCTTGCTCGCCTCGTGATTGAGATCTCCGGCAAACAGGACGTCGGGTTGCACCACATTACTGGCCCTCAAGGCGTGCGGGGACGCAACTCCGACAACACGAAGCTGCGCCAGGTGCTGGGATGGGAGCCCGGCACGAGCCTGGCCGAAGGGCTCGAACCGACCTACCGTTGGATTTGTAAGCAGGTCCGCGAGGGAGGCTCGTAGCCGTGCAATCGGGAAAACCGGTGCGTTTGGCCGCGGTGCTCGCGGCCTATAATCGCAAGGCGCTCACGTTGAGCTGCCTGCGTAACCTCTTCCGGCAGCAGGTCGACGGTGTCGCGCTGGACGTCTTCTTGCTCGACGACGCGAGTACCGACGGGACCGTCGCGGCGATCTCCGACGAGTTTCCGACCGTCACGCTGTTACACGGCGATGGTGAGCTGTACTGGGGTGGGGGGATGCACCATGCGTTCGCCGCCGCGATCGCCGGTGACTACGACTACTACCTCTGGCTGAACGACGACACGCACCTCGACGATGGCGCGCTCGCGCTCCTTCTCGAAACCGAGCGTCAACTGCGCCGGGACGGGTATCCCCCCGCGATCGTGGGTGGCTCGACTCGCCACCCGGACACGGGAGAGCTGACGTACGGGGGCCTTGTCGCCCCCTCCCGGTGGAGGCCAGTGCGGTTTGAGCTGATCCCGCCGGGCAAAGACCCAAAAGCGTGTGACACCATGCACGGCAACGCGGTCCTTATTCCCAGGGCGGTCGTCGAGCGCATCGGGAACATCGACCCGCTGTTCATCCACCGCGGTGGTGACGGCGACTACGGCTTACGCGCTCGCCGAGCGGGCTGCACCGTCTGGATCGCGCCAGGCACCGTCGCGACCTGCGCCAATAACCCGCCACCGCGCATCGGTGAACAACCGCTCCTGGCTGAGTACCGCCGCCTCTGGTCGACGAAGATCCTGCCTGGAAGGCCATGGGCCGTCTACACGCGCCGCTGGGCCGGCAAGCTCTGGCCGCTCGTGTGGCTCAGCCCCTACCTGCGGGGTATCGCCCGGATCACCCTCAAACGCACCCGGGTGCGCGTGCCGGAACGGTCGTGAGGTGAACGGTGAGGCCCGCCAAGGATAGGACCGCATCCGAGCAAGACGCGGTCGCGGGGCACGCGGACCTGATGGCTCGGACGGCCGCGGGGTTGCGGTGGTCAACACTCGCGACCATAGGGCTCGCGAGTTCCACCCTCGTCTACACCGCGCTGATCTCGCGGCTGATCGACCCCTTCGCGTTCGGTCTCCTCGCGATGGCGAACCTAGTCGTGCTCTTCACGAACTTCTTCGCGCGGATGGGGTTGGCGGAAGCGATCATCCAGAAGCCGGATCTGTCGCGGGAAGAGATCGGCGCGGCGTCGACCGTCGGCATCGCCGCGGGGGTGGGATGTTTCGCGATCGTATGGGTTGCCGCTCCGGCGCTCGGGGGGTTGTTCAGCGAACCGGCGCTGCCGCCAGTGCTACGGGTGATGTCCTCTTCCTTCCTGTTCGTAGGCGTTTCGATGACCGGGCAGGGACTCCTGCGCCGGCAACTTCGATTCCGTGAGCTGGCGATCATCAGGCTGGGAACCTACGTCCTGGGATTTCTGGTCGTGGGGATCGGTCTCGCCTTGCTGGGAGCGGGCGTGTGGAGCCTCGTCGCGGCGGTGGTCGCCTCAGCGGCGGCTCAAGCGGTCTGGCAGTACGCTCGGTTGCGGCACCCCGTGCTGCCCCCCGTGACCCTCGAGCCCTACCGTGTGCTCTTCGGCTATGGCGTGCGATCGTCGGGGATCCGGCTGCTCGAGTACGTCGGCAGCAACCTCGACACGCTCACGGTGGCCCGCGTCGCGGCCACGGCACTGGTCGGCCAATACAACCGTGCGTTCTATCTGGTCACCCAACCGCTCACCCAGCACCTGGCGGGAACCTTGACGCTGGTGTTCTTTCCCAGCATCAGCCGGGTTCAAGGCGACGTGCCGCGCCTCCGCCGCGCCTACCTCAGCGTGCTCGGTCTCGGCGGTGTCATCCTGTTCCCCATCTGCGCCGGCATGGCGGTGGCCGCCCAAGAGCTCGTCCGCGTAGTGCTCGGACCGCAGTGGGATGTCGCCGCGGGCATCGTCCCGTGGATTGCCCTTGCCGGTGGATTCAACGTAATCTCGAAGTTCTCCTCGCTGCTCACGGAGGCTCGGGCAGAGCTCAACAAGGCACTACTTCTGCAGGGCTCGTACCTCGTCGTCCTCGCGGCCCTCTTGATCGCCGCGCTTCGCTTCCGCCCAGGCACGAGCGTATGGGTGTTCGGAGCGGCGCTCGCGGTAGGCGAGATCTTCAGGCATCTCGCCTACCTGGGCGTCGTGAGACGGCTTGTGCAAGCCTCCGCGGCCGATCTCTGGTTGGCGCATGCGCCGGCGGTCTTCTGCAGCGCCGGAGTGGCATTGGCCATCGCGCTCGCGCGCGCCGCGACGATCGATCAGCTTCCCGCGATCGCGGTGCTCGCCATTGAGATCGCCGTCGCGGCCTGTGCGCTCGCGCTCTGCATCCGGTTCTGCCCAGTGCCAGAGTTGCGCCGGCAGTCCTGGTCGCGGTTGTCGTCGGCGAACGCGGTCGGCCAGCCGGGTGGGCTGCGCTGGCGCCTCATCTCACTCATCCTCGGGCCCGTCCAGGCGACGCCCACGCTGCCCGTCGTGAAGGAGTAGGAAGTTCCATGGCCGGAAATCTCGAGCTGATCATCGCCCTGGTGATCGCGGCGGTGCTCATGGTGGTGCTCGCCGAGTGGGTGGTCAAGCGAGCCGAGATCGGCGTCGGGTTGATGCTTGGTTGCATGTTGCTCGGCGTGGCGCTCAACGACAATGTGCCGGGCACCATCCCGTCCGTCTCGTTTGGGCCTGCGGAGATCCAGGTGACCGACCTCGCGTTCGGCCTTGTGCTGGGGGCGGCGGTCGCTCGGCTGGCGCGCGCCCGGCGCCTGAACTGGGCGCAGTGGGGCCTCCTCCTGTTCGGTGTCCTCACGCTGTTGTCGCTGGTGAGGGGGACCGGCGAGTTCGGTCCCGAAGCGAGCGCCGCGGAGTTCCGTGGGTTCATGCGTTTCAGCGCGGCGGCGCTCTACCTCGTCTCGTTCCCGCCGACCGGATGGCTCCGCGAGCGGATCGCGACGCTCTGGTTGGTCGCGACCGTCCCGGTGATGCTCGTCGCCTCATTGCGGTGGCTTGCGACGCTCACCGATCTGCGGATCGGCGTGTTCGGCGCCGAGTTCGACGCGGCCATCCGCTCGCTCAGCGGGACCCACACCTTCTTCCTCGCCCACGCCTTCCTGCTGACGGTCCCGCTGTGGGAGATGCGGGGCAAGCAGGCACGCGTGCTCAAGTGCTTGAGCGTCGTGCTGCTCGTCTTCGTGCTCTTACTCAACCGCCGTACCGTCTGGATCACCCTGATCGTTGGTGTCGCGCTGATCGTCATACGCAACCGAAAGCTCCGGCGACCCGCCGTCGCCCTAGCCGTCGCCGGAGCGATCGCCGCCTCAGGCGCGTTCCTCGCGTTCTCTGGCGAAGAAGGTGCCGGACGCGGCGGCACACCCATCGCGCAGTCGGCGACGAGCACTGACACGCTCTCGTGGCGCATCGACGGGTGGCGGGTCCTCCTCGCCGACGGGCCCGACACGCCGAGCGAGTGGATCATCGGCGAGCCCTTCGGAACCGGCTTCGCCCGTCGGATCGGCGGGGCGGATTTCGAATCGCAGCCACACAATCTGTACCTCGAGACACTCTTGAGAACAGGGGTCCTCGGCGCGGCACTCTTGATCGGGCTCTTCGGCGCGACGCTGCTCACCTTCTCTCGCCGTCCCTTAGACGGCTCGGGACTCCTCTCTCCAGGATTTTTCTCGCCAGGAGTCTTGATGGCGATGTTCGTGGCGCAGCTCATCTGGTTCATGGCCTGGGCTCCTGGACTCGAGCAGGGGATCATCACTGGTCTCGCGGCGAGTTGGGCGGCTGCCAACGTAAGGACGCGCGCCACCCCGTTGGCGCAAGACCGCCGTGAACCTTCATCCCCGCCCGCGACGGTCCAGGTCTAATTCGGACGATGCGACACCAAGAGGGACGGATGGCAGACAACCTCAGGACCGACGCGAGGGTGCTGGTAGACGTGGTCCGAGCGAGGGCCGCGCAGATCCAGTCGCAGGCGAGTACGCCGGGTCCACCGGTGTTCGTGAACTCGCTGCCGAAAGCGGGAACGAATCTCCTCCTCAAGTTGATGCGGTTGTTACCCTCGATCCATCACGTCCGCCTCTACTTGAACCGTGAGGAGGTCGGGCTGTACTGGCCGCGAGCCGGTGAACCCCGGCTTCGCATCGGTGTCGATACCCCCGAAGACGTCAGCCTGCGCCGCGTCGCGCGGAGAGTCCGCCGGCTACCCCCCGGCACATGGTTCAGCGGGCATGTGCCGTATTCGCCAGGCTTCCTCCAGCTGCTCACCGACTCAGGCATCAGGATGCTCCTGATCGTCCGGGACCCACGAGACGTCGTGTTGTCCAACGCCGAGTACCTCGCCTCCCCCCCTCATCGTTTCTCGACGTCCTTTAGCAAGCTGAGCCGCGAGGAGCGAGTGCTCGCATCGATCCAAGGCCTGCCGGCCGCGGGTCGGCGCCCCGCATTGCTGGACATCCGTGAGCGTGTCACCAGCCTGATGCCATGGCTCCGCGCGAATCCTCTGGTCTATGTGACGAGATTCGAGCACCTCGTGGGACCAGCGGGAGGGGGGTGTCCCGAGACCCAGGTCTCCGAGATCATGCGCATCGCCGAGCACCTGCGCATCTCCTTGGACTCCGAAGGCGCCTGTGATATCGGTCAGAAGCTGTTCGGGGGGACGCACACCTTTCGGAAAGGGCAGATCGGAGGGTGGAGGGAGGAGTTCACGGAAGCGCACGCCACCGCGGTGAAGGCCCTGTTAGGCGATCTTTTGATTGAGTTGGGGTACGAGGAGTCCTTGGACTGGGGGCTGTGATGCGTCTCTTGGGGTCTAGGGG
>JBOGED010000258.1:0-1918 GCA_050743625.1 Egibacteraceae bacterium | reverse complement strand
CTCCAGTGCTGACGCCCGCGCCGAGGTGGCCAGGCTGCTGCAACGCGTCCGCCTCGCCCCCGACCTGGCCGACCGCTATCCCCGCCAGCTGTCGGGTGGCGAGCGCCAGCGCGTCGCGATCGCGCGGGCGCTAGCCGCCCGGCCGCTCGCGCTGGTCTGCGACGAGGTCACCTCCGCCCTCGACGTCTCGGTCCAGGCCGACGTCCTCGAGCTGCTCGACGAGCTCCGCCGCGACCTCGGCCTCGCGCTCGTGCTCATCAGCCATGACCTCGGCGTCGTCGCCCGGCTCGCCGACCGCGTACTCGTCCTCGACGACGGGCGGATCTGCGAGCAAGGTACGGCCGCCGCCGTCCTCGGCCACCCCACCCACTACGCCACACGGTCGTTGCTCACCGCGAGCCGCTCCCTCTCCGACGCCCTCGCCACACGCACGGGGCCGGCTCCGCGTAGCGGCCGGCACGCAGCGCGTGTTGTTGCCCACGTCTGCCCTGTACCGGCGGTGGGTCGATCCCGCCACGACGAGGGGATCACCACGTGACCGAGGGCACGGCTCAGGGCTGATCACCACGGCGCCCGCGGAGCCTCACCCGCCACCAGGGCGAGGCGGCGGTGGTATCGCGGTGACATCGCGGCCTTTATGCACGGGGTTGACGAGACCGCCACGCTCGCATTCCCTGGGTTCCCAGTCGCAAGCAACGGATCTCGGGGGAGCGTTGTGGTGATCGTGGTGCCAGTGTGGACGGGGCTGCAGGCGCGAGCGTTGCGTACGGCGTTGCGGATGCCGGTGCTCGTCTTCGCCGAGCATCTGGGGGTGGGCTCGCGGACGGTGTCGGATTGGGAGCGTGAGCGTGCCAGGATCGTGCCGACCCCGGTCCTGCAGGCAGCGTTGGACACCGCGCTGTCCCGCGCCGACGGTGAGGCGAAAGCGCGGTTCCACGCGCTGGCCGGCAGCGGCGCCGTGGTGGTGGTGCCAGACTCGCGGCAAGCGAGGGGAACGGAGACGACGCGAAACGCCGAGAAGCCATCCAAGCCCTGGGGGTGGGAGGGCTCGGCGCGGCGCTTTTTCCAGGAGCGGCGGTCGAGCGGATCACTCTCTACGGGGACCGCGCGGTCGACACGCATCTGATCGCCGCGCACGAGGACCTGGCCGACACGCTTGCCAGCTTGCATCGCGTCACGCGTCCCGATGTGCTGCTCGGCCAGGTCGCCGGTCACGCGGACACGCTTTACGCGCTGCTGGACCGGCCCATGGGTCCCGCCGACCGGCGGCGGCTGAACGTGGTGGCGGTGGAGTCGCACGTTCAAGCCGGGATGCTTGCGTTCCAGACCCGTGATCGGACCGCCGCCCGCCGCTACTTTGCCCTGGCGGTCGGTGTGGCCGACGATGCGCGCGACGAGACGCTGCGCGCCCAGACATTAGGGGCGTCGAGCCTGCTGCATTCGTCGATCTCGACGGGTGGGGTGGGAGGCGACCCCGAGCGCGCGGTGGAGCTGCTGTCCAGGGCGGCTGCCCATGCGCAGCGGGCAGACGCGAATACTCGGGCTTGGGTGCAGCGTTGGCTGGCCATGGAGCTGGCGGCCTCGGGCGATGGAGACGGCTTTCGTGACCATATGGAGGGGGCGGAGCGCTTCTGCGGGGGAGGCAGGGACCGGGGTTACTTCGCCCGCGACTGGTGTGACGAGACCGATACGGCGCGAAACTGGGGGATCGGTTTTCTCCTGCTCGGGCAGTCGGTCGAGGCGGTCGAGGCGTTCAGCGTGTCGCTGGTCCCGGGGTTTCTGACTCAGAACGTGCTGGTGCTCGCCGACACCGCGGCCGCGCGGGTGCTCCAAGGAGAGCTGGAGGAGGCGTGCCAGGGGTTACGGCGTGGCCTCGACGTCGCGCTTGACTGCGGGTACGCGATGGGGCTCGAGCGCA
>JBOGED010000257.1:0-19644 GCA_050743625.1 Egibacteraceae bacterium | reverse complement strand
GCACCCGGGGCGGCGTGAGCGCTTGATACGACCTGAAGGCGTCCTTGCGCTGGCGGATGAGCTGGTCATCCACTTGGTTCGTGCGCACGACGTCGTGGAGCTCCTGGAACGTGAGGTAGAAGATGTCTTCCTTCTCACGAAGCACCTGCGCCCGCACGAGGCGCTCGGCTTCATCCCACAAGGCCTGCTTGTAAACGAAGTAGCGGCTGACCATGCCGTACTTCGGGTACTCCCGGTACCCGATGAAGGTGCGGACCCGGTCGATCATCCGCTTGGCCTCTTCGGCCTTCCGCTCCCCGTCCGGCAAGGCCCGCAAGCGCTCCAGCAGCTCCTGTTCCTTCTTCCAGGCCTCCTGCCGCCCTTGTTCGAAGCGCCGCTCGCCGGCTCCCGGCTCGAAGTTCTTGATGTTGCCGAGGATGATGGGCACGAGCGTGGTGGGGCGTTCGCTCCAACGCGGCTTCGTGATGTCGATCTCGCCGACGCAGCGCATGCCGTACTTGTCGAGGTAGGCCCGGATGGCGTCTCGCGCTTCCCGCCCGCCCGCGAGCTTGGCCAGCTCGTCCAGGAAGCCCTCGTCCTCGACGTGCTGCAGAAAAGCCACCACGTCCGGATGCGGGCGGATCACGTCCGCGACGTCCAGGAGCGCCAGCCCCATCTCCGACGTGACGTTGTGGGGGACGGACTGGGTGAGCGTGTCGGCCGCGTTCTTCTCGCCTAGCCACGCCTGCAGCTGCTCGTTGAGCCACCAGGTGGCCTCCATCGCCGCCATGAACACCTGATGGCTTTGCGGATCGAACAAGATCCGCTTCAGCTCGGCGACGTCCGCAAGGATGAGGTCGAGCAGCGCCGATCCGGACAACGTCGCGATGGCGCGCTTCAAGGCGGCGATGGAGGCCTGGTTGCGGCCGATCAGGTCGGCGACGATGGCCGGATCGGTCTCGATCGGGGCTGGCGCGCCGCCAGCCGGCGCCCCGCCTGGACCCTCGTCCGTGAGCGACCGGATGAAGTCGCCGCGTTCGAGGATGGTCTCCAGCGCGTCCCTGATCAGCGGATCGGATTTCCCCAGGACCTCCAGGAGGCCTGCGCGGCTCGTCGGCGTTGCCAGGACCCGGGTGACGTCGACGAACAGCCTCCCGCCGGCCTCGTGCATGGGCGCGCGGGTCGTCAGCAGGAACAGGGAGAGCCCCAGGGGCTTCATGGGGTCGGTCATCATCTGCTGATGACCGACGGAGACGTAGACGTGGTTCTCCCGGTCGCCGGCCGTGGGGATGGGGAACAGCGTGGTGATCGGCCGGCTCTGGACGATGTGGAAGCCATCGTCGACCAGGCACCATTCGATGTCCTGTGGGCGGCCGAAGTGCGCTTCGATCCGCCGGCCCAGCTGCGCGAGCCTCACGACCTGCGCATCCGTCAGCGCTGGCTGCTCCTGCCGCTCCGGGTCGATCGCCTGTTCCTGCGTCCCGCCGGCCGGCGAGGCGTAGATGGCCAGCTGCTTGGAGGCGACCGCCTTGGCGACGATCTCGCCGTCTCGCACCTTGTAGACGTCAGCGTTCACCAGGCCGGAGACCAGGGCCTCGCCGAGGCCGAAGCTGGCCTCCACGGAGGTGACCTTGCGGTCGGAGGTGACGGGGTCGACCGTGAACAGGATGCCGGCCGCCGCCGGGTTGACCATCTGCTGCACGACCACGGCCATGTGGACCTTCCGGTGGTCGAAGCCGTTTCGCAGGCGGTAGGTCACGGCCCGCTCGGTGAACAGCGAGGCCCAGCACCGGCTGACGTGCTGGAGGATCGCCGCCGCCCCCACGACGTTGAGGTACGTGTCCTGCTGGCCGGCGAAAGAGGCCGTCGGCAGGTCCTCCGCCGTGGCGCTGGATCGGACGGCGTAGGCGGCTTGCTCGCCGAGCCGGGCGAGCGGGAGGGTGATCGCCGCCGTCAGATCGTCGGGGATTGCGATCCCTTCCAGGGTCTGGCGGATCTCCGCGCTGAGCGCGCCGATCGCCTCCCGGTCGTCCGGGGTCAGGCTCGACAGCTGATCGAGCCGATCGTCGATCGACGGCGCTTCGGCCATGATCCGCTGGAAGGCGTCCGTCGTCACGCAGAAGCCAGCCGGCACGCGGATGCCTTCGATCCGCGACAGCTCCCCCAGGTGCGCGCCCTTGCCGCCCACGACCGCCACCTGCGTCTGGTCGATCTCCTGGAACGCCAACACGTAGCAGCCCATCTGCTCACCTCCCTCTCGCGAAAGGGCGCTTGCCCGTCAACACCAGCCCGGTCGGGCCTTCCCCGGCGATCACCACCGCATGTCCCTGCATCATTTCGCCCCTCCCATCCGTAGGGTTCTGGCCTCGGACGGTTGATTGTGCGGCACGACCCCGGTCTTGCCGCAAGCCCCCCGGCGCGGTATATGTTGAGAGTGGCAAGGAGTGCGTTACCTCCTTGCCTTTCTCTTTTTCGTCCGCTGGGGACGGACGACCAGTCTGACTCTCGCTCACGACGCCGAAGCGATGACGGCGCGTTGTCAAACGGGTCCTGAAACCGCAAACCCCCGGGGGTACCCGAGGATTTGCGGTCTCTGACCGGCTCTTTCGGAGTCGGGCTGGAGAGATTTGAACTCCCGACCTCTTGCCCCCAGGCTTCGCCGACGAGTCCACCGGCGCCCAGCAGGATCCAAAGATGCTGGTCAGAGTCCATCTATCGTCCACCGGCTGGCCCCGCACCGGCCGCGCCGACGACGCGGACGGTCCGCCAGCGGGGCCTTCAGTCCCTTCTCTAGGTTGTCAATTCGCCTCTAGAGCCCGCGCTCCACAAGGCGAGGTCAAGGGCGACCGAAGGGCGGCGGAGCGAACCCTTGAGGCCGCCGGCCGAGGGCATACCTGCCAGCCAGAATGGAACGGGCCTCGGGCCTCCGGCCCGGGGCTTACCCAGCGTTTGTTCCTCGTCCTGAGGACGAGCGCCGGGCCGGTCTGATGGCACCCGGGAGCCGGCATTACATGAGCGGTGCAGGCGGCACCTTCGGTCGCGCTTATCGACACTGTGTGTAGCCAAGCGCGACGCATCTGGTAGTCCGGAACGTGCCGTTCCAGCTCGCCCTCTGGCGTTAGCTTGAGCGCGTGGAGCAAAGCTCAGCCACACCGGAGCCGAGTGCCGGCGTAGTCCGCGTGCAACGAGAGCACTCGAAGTGGCAGGACCGCGCCCGCTCGTACCAGGTGATCTTCGACGGCGATGTAGTTGGCGAGATTGCGAACGGGACCACTCAGGAGTTCACCCTCGCCGCGGGCAGTCACACTCTTGTGTTGAAGATTGACTGGGTCGGCAGCCCCACCGAGAGCTTCACGCTCCTTCCGGGGCAGGTCATCGGGTTCACCTGTCGAGCGGGTGCACGCGCTGGCCTCCAGGTCTGGGCAACACTCATCCGTTCGATCTGGGACCGCGAGAGTCGGATCCGGTTGGAACGAACGCCCGGCGCGCACAGGTGCCGATATGGGCGGTCCAAGAGCCTCGTTGGCCTTCTGGTAGCGGCTGTTACCGAAGGTGCGGCAGCAGTGGTACGCCTCTGTACGGGGCGGAGGTGTCGGAGTCTTCGAGGGGCTGGGCGCGAGGGTGGCACTGGGTGCCTGTGCTGACTGAGCTCGAGCGCCAGGTAGCCAGAGTCTCGGGGAGTCGGTAGCCCGGCGAGCTCAGGCGTACAGTGCTGGACGGTACCGTGGTTTGGGGATGGGAATGCCCCGATCGCGCGCGGTCGCGATCCACCCCTCTTTGGCACAGAGGGGGTGGGGGCGCCGTCCGCACACACGCGCACCCGCCACCCGCGGGTATCCAAAGCTTGGACCAGGTGCCTGCCGATAACGCCTGTGCCGCCCGTGACGACCGCAACTGATTGCGCAGCCTCCGACTGTGGCGACGCCCATCGCCATCACCTTCCGTTGACGCCCGGCCACGACCAGCCTCGCGCACACGGCATGCTGCCACCCGCCGTCGCGGGCTGGCGCCGCGACGAGCGCGGCCGGGTTAGCGTTCGAACAGCACCGCACGCGTAGAACACCCTGCACTGCACGGATGGCACTACCAGCAGCCTTGGATACCGCGTGTCTGATGGGATGTTTCGGCTAGGCGCGACGCCTTGGTTGCGACTCTTGGTGCCGTTCTC
The DNA here is from genome assembly GCA_050743625.1 of Egibacteraceae bacterium. Classification (GTDB taxonomy): domain Bacteria; phylum Actinomycetota; class Nitriliruptoria; order Euzebyales; family Egibacteraceae; genus JBOGED01. The sequence continues at coordinate 15,497 of JBOGED010000257.1, read as the reverse complement.
CTAATTCTGTCAAAAGCTGATGATTTGGGCAGTGTGGGAAGCCATATGTATCTGCCCGTCTCGTCGGCCCTCCTACTACATGGGGTGGGGTTCTGGAGTAGGCGTGGTAGCCCACCCGGGCGTCCGCTTGCCTTAGGCTGGAATCGCGCTCGTCTATAAGGGGGTATACTGCCGCTTAGCTACGGTTGCGGGTCAGAGTCTAGCGAGGCGGGCGATGGGGTTGGTTGTCGGCATAGTGGTGTCTTTGGTTGGCGCGGTTTTATTGGCAGCCGGCCTCTTTCTTCTGATGCAAATCATTCGAGTCAATTTTCCTGGCGGTGCCGGTTCCTCGGGGCAGATCGGGATAGGCCTTTTCAGCATACAAGCATCCGATAAGATAATCCTTACTATAATTTTAATCATATTGGGCGTGATGCTCTTTCCAGCGTTTTGGTACGCCCCTCTGGTATTTTCTCATTTCGAGAGGGTTGGGCAGGTTGAAAGGCGAGCAATCGGCCCTGTGGTGCCTCCAAGTCTCCCGACCCCGCAGGTCGTCGATTGTGAGGATAACCTTCTCTCCGGTTCATGGCACCTTGAAGCAGCCGGCGTGGCCGCGGAGGAATGGATGGATTTCGACCCGCCTTACAAGCCCGAGGAGAACGATTGGTTGGAAATCACTTACGACCTACATGGGCTCATGGCGAGGGAGGGTGTGGCGAGGAATGATTCGGTCATCGTGCTAACGCAGCCAAACTGGTACGGCGTGAGTCTGGCTACTCTGAGCACGAACGAGAATGGATTTGACGGCAAGCAGACTGTCTATATATCCGTGACCGAGTTTCATGAATTACCCAACAGCTACGAAGGCATAGAGGGTGGCAGGCCGCTCACATGGGGTAAAGACGTTGGCTCAATACGCGCTCGATTCTGGGATTTCGATCATTTTAAGATCGACATCACTAGCATTCGTATTTGTCATGAATAGCCTCGGCGCTGCGGCTTCCCGCTACTAGGAAGGGACACAACCCAACTGCCTGCGCCAGCACCCGGCGACGGAACTCATCATGCTCATCCTGACTCGACAGTCGCGCGTCCGCTCATAGCCCATAGGTGCCGATATGCGCGACCGGGAGAGGAGAACCAGTCCTCGGATAGCGGCTGTTCTGCTGATGGGGGCGATGGTTTCCACGTCCTGCAGCCATTTACCTCGCCAGACCCGTCAGTTGGAAGACCATTGAACGACCACGACAACGTGCGCAGTCGCCAGGGTCCCGTCACGGGTCCTCGCGATCGAATTAGCACTCGACCATCAGTTGGTTAAGGTGTGCTGGGCTAAGCCGTCGGCCTGTTTCGGTCACGCCACCACGGAATGCGACCCCTTCTTCTTCCAGCGCGTCCTGTTGCGAGCGGGTGTCTGTTGGGTCGCTCCAGCGGTAGTTCGGCCGGGATCGGCCTTCGGCTCCAAGCACTCGGTGGGTGTTCGGGCATTCGGTGCATATGCTGATGTGCTGCCCGAGGGCCTGGGCGCCAGTCCCGACGACGGCCGCCAAGTCGCCGTAGGTGGTCCACCTACCGGGAGGCAGCGCCTCGAGTACTTGGTGCAGCCGACCCCAGTCGAATCGGTGCTGCGTGGTTCAGCCGTCAGGCAGTGCGTCGGCGATCTTGTGCAGGACGGTGCCGTCGTGGGGTCTGATACCAGTTCGGTCCCCACACCTGAGTACGGGGAGGCGCTCCGGTCGCCGTTTCCACGACCTGACGGATGAGCGTGGTCAGGTTGTAGGCCTCGCCGTTGTGCGCCCATTCGACCGGGGCACGCGAGTCTTGGCGCCACCGAACCAGTACGCGGTCGGGCTCTCCCGCCAGCCACGCTGACACCGCTTCGCGGTCTTCGCCGACACCGGCTGGGACGACGATGCGGAGCTCTTCGCCGTCCGTTAACACGCCCGCGGCTACGAGTCGCGCCGGTATGGAAGCCCGCCGAGCGGCAGCGACTCGCGTGGAGCGCTGGGTCAGGACAGCTGAGCGGGGGCGAACCATGAAGTCTTCGGCGTCCGGGACGGGCAGCAGCTGAGAGGTTGTCAGGGCGAGCCCCTGACCGATCCGATACAGCTGCACGCGGATGAGGCGTAGGTCCAGCCCCTGTTCGATGAGAAACATCGCGGTATTGGTCAGAACCGGACCGAAGTCCTCGGCAACCAGAACAAGGCGCGGCGGGGCAAGACTCTCATCGGTGAGGTTGGGCGCCCAGTCCCAGCTTTGCCAGGATTTCGTCTGCCGAAGCGTCGCTGCCGGGCCGGTGAGCGTAGGCCTCGACCAGCTCGTCAAGGTTGAAGCGGCTGACCATCGCTGCGTAATTGAGGGCTTGGACCATGACGGCATCAGGCGCTCGATCACGCTTCAGCTCTGCAATCACCAGGCGGCCGGCGTGGTCGAGAGCGAGCACGTCGAGGCGTTCCCACGTGGCATCGCCGGCACCCGTAATCCAACGGTCGAACTCGAACGTCACGACAAGGACGTCTTCACCGAGGATTTCGGGGTGGGCGAGGACCCATTCCTGCAGGTGCTCCCGCTCTCGCAGTCCCGCCTCAGTGAGCGAGATGCGCGTCGCCGACGTCACGGTAGCTCCGTCCACGGTGTACAGCTGCTCTTCGGCCACTACGTGAAGATACGCGCTCATCGGATCGTCGATAGCTGCCCCGAAGGGCCATCGGTTCCGAGCGCAGTCACGGAACCGGCGTAGTCTCTCGGAGAGCCATATGCCTTCGATAGCGGCTGATACCAGGATTTCCGTGCTGTTCTTAGGCCGAGTCTGCCTAACGCTCTCGGGGAGCCGGAGCGCCTGAAAAGCGCCGCTCATCTCATTGCGGCGCTTGCGCGAGTAACTGTTCCATGACCGCGAGCTGTTCGGCTGGTTCGGTATCCATCGACCAGAAGACATGATCGGCGCCCACAGACCGGGCCTGAGCCAGGTCTTCGGCCACCTGCTCGACCGATCCGGTAAGCGGCGCCCGCTCGTCGAGCGGCTTGGTCGTGATCGATCCGTTGACCCGGACCATGACCGGCAGGGAGCTAGGGTCGTGTCCCGCGCTTTTCGCCGCTCGCCGGAACGTCTCGACGGTGTCGCGCAGCCCGTCCCAGGACATGAGGACCGGGTTCAGTCCCAAGCCCATGCGCGCGGCGCGTTCGATTGATGGCGGCGCGACAGCGCCGGCCAGGATTGGCGGTCCACCTGGCTGGACTGGCTTGGGGCCGATCTCGGACTCCGCGATCTGGTAGAAGCGTCCCTCGTAGCGGACCGGGTCTGGCCCCCATACCGCGCGCATGGCCTCGATGTGCTCCTGAAATCCGGCCCCGCGCCGTGTCGGCGGCACCCCGGCCACGCTGAACTCCTGCGGCATCCACCCCTGGCCCAGGCCGACGATCAGTCGGCCACCGCTGAAGCGGTCGAGTGTGGCGAGCCGGCGGGCCAAGACGACCGGGGGGTGGAACAGCGCGTCGATGACGCTCGTGGCGAGCTGGATTCTGCTGGTCTTGGCCGCCAGATAGCTGAGCGTCTCGAGCGGGTCGTAGACGTTGGCGTAGGCGTCGGGCAGCAACATTGGCGGGCCACCGCCGCCCAGCGGAACGGGCTCAGTCGGGCGCAGGAGTCGTTCGAATGTCCACACCGCCGCAAGGCCGATGCGCTCCGCGCCCTCGGCTACCTGCACGATGGCCTCAGGTGAGGCTGCCGACCCGTACGTGGGAAGGGCCAGACCAAGTTCCACCCTGCGCTCCTGACCTTCTGTGGTTGGCGAGCGGGCCGGCTTACTCGACGACGATCTCAACGCTACAGTCCATGGCCAGTGTGAGCACTTGGTCTCCAGTAGCTGCTCCCGCGAGCTGTCGGTGTGACCGACGATGAGTTTGGCGTCGCCGTCGGGTCAACCCAGCAGGTAGGCGTCGGGACAGACGACAGACCAGGAGGACGCGATGAGCAAGGTGTACACGGGGGCAAGCATGTCGCTGGACGGCTACATCGCCGGCCCCGCCGAGACGGGGTTCGAGCACCTTTTCAAGTGGTACGGCAACGGCGATGTCGTCGTGCCAACCACGCATCCGGGGATGACACTGCGCATGTCCGCGGTGAGCGCGGAGCACTTCCACAACATCGTCGAACGCACCGGAGCGCTCGTGGTCGGTCGCCGGCTGTTCGATCTCACGGGCGCCTGGGGAGGTAACCATCCAATGGGCCGACCCGTGGTGGTGGTGACCCACCGCGTGCCGGATGGTTGGCCGCGCGAGGACGCACCCTTCACGTTCGTCACGGACGGCATCCAGAGCGCGATCCACAAGGCCCAGGCCCTCGCGGGAGACAAAAGTGGTGGGGGTCAACGGTGGCACCATCGCCCGGGAGTGCCTCAACGCGGGCCTGCTCGACGAGATCTGGATCGATCTCGTCCCCGTCCTGCTCGGCGGTGGGACCCCATTCTTCGACCAGCTGAAGGACGCTCCGATCGAGCTGCAGGGACCGATCTCGGTCGTCGAGGGCACCAACGTCACCCACCTGCGGTACCGCGTCCGCTATTAACCGAACCCGTGCGGAAACCGAGCGGCAGTTGCCTCACCGGCCACGAGGAGCTTGGGCACGACTCGGTCGGGCGCGGGCTGGTCGCGCGGCGTGCACTCTGGCTGAGACTGACCATCTGGTGGCAGTGGCCGGTCGCGAGTACTCAGGGGTAGTGGTGAGTGTGCGCAAGGATCGCCTCGGAGAGTGGGCGGTGGACCACGATAGGCAGCGCGTGGCCCATGCCGGGGATCTCCACCAGCTGGGCGCCCGGGATGGCCTCGGCAAGGTGTCGGCCGTGCGGTGCTGGGTTGAGCGGGTCTTCCGAGCCCTGAATCACCAGCGTTGGGGTAGTGATGCCGCCCAGCTCGACGCCTCGCGCCAGGGGCACCGGGGCGGCCAGTGCGTGAGCGATGGCTGGGGTAAGTCGCCAGCGTGGTCAATTGCCCGCTCCGCCCCCCTCCGGAACTCCTCCGGGTCGAAGGGCAGCACGTCGCCGGACAGTGCCCGCCACACCGCAACCCGCCGGTCGAGCTCGGCGTCCCGGTCGGTCGCCGGCTCCTGCCCGAGCAGTACCGTAAGCACGCGCGGGTCTGGGGTGGGCAAACCGTCTGGAGATGATTGTCCGGCCAAGGCGCGTTGCATGTTGCCAACGAAGTCCACGTCCAGCGCGGTGGTCATCATCACCGTGAGCGTGCGCAGCCGGTCACGGAAGTCGAGCGCGAGCAGTTGGCCGATGATCCCGCCCATAGACGCACCGACCCATGGGCGGCGCCGATACCGTAGCCATCCAGCACCGCGACCGAATCCCGGGCAAGGTCAGCCACACCGTAAGGGTGACTGGGGAAATCACGGCGCGTGGAGCGTCCAGTGTCGCGGTGGTCGTAACGGATCACCCAATGCCCGCCGGCGACCAGCAGCGCCACCAGCTGGTCCGGCCAGCCCATCGCCGGGGCGTTGGCGCCCATCACCAGCAGAAGCGCAGCGTCGGTTGGGTCGCCGAACTCCTCGGTCCAGATGTCCACATTCCCCACGGACACGATCCGCTCAGCCATCGATAGCTCAACATCGCGTGCTACAGGATCCTTCCCGACAACAAAGGGGGACGCAAGGTTGCTCCGCCTCCGTCAAGCCGATGTCCACATGCAGGATGTCCGCCACCCGTTTGGGAACGCGGCGGAGAACCCTCGGATAGCGGCTGCTATCAGAGGTGGCTGGGCGTCGTGGACGTCGGCCAATCGGCGGCGTACATCGGTATCGCAATAATTATATCGAATACATCGCTTCAAGCTCCCAGCGATAGATCCATAATCACAATACGCTCGTAGGTTGACGGCTCGGCCTTTCCCGCTCTCGGGATGGGGTGGTGGCCCCAAACGTAAATCCCGAACAGGTAGAACTGGAAGATCCATCTTTCGAGACATTCCTGGGATGTGGCTGTTAAGGAAATCGGGAGACCGGAGGATCGCGACAGGACGACCGCGATTTCGAGGGAGGACTTCGAAATCCAGCCAGACGGCCACATTGTTCGTTGTGCGCGCTGGGCGAAACGGCCCGCTGGTGCATCACCGGATAACCGGAAGGGCCATCAGGACTGGAGTCATCGGTAGCACGTCCAGTCGTCGACGCCCGCTGTGAGGAACACGGCAGGTTCTGTCGTGGCCGGGCACTGGGGCTGCCCACCCGCGCGATCACGTGGCCTTGCACCTCAGGCGAGCTGCAGTGCACTTCGAAAATCGCCCTCGTCGGCCCGCGCAACCATCATGTCAGCCCCGGCCGCCGCGTACACGAGCCCTACGGCATCGTCGATCGGCAGGACGCGCTCCACCGGCTCGGACACCGTCACCTGACGTCCACAGTTCTCAAAGGTGATCGGGAACGTGGCATCGGCCAGCGCCGTGGCACTCTCGGCGCAGGCGCCCGATAACGAGAGGGCGACGAGGCAGGCTGAGATCACCCACAACCTCAGCCTGCGCGACCCGAGGCCATTGCCGCGAAGGAACTCGCGCTGCATAGTAAATCCGCTCTTCTGTTAGCCGGGGATCTTCGACCGATCGGCCCAAATGCGGTCAAGACCTTCCGGCGCGGGACCGCCCTGCACCCACGCAAACTCGCTCGTCATTGACGTCCTTCTGCCCGCAAGACCCGCTTGTTGAATAATACTCAAAGGACGCACATTAGATGAGCGAAATCACAGCCAGGCTATCGCGGTTGCTATCTTAATGCAACTGTGACCTGTTCGCAGATGGTGCTGCCCCTACTGAAGAGATTGACGCGGTCCGTAACTTTCCTCTGTATTCGAGGGAAAGTGGCGTCTTCGGCGTAACGCCGCGCGCCTAGCCTGCGGTTTTCGAGTGCCGGGATGAACCGGCATGGAGAAGGAGATGAGAGAGCTCTGCACCGAGGGAGTAGCGCTTCACGGTGACCCGAGCCATGCGTCGTCGTTCGCGAGGGCGGGGGCGAAGCGTTGACTGGGGCACGTGCAGGCTGGGCTATTGAGCCGCGAAATCAGGGAGTTCGGGTTGCCGACGTTGTGAAACAAGCGGAAGGCCACACCGCGGGCGGCCTTATGCGCGAGCCGTTCGGGGGCCCGGCGAACAGGTTCAACGATCGCCGTGCTCCCGGTCACCCCCAGGCGCAGCGTCCCGCCGCCGCCCCCTCGCTCGCGCCGGCACCCGCGCCCGCGCCCACGGCGATCGTGAGCACGATCATCACGACACCGATCACCGCTGAGCCCCGTCTGTTCATGGCCGCCGCGCGCCTGTTGCCACGAAACCGCAGGTGAGAACAGTTTGTGTCCATGGCGGGAGCGTGCCAAGGTCACCGCCAAGGGCAACGCCGGGACAACACCGTGCAGGAGGACCAGTGAACGCACCGAACACCGAGCAAATCGCCGCCCGGTGGGACTTCTCGTCCCACACCTACGACTGCTGGGGCCGCCACCCCGCCTACCAGCGCGCCTGGCTCGCCAGCCTCGCCGACCTGGTAGGCCACCCCCGCCGCGACGGGTCACCCGTATTGCGCATCGCCGACATCGGCACCGGCACCGGCCAGGTCGCTCTCCCACTCGCCCAACTCGGCCACGACGTCACCGGCTACGACATCGCCCACGCCATGCTCGGCCGCGCCCGCGCCAAAGCCGCCCAGACCGGCCTCCCGCCACCTTCACCTCCGCGGACGCCGCTCGACGACGCCAGCGTCGACCTCGTCATCGGCCGTATGGTGCTCTGGACGCTCTACGACCCACCCCTCGCCCTCCGCGAATGGCGGCGCGTCCTCGCTCCCGGCGGGCGCATCATCGCCATCGACGGCCTGTGGTACACGACCCCGGCTAACCTCAGCCGTCCACAGCAGGCCCGCCACGTCCTCCAGAACAAGCTGTGGGCCTGCCGCAGCCGCCTGCGCCGGCGACGCGGCCCCTACTTCTGGGCCGGTGACTACCACAGCGACACCGTCCGCTCGCCGGGCATGGACTGGCGCAGCGCCGAAGACGCGCAAGCGCACTTCACCCAAGCCGGCTTGGAAGGCTCACAACTACGCTGGCTCCAAGAGCTGTGCGAGGTCGAACGCCGCACCAACCCGCCGTGGAAAAGGCTCCTCTACTACCCCCAACCCTTCTTCGTCCTGACCTGGCAAGACGAGGGCTGATCACCAGCTCACGACCAATACTCTTGCGAATCGGTTGCAGCTGTGCGACCTTCTATTGCGCGGGTTGCAATGATCGATTCGATGCGGAAGTAATGATGAGACACATGCGGGCAATCCTGGTCGCTCTGCTCGTCCTTGGCGCGTGTAGCGACCGGGCTCATGCGGCAGAGGGGAGCACCGCCGGCGAGTTCCCCCTGACGTTCGAGAACTGCGGCGAGCGGGTCACGGTGGCGGCGCCACCGCAGCGGGTGTTCCTCCTCGGCGCCGATTCGGTCCCCCTCCTGGAGGCGGCCGGCGCGCTGGACCGGGTCGCGAGCAAGGCCGGGCCGTTCTTCGACGTGCTGTACCGCGAGGCGACCAACCAGGCGCTCGACCGCATCCCGTCCCTCGACTCGACCCTTGGCGAGTCGGGAGGGGTCGAGATCGCGCTCGAGGCGGTCATCGCCACCAACCCCGACCTGGTGATCGGGTACGAGACCGACACGCTCACCCGGGAGGCGCTCGCCGCCGCCGGCATCCCGTTCCTGGTGATCCCCGAGTACTGCTCGGACCCGGCGCGGATCCCGACGGTCACCAGCTTCGACTACATCTACGATCAGGTCGCCTTCTACGGCCGCCTGTTCGACACGACCGAGATCGCCACCACCTCGATCGGCGAGCTCCGCGACCGGATCGCCCGGGTCGAGCGCTCGGTCGCCCGTGCGCCAGCGCAGACGGCAGCGACCCTGTTCGTCGGGTTGGACGGCTATCTCGCCGCCTACGGGGCCCGCAGTATCGCCCAGGTGCAGATGGGGACCGTTGGGCTGGCCAATGTGTTCGCCGATGTCGACGACCGGGTGTTCGAGATCGGCCTGGAGGAGCTGCTCGCCCGCAACCCCGACGTGCTCATCCTCCTCCATGTCCACCAAGGCAGCCGCGAGGAGATCACCGACGTGGTCGCTGGCCTCCCCGGGGCCGCGGACGTCACCGCGGTACGCAATAAGGACATCTTGGTGCAGAACGGCTTCTACTCGATCCCGGCGACCCCACTGGCGATCGAGGGGACCGAGCACATGGCCGAGGCGTTCGGCGCCCCGCCCGCATGAGGAGGTCGATCATGAACGCTCACACCGGCACCATGGCCGTGTCCTGGGCCGATTGGCTGCGCCGCTGGGACGCCCAGCAGTGCGTGTACATCGAGGACCGGGAACGGTGCTTCAAGGTGATGTTCTCCTTCATCGAGGCGCTGCTCCCACCCGAGGTGACCGTGCTCGACCTGGCTTGTGGCCCCGGCGCCATCAGCCAGCGGCTCCTGCGCCGCCTGCCCGGCGCCCGCAGCGTTGCGGTCGACGTTGACCCGGTGCTGCTGGGGCTCGGCCAAGGGCCTTGGGCGACCTCGACGGCCGCCTCCGGTGGGTCAGAGCCGATCTCCGGGAGCCTGGCTGGGTGGCGTCTCTCGGCCACGACGGCTTCGACGCGGTCCTGTCCACCATCGCGACCCACTGGCTCCAAGCCCACGAGTTGACCGCCGCCTACCGTGACGTCGCCGGCATCCTGCGGCCCGGCGGGATCCTGCTCAACGGCGACGGGCTGTACCTCCCCCGCTGGCAGACCAAGGCCAAAGCCGCCGTGGACGCCGTCCGCCAACGCCGCCACGACCGCGCCGTCGAAGCTGGCGCGCAGGACTGGGACGCGTGGTGGGACGCCCTGCGAGCCGACCCGGCACTGCACGAGGCCTTCGCCAAGCGTGACCGCATCTTCCCCGACCAGGCCCGCAGCCCCATCGGCCCACCGACGCTCGCCTTCCACGAGACCGCGCTCTACGAGGCGGGGTTCGAGGAGGTCACCACCGTCTGGCAAGACCTCACCATGCGCATCCTCCTCGCCCTCCGATGAGCGCGAACCACACGTCCGCCTTCAAGGACGACAGCCCGTCCGAGTCGCTTTCCGCAGCGAGCGCAGTTTTCCTTTGCATCCGGAGCCCTTGAACACCGCATCGCGGCTCTCATGGACCTGCCCGGCGCGAAGGACCTGCAGGCCGTGCGCAACCACCACATCGCGGGCCTGTTCTACACCGAGGCAGGCCCAGAGCTGTCCGCCGTCGACGGCCTCGAGAAGCTCGCCGAGCAGCTCGCCGACCTCACGTGACCGTCAGCAGGTGTCGTCGAAATCGGCGTGTGCCGGACTCGTCGCTAATCGGCTCGTCGCTGAACGCCACTCCCGCGGCCCAAGCTCGCCCCAAACGGAACCTCCCGCCCGACGACTGGTGTGTCGACTGGGTCGTCAAATGGACGACTGGATCGACACACCTGCTGATGCTTGTTGCGAGGTCGCCGCTGCCTGGCCGTAGTGGACACCGCTCGCGTCCGGGTTGCCGGGTTCACGCCCTCCGGCGACCCATAAGACGGATCCTGGCCACAAGCACGGTTACCCGATTTTCATCATCCGGAGGTTTGTCAATGGCGCACCCGGGCCACGACTGGCGGCTTGGGCCTACCAGCGGAGGAGATCATCAGCCTGCCTGGCGGGACAACATCTTCGACGGGGGGCGCCACCGGCTACGAAGAGGTCAGCCTTGAAGAGATCGCCGCCGCAGACGCCAGGCCTACGTAGTGATCCAATACCCACCCCAGACCGCTCAGGAGCGCATCGCCCGCGTCGAGGCCGCGGCGCCTTCGACTAAAGCCCGTCGCGCGGGCGAGGCAGGGGCCGCCCTCCGGCGCCCTTAGCGCTCGTTAGGGCCGGGCGGTGATGCGGAAGTACGGGTATACCTTCTCGTCTGGGTCGGCGCGGGACTCGGCCTCTCGCCGTTCGATCGCCTCGATCTCGGTGAGCCACGTCACGCGGACGTCGGTGAACCCGGCGTCACGCACGGCCGATACGGACACCTCGGGCGTCTCCGCTTCGCTCAGGGGCAGGGCGGCGGCGACTCGTTCGTCGTAGACGCTGATGAACTCATTCCAGGTCTCGGTCATGCTCTCGTCGTCGCGGCGGAACCCGCCCCAGATGCCGTCGACGACGGCGAGCACCCCGCCTGGTCGTAGGAGCCGACGCCAGTTGGCGAGCGCGCGTTGCGGCTCGCGCAGCGTCCACAGCAAGAAGCGATTGGTCACGGCGTCGAAGCTGGCGGGAGGGAAGGCCGGTGCCACGGCGTCGCCGATGGCCAGGGTCGGCAGGTTGGCCATCCCCGCGCTCTTGGCCCTGGCGCGCCCGAGCATGCCCTCGGACAGGTCGATGCCGGTCACGCGGTAGCCGAGCTCGGCGAGGAGCAACGAGACCTCGCCGGTGCCGGTGCCGACGTCGAGGGTGTCGGCCGGCGGCTCCGGCAGCGCGCCAAGCCACACGTCGGCCCACGCGTCCTTGGCGGTGGCGACTCGCCCGGTAATGGCCGCATCGTAGGACTCGCCGTCCCCGCTCCAGTAGCTCGTGATGCGCGCCTGCACCTTTGCGGAGTCCGGTGTGCCTGGGGAAACGCTGGCGGTCATCGACCGGCTCCTCTCACGACCGTCTCCCGCGGTGACCTGCGAAGATCTTGACACGCCCCGTAAAGCGACAGCAAGCTGTTCCTACCTGCGGTTTCCTTGCGGCGGCGATCAGGAGTCGAACCATGCGCCAGGACAAGCGGTGGCGTCGGACCAGGGCCGTGATCGCGCTGGCGCGGTTCGCGCGGGGGGCGCGCCGGCCGCTGACGCTGTCGGTCGTGTTGGCGTTGCTGGCCACGGTGGTCGAGCTGGTGCCGCTGTACGTGGTGTACCTGGCGCTGGTGGAGGTGATCGAGGGCACGGCCACAGCGGGCGGCCTGGTGCGGCTGGCATTGGTCGGCGGCGCGGCGGTCCTGGGCCGGCAGGTGATGTTCATGCTGGCCACGGGGATCTCGCATGTCGCGGCGTTCGAGCTGCTCTACGAGATCCGGATGCGGATGGCGCAGCGGTTGGCCCGCCTGCCGCTCGGGTACTTCGACCGGCGGCGCAGCGGCGAGCTGAAGAAGGTCATCGTCGACAACGTCGAGAAGCTCGAGCTGTTCATCGCCCACGGCATCCCCGAGCTGATCGCGGGGCTCGGGGTCTGGCTGCTGGCGACGGCGTGGCTGTTCGCGGTCGACTGGCGCATGGCGCTGGCCGCGACGGCGGTCGTGCCGGTGGCCTTCTGGATGATGCACGTCGCGATGCGGCGGGCCGACCCGACGGTCCCGCCCGCTGAGGCGGCCGAGGAGCGGATGAACGGCTCGGTTGTCGAGTACATCGGCGGGATGCCGGTGATCAAGGTGTTCAACCGCGCCGAGGACGCCTTCCGCGAGACGCGCGAGGCGACCGCCGAGCGCACCCGGACATGGAACGCGTGGTCGCGCGCCTACATGCCGTTGGGCTCGCCCTTCTACTCGGTCGTGGTCGCCAACGTCGTCGTCATCGCGCCGGTGGGTCTATGGCTGTACCTGACCGGCCGGGTGGAGCTGACCACCCTGCTGCTCTTCTTCGTGCTGGGGATCGGCTACTGCGTCCCGCTCCTGAAGTTCTTCCGGCAGGGGATGATGCTCGCGTGGATGGCCTCCTCCAACGACCTCGTCGAGCTGATCCTGACCGAGCCCGAGCTTCCCGACAGCGGCCGGAACGTGGTCTTGGGCGACCGTTCGGTCGAGTTCCGCAGCGTGTCGTTCGGCTACACCGACGACCGACAGGTCCTGTCCGACGTCAGCTTCACCGCCACGCAAGGGCAGGTGACCGCGCTGGTCGGCCCCTCGGGCACGGGCAAGACCACGATCGCCCGGCTGATCCCCCGCTTCTGGGACGTCGACGACGGCGCCATCCTGCTGGGCGGCGTGGACGTGCGGGACATCGCCGGCGAGCAGCTGATGGCCGAGGTGGCCTTCGTGTTCCAGGACACCTTCCTGTTCGACGACACCATCGCGGCCAACATCGGCATGGGCCGGCCGGGCGCTACCGCCGCCGAGGTGACCGCGGCGGCGCGCGCCGCCGGTTGCCACGACTTCATCGCCGCGCTGCCCGAGGGCTACCCAGACCCGGGTGGGAGAGCGAGGCGCTGGCCTGTCGGGCGGTGAGCGGCAGCGGATCACGATCGCCCGGGCGATCCTCAAAGACGCTGGCGTGGTCGTGCTCGACGAGGCCACCGCCTTCGCCGACCCCGAGTGCGAGGCGGACATCCAAGACGCGATCAGCGCGCTGGTGGCCGGCCGCACCCTCATCGTCGTCGCGCACCGGCTGTCCACCATCGCTGGCGCCGACCAGATCGTGGTCGTCGACGCTGGCCGTGTGGTCGACCACGGCACTCATGACGTCCTGTTGGCCCGCTGCGGCCTGTACCGGCGCATGTGGGAGGACCATCTGGACGCCCGTCGCCTCAGCGTGAGAGGCCCCGCACCGGTGGCATCACCGTGAGCGCGCCGGCCCAGCCGGTGCGCGTGCAGGGCGCCGCCCACGCGCTCCGCACGCTCTGGCGGGTCGCGTCTGACCTGCCCAGCGCCCCGACGCTCCGGCGCTGCGTGGTCTACCAGTTCCTGTGGTCGGTGTGCACGGCTATCCCGGTCGGCCTGCTCGTCGTGGCGATCGAGCGGATGCGTGGCGGCACCCTCACGGCCGCCGGGGCGTGGCTGTACGCGGCGGCGGGCGTGGCCGCGCTGGCCGCCCAGTGCGTCTTCGGCCGGATCGCCCACTCCGAGGCGTGGATCGGCGGGCTGGACTTCGCCCACGAGCTGCGGATGCGCGTACTCGACCATCTCCGCCGCCTGCCGATGGCGTTCCACGCCCGCGGCAAGGAGGGGGACACCGCGGCCAACTTCACCTCGGATATGTACCAGATCGAGCTGTTCACCGAGGGGGCGCTGCCCAGGATCGGCGCTGCGGCCGGCCTTCCCGCTGCGGTCCTGGTCGTGCTGTTCGTGGTCGACGTGCCCTTGGCGGGGGCGGTGGCGCTGTCGGTGGTGTTGTCGGTGCCGCTGTTCCTGTGGGTGCAGGCGCGGATGGTCCGGCTCGCCGAGATGCGCCAGGACCTGCAGGCCACGGCAACAGCGCGGGTCATCGAGTACGTCAAAGGGATCGCGGTCATCCGTGCCTTCAACCAGCAGGGCACCGCCCAGGAGCGCCTCCGGACATCGCTGGACGACTTCCGCAAGATCAACAACACGCTGATCTACAAGCTCGTGCCGCTGTTCGGCACGGTCGGCGCCGTGATCAAGCTTGGGGTCCCGATCGTCATCGCCGCGGCCGCGTACCGCCTGTTCGGCGGCAGCGTCGACGTGGGAACCGCGATCGTGTTCCTCGTGCTCGCGGTGGCCTTCTACACACCGATCGTGGAGGCGCTCGGCCCGACCGTGGCGATGCACCTCGCCGCGGCCAGCCTCGACCGGGTGGCAGGCGTGCTCGACACCCCCGCTCAGCCCGAGCCGGCGCACCCGGTGCCGCTGGCCGGCCGGGATGTGGCCTTCGACCAGGTCAGCTTCGGCTACCAGCCGGGCGTCACGGTGCTCCACGACGTCTCGTTCACCGCGCCGGCGAACTCGATGACCGCGATCGTGGGACCCTCCGGGGCGGGCAAGACCACGATGCTCAACCTCGTCGCCCGCTTCTGGGACCCCGACCAGGGCAGCGTGCGCATCGGCGGGGTCGACCTGCGCCAGGCGTCCAGCGAGCAGATCTTCGACACGGTCAGCGTCGTGTTCCAAGACGTCTACCTGTTCAGCGGCACGATCTTCGACAACATCGCCTTCGGCCGCGCGCACGCCCGACCCGACGACGTCATCACCGCCGCCAAAGCGGCCTGCTGCCACGACTTCATCACCGCCCTGCCCGGCGGCTACGACACCACCGTCGGCGAGGGCGGCCATACCCTGTCCGGCGGTGAGCGCCAGCGCGTCTCCATCGCTCGCGCCATCCTCAAGGACGCCCCCGTCGTGCTGCTCGACGAGGCCACCGCCGCGCTGGACGCCATCAACGAGAAGCTCATCCAGCACGCCCTCGCGGCCCTGACCGCCGACAAGACCCTCCTGGTTGTCGCCCACCGCCTGTCCACCATCCGAGCCGCCGACCAGATCCTGGTCCTCGACGGCGGTCGCATCGTCCAACGCGGCACGCACGACCAGCTGATCGCCCAAGGCGGCCTCTACGCCCGCTTCTGCACCCAACGCGAGAGGGCCTCCGGCTGGCGCCTGGACCGCAGGCAACCTCTGAGCGGCTCGTGAACGTCAACTCCGAGGGCGGACCGCCAACCGAGCTAGTGCCGTGACCACTAATGTTCGCGTGTTTCGTACGGAATATGACGATTGTTCTCTATGGGGTCCGGTGCCACGTCCACCCCGCCACCCGGATACAACCCGCGTGGCCCGCCCCACCACGTC
>JBOGED010000256.1:0-1760 GCA_050743625.1 Egibacteraceae bacterium | reverse complement strand
ACGCATGCGTCGCGAGGCGTTCGCCACTATGCAGCGAACACTTGCATCCCACCGGCCGCCCGCAGCCGGCCACCTGCATAAGCCCCGCGACTCGAACAGGTCGGCGAATTGACGGTGAGCCTTAGGGAGGGCTACCGCCGGGATGCTCGCCTGGCGCTCGTGGGAATTATTCGGGCTGGGGGTCTTGCTGGCCCTCCAGGAGGGCTCTGACCTCACTCGCACGGTAACGGCGATGACCGCCGAGCGTGCGGATCGAGGACAGCTTCCCCGACTTGGCCCACCGGGTGACCGTCTTAGGGTCCACCCGGAAGAGCTTCGCCACCTCAGATGGGGTAAGCAGCTCCTCGGTGTTGTCAGTGGCCTCCACGAGCGATCCCACTCTCCTCATTTACACTCCCGCCTCTCGGGTCTGGATCGTGCGTCGGTCACACGAAGCCGGCCAATCACATCAGTTCCCGACAAAGAGTAGGCCTTAGCCCGGGGGAAGCGTAATACCCCCTTGGGTGGATTTTCCTTAGCCAAAACGGACTACTTCCATGACTCACTGGTTCATTTCTCCGGAACGCGCAGGTGAGAGGTGGTTATGGCCTTACCATTCGGCCATCCCGTATGCGCCAGATGAGCCCTGGGGCACTGAAAATCTGGGACTCCTCGCCCACTCCAGACTAGTGGGGAGGAAGCCCCCTCAACGCCGAGGAGGCGAGCATGAAGGGAATCTTCAGCCGGCTTAATGGGCATGAGCAGGTAATATTTGGCAACGATCCCGAGACGGAAATGCAATGTATTATCGCGATTTACTCGACAGCACTAGGTCCCGCACTTGGGGGGACTAGGTTCTACCCTTATTCCGATGAACAAGACGCACTAGTCGATTGCCTGCGCTTGTCAAAGGCGATGGCGTACAAGGCAGCCTGTGCGGGATTGGACCTGGGCGGCGGAAAGGCAGTCATCATCGGCGACCCGGCGCGAGATAAGAGCGAGGCGTTGCTGCGTGCGTACGGCCGCATCGTCGAATCTCTGAACGGCCGCTACGTCACGGCTTGCGACCTTGGCACGTATCCTTCCGATATGGCCATCGTCCGCCGTGAGACCCGGTGGGCGACGGGATCCGACCCCGTCGAGGGCGGCGCCGGCGACTCTGGCATCCTCACGGCCTACGGAACCTATATCGCGATCAAAGCCTGCGCCGAGGAGCGCTGGGGGTCCCCCGACCTGCGCGGGCGCCACGTCGCAATCCAGGGGTGCGGCAAGGTGGGGCACCGGCTCGCCGAGCATCTGCACGCCGAGGGCGCCAAGCTGACGGTCTCCGACATCAAGGAGGAGGCCGCCGCGCAGTGCGCCGAGCGGTTCGGCGCCGAGATCACCCAGCCAGAAAAGGCGCACGCGGTCGACGCTGACGTGTTCAGCCCCAACGCGCTCGGGGCAATCATCAACGACGACACGATCCCGGAGCTGCGCTGCGCGGTGGTCGCGGGAGCGGCGAACAACCAGCTCGCCGAGGACCGCCACGGCGTCGCGCTGGCCAACGCGGGGATCCTTTACGCGCCGGACTACGTCGTGAGCGCCGGAGGCATCATCCAGGTCGGCGACGAGCTGCACCCTGGCGGCTACTCGGAGGCGCGCGCCCGAGCCCGCACCGCGGCCACCCGCGAGCGCCTGCTGGAGGTGTTCGCGCGCAGCCGCCGGGAGCGCATCTCGACCGCCGAGGCCGCCGACCGCATCGCCGAGCACCGCATGGCCTCAGTCAGCCGCCTCCGTGG
>JBOGED010000255.1:0-3981 GCA_050743625.1 Egibacteraceae bacterium | reverse complement strand
CTCCCCCGCCCCGACGGACAATCCGCTGCAGCTGCCGCCCTTCCGCATCGGTCAAACGGCGCACTCGAACTGGAGTAGACATCCCCCGACTCTAGAACACCCGCCCGGATCAGCCGTGGACCCACCCCCCAACGATAGTGGCCAGGGCACTAGAGTGAAGCATGGCCTCGATGCACACGCTCGAACACCGGATCCGAGTAGTCGAAGCGCGCATAGCGGATATCGAGGGTGGCTACGGCGAGACGCTGTACAAGCTGCACCTTTCAAGCGTGAGAACCGACCTCCGAATGGCGAAGATCCTCCATCGTCTAGAGATCGATGACATCTCCGAAGCAGAGATCGACTGCGCTGGACGCAGAGTGACTGGTGTAGGGCCGGCTGATGCCGTGAACTTGGTGGTCTGTCCCCAGTGAAGATCATTGCTGAGACCCGAACGCCTCGGCGACCTTTTCGAGGAGTTCGTTGTTGCGTACCGCGGTGAGGTCTTCGGTTCCCGGCAGGGACAGGAAGATGTCCTTGCCGGCCTGGATGTCCGCCCGATCCGAACACCGCCGCGGCGGTGCGTGGGGCGGCGTCCCGGGCCGCTGCCTGCACCTTCGCGACCCGCTCGCGCAGGTAGGTCGCGATCAGTGGGATACCCGACTGCGCGAGCGCCTCCCTGGTGATCCCCGAACCCTCTGCCGCGTAGTTGAACACGAGGTCCGGCCTTGGCCGAGGAGTTCATCGCAGGGTCCCCGACGGCTACGGCACGACGGCCGGCGAGCTGGGAGCGCGGCTGTCCGGCGGCCAGCGGCAACGCATCGCGATCGCGCGCGCCCTGCTCAAGGACGCGCCGATCCTGGTCATGGACGAGGCCATGTCCAACCTCGACGCCGCCAGCGAGCAAGAGATCGTGGCGGCCATGGCCAAGGCACGGCCGCGTCGCCGAGACGGGCACCTACGACCAGCTCATAGGGCAGGGCGGGGCCTACGCGCGGCTCATGGCCTCCCAGCTCGGCGGCTCCACGAACGGGCAAGTCACCCGCTGACATCCGGAGCACGATGAAATCATTACTGCAAGCAACTTGCAGTTGTGTTAACATTAATCAAGCGGGTTCTAGGGCGATCAACGCGGGTCGGCATTAACCTGGACAAGGAGAGACATGCTCTGGTCTGGCATGTTGCGGCAATGCACGCGGGCGTCGCTGGGGTGGGGGTTGGCGCTGGTCCTTTGTGCAGGCTCGAGGTCGGGGTTGGCACAGGCGCAGGAGACGACGGAGGGGTTCCCCGTCACCGTCGAGCACTGCGGGGGGACACTGACCTTCGAGGAGCCACCGAGCAGGGTCGTGAGCGGCTACCAGCCGGCGTTCGAGA
Source organism: Egibacteraceae bacterium (assembly GCA_050743625.1). Taxonomy (GTDB): domain Bacteria; phylum Actinomycetota; class Nitriliruptoria; order Euzebyales; family Egibacteraceae; genus JBOGED01. The sequence continues at coordinate 2,628 of JBOGED010000255.1, read as the reverse complement.
CGCTGGTCGCGATGGGCCTGGGCGACCGCCTGATCGGCCGCCTGAACTTCGGTGAGTCCATCACCGCGGGGTTCTTGCCGGTCAGGAAGCGGTCTACGACGCGGTGCGGGAGATCTCCCCCACGATCGCCTTGCCGGAGGTGATGCTGTCCTTGGACGCTGACCTGGTCGTGGACACCGGCCCGTACAACTTCGAGCCGAGCAGCGGGCAGGCCACGATCGAGGAACTGGCCGCCGCGGGCACGCAGGTCTACCTGGTGGCCGGCTGGTGCGACGACCAGGGCATCCGCGACGCCCGGGTCGACGACATCATCGCCGACGTCCGCACCTTGGGAAAGATCTTCGACATGTCCGAGCGCGCCGAGAAGCTGGCCGCCGAGCTGGAGGGCATGCTCGCCGACGTCCAAGAGCGCGTCGGGGACCTCGAGCCGGTGCCCGTGCTGGCCACCGACGGCGGCTCCGGGCCCGTGAACGTCCACGGCGGCTCCGGGTTCTACAACCACATGATCGAGCTGGCGGGCGGTCGCAACGTCCTGGCCGACGTCCACGAGGACTACACGCAGGTCAGCGTCGAGCAGATCGCGGCCACCAACCCCGAGGCGATGCTGGTCGAGGACTACCCCGTCCTTGGGGGTGAGCCGGCCCCGTCCGCGGAGGAGAAGGCGGACGAGGCGTTCGCGCTCATCCCCGACAGCCCCGCGGCTCGCGAGCGCCGCTTCCTCCCGGTGCCCGCCGCCGCCTACCCCGGCTACCGCACCTTCGTCGCCATCGCAGACATCGCGGAGTTCCTCCATCCCGAGGCGTTCGAGAAGTGAGGCCCATGCGCACGATCGCGGCACTCGTATTGGCGGCGGCGCTCGTGGCCGCCAGCCTCGGCCCAGCGGCGGCGACGGAGAGCCCGCCCGCCGGGTTCCCCGTCACGATCGAGAACTGCGGCCGGATGCTCACCTTCGACAAGCCGCCCAGCCGGGTCGTGACCGGCTACCACCCGGTCTTCGAGGACCTAGTGGCGCTTGGCATAGGCGACGAGCACATCATCGGGCGCACCAACTTCGACGAGAACGGCCCCGACGGCTTCCTGCCCAGCCAGAAACAGGTCTACGACGCCATTCCCGAGGTCTCTCCCAACATCGACCTACCGCAGAAGGAGGCGTTGCTCACGCTCGAACCAGACTTCGTGATCGCGGTGGGCTACTACGACTTCGACGCCTCCCGCGGCTTGGCGACCATCCCAGAGCTCGCTGACGCCGGCATCCCCGCCTACATCACGGGGAGCCACTGTAACCCTGAGGGTCTGCGCACGGGCGAGATCGCTGACCTCTTCGACGATATCCACAACCTCGGCAAGATCTTCGGCGTCCCCGACCGCGCCGCCGCGCTGACTGCCGAGCTGAAGGCATTGCTCGCCGATGTCGAACAGCGGGTCGAGGGTCTCGAGCCGGTAGACGTGCTGTCCACTGACGGCGGCGCCGGGCCGGTTTCGGTGCACGGTGGCACGGGTTTCGTGAACCAGATGATAGAGCTGGCCGGCGGCCGCAACGTGTTCGCAGATCTCGACGAATCCGGCGCTCAGGTCAGCGCCGAGCGGATCGCGGCGACCAGCCCCGAGGCGATGCTCGTGCTCGACTACGACGTCTACTACGGGGAGGGGGTCCCATCGGCGGAGGAGAAGGCGGAGGAAGTGTTCGCGCTGGTTCCCGACAGCCCGGCGGCGCGCGATCGGAGGTTCCTGCCCCTCCCAGCGGTCGCCGTCCACTCCGGGTATCGCAACATTCTCGCGGTCCTCGATATCGCGAAGTTCCTCCATCCCGAGGCGTTCGAGGGGTGAGACCGATGCGCACGATCGCAGCATTCGTCCTGGCGACGACCCTGGCGGCGGCGGCCAGCCTGACCCCCGCGGCGGCGATGGAGAGCGCGCCGCCCGGGTTCCCGGTCACGGTCGAGAACTGCGGCCGGATGCTCACGTTCGACGAGCCGCCCAGCCGGGTCGTGACCGGCTACCACCCCGTGTTCGAGACGGCGGTGGCGTTAGGCCTCGGCGAGGAGCAGATCATCGGGCGCACCAACTTCAGCGAGAACGGGCCCGACGGCTTCCTGCCCGGCCAGAAGGCCGTCTACGAGGCCATTCCCGAGATCTCACCCGAGGGGTACCTGCCGGGAAAGGAAGCGCTCCTCGCGCTGCAGCCCGACTTCGTGATCACGTTTGCCTATGACGACTTCGAGGCCTCTCGGGGCAACGCCACCGTGGAAGAGCTCGCCGATGCCGGTGTGCCCGCCTACATCACCGGCGGCTGGTGCGACCTGGAGGGGATCCGGACCGCGCAGATCGCGAACATCTTCGACGACATCCGCAACCTCGGCCTGATCTTCGGCATCCCCGAGCGCGCTGCGCGACTGGCGGCCGAGTACCAGGCCCTCATCGACGACGTCGAGGAACGCGTCGCGGGTCTCGAGCCGGTGGACGTGCTCGCCACTGACGGTGGCGACGGGCCCGTCAACGCCTCCGCGCGCCAGACCGCCCGCCGTGTCGCCGTGGTCGCCCAAGAGCGCAGCGCCGACTTCGACTTCACCGTGGCCGAGGTCGTGGCCATGGGCCGCACGCCGCACAAACGGCCGCTGGACCGTGACA
>JBOGED010000254.1:0-4532 GCA_050743625.1 Egibacteraceae bacterium | reverse complement strand
CCCGAACAGGGATTTCGGGGCACATGCGCCCCCAAATCCCTGTTCGGGGAAGGTCTGGCGACCGCAGCGCCGCATTTGTCCAGCCAACCTTATGTGCGGAAGACGGGGTTAGCGAGGACGCCTGCGCACGCGTCTCAGCGCTAGGCCTATTCCCACAGCACCTATAGACATCTCCACTGCGGAGATCCAGCGGACCACCCGCCGGAAGCGGCTGGTTTCATTGATGTGTGGGAACGGCGTATCTGGCACATCGACTCCGAGGAACTCACAGAGCGGCTCCCAACCGTCCTTGACCTCGTAGACGAGCAATTTCTCCGCCGGTACGCGTTCGATGACGTCCTGGTTGTGCCGCTCGAACACATCGACGGCGTGTGCGCGGTCTGCAAAGTTGCCTTGGAACGTCTCCTCGAGGATGAGTCGTCGTGCGAGCCGGATCGCCGTTCTCAGCCGGGGTGTCAGCATGACCACCGGGTAGAAGACCATGAGCGGGAGGGCTGGCTTGCACAATCGGTAAATGGTGTTGCGAACGCTCTCGTACCAGCGGTCAGCGTCTCGCACGCTGAGCAGGACTTTGGCTTCCGGGTACTGGTCCATGAGCTGTTCGTAGACGGCGCATCCCGGCCAGTCGACCGTGGACCGGTAGCCTGCGAATACCTGGTGCCAGTCGACGGTCTCGCCGCGCGTGGCGGCATCCCACAAGCGTGCGTGTTCCGCGTCCCGGAAGACGTCCTTCATGTGGTCACAAGGGCCGAAGCCCAGCTTCTCGAGCGCGGCCTGCAACGACGAGGTGCCCGTGCGGCCAAATCCGGCCCCGATAACCTCCAGCGGCATCCGGCCTCTTCAGGGATCATCATTCGATGCAGAGAGCCGCATGTACTGCGGAACGTCGAAGCGATCCAACAAGAACTTCACGAATGGCGGAGCCCACTGCTTGCTTTCGTCTGTTTCGATATGAGGACGGAAGAGGCGAACTCGCCGTCCTCTCGTCTGGAGTTCGCACCATCCCGCCGCCAGCACATTCCTCGCCCAGTCGCTCTGCGGCCCGTAGCCGAGCGCGATGAGATATCCGCCGGCGTGGTGGAAGACCATGACGGGAGTGCGATAGGCACGGCCGGACTTCCTGCCGCGGTGGCGTACGATCCCCAGCATCGGCAGGTGGCCCGCCGCCCTCAGCAACAACCGGTTGGTGAAACGCCGGTTGAAGCTGGCCAGCTTTCTCGACGCAGGCATGATCCTTATTCCCTAATCCTTGGCGGGTTCCAGGGTCGCGGGCGCGGCCACCAGCCGGGAACCGCGCGCCGGTACGCCTCGTAGTCCGCGCCGAACTGGCGGGTGAGCGCCGGTTCCTCGTAGAAGCGCACGAACGTCGCCACGATCGGCCAGACCGCTGCGGCGTACAGCAGCAGCCCGAGCCGGCCCAGCAGCAAGGCTTGGCCGACGATCGCCGCCAGCCCTGCCACATACATGGGGTTGCGGACGTAGCGGTACAGCCCGCCGACGACCAGGCGATCGGGCGCAGCAATCGGGAGCGGCGTCCCGAAGCCTTCCACCACGAAACGCACGAACGCATGGGCGAGCACGGTCACCCCCGCAACGAGCAGGACCAGCCCGACCACCCGCATGGGTGCCCAGTAGGGCAATGGCTCGCCCATCTGCCACCCCGTCAACAACCACGGGATCAGACCCAAGAACACGCCCGGACCGACGACGAAGAACATTGCGCTGCCGACCGCCGCTGTCTGCCTACGCATGATCACACCCCGGCTCGGTCTCGGGCACGGCGACCGCGCGCAAGAACGCGTCGGCGAACACCGCGCAGGTCTCCTCCACGCCTGGAAGGTCCTCGCCCAGCTCGCGCGTCAACGCGGGGCGTAGGAACATGTGCATGGCGAGCGGCCCGACGAACTGCTGCAGCAGCAGCGGCAGCGGTAGCGGGCGGATCCGACCCATCTGCATCTCGGTGGTCAGCCAGGCCCCCACGCTGCCCAGCAGGCGAGGCAGGTAGCGCCTGAACATCCGTGCCCCAGGGCCATCCGGCCGGCTGACCAGATCGGCCATCAGAGCCGGTCCAACTCGAGGTTCCCTGCTGAGGCCAGTGGCCAGCGCGCGATAGGCGGCCCGAACCGTCACCTCAAGACTTGTAGGGGGGTCGCCGGTGAGGCTCTCGAGGTCGGGCAGCGGGCTGTAGCGTTCGTAGATCGCGGCGAGCAACTCGTCGCGGCCACCAAACGCCGCATACAGGCTGTGCACCGAGCACGCAGCCTCTCCTGCGACCGCCTCGAGGGTGGTCGCGGCAAGTCCCTGCTCGGCGATCAGGCGCGCCCCGACCTCGATCGCGCGCTCCCGTACTGGCGGGCGTCCACCGGGATTAACGCCGGCTGCGCGGACCGCCTCGTCCAAGCCCCGCCGCGAACCCCCGATGCGCCGCAGGAACGTGCTACGCGAAACCCCCGCCCCTGACGCGAGGGCAGTCAGCGGCACGTCAGCCACATCCTGCCCACGCCGATCTGCCGTCTCGATGGCCGCGCGCACCAACGCGGCCGGAATCGCCTCGATAACATTTGCCACTGGATTAACAGTAACACGTAATCGCATTCCACTCATGCCTTGGCCGCTCCGCGCGGATCGAATCCCCGTCGGGGACACCTCTATGAGCATCGGACCTTGTGGCGCGGATTCGGAAGTGAGCCGCGGAGGCGTCAGCACAGGGATTTCGGCGTTCGTCACGACCGACCTGGACACCCCCGCAGCAGGCATCGTCGTGCGCTATGCCTGCCGTTGGTCGATCGAGGTCGCGTTCTTCGACGCCAAACACACCTTCGGGATCGGTCAAGCCCGCAACCGGCTCCCACAAGCGGTCGAACGCACGGTGCCGTTCGGGTTCATCTGCGCCGGCCTCGTCATCGTCTGGTACGCCCTGGCCGCCCACACCAGCGACGTCGTCGCCCAGCGACGTCGTCACGCGCCGTGGTATCAGGGCAAGACCCAAGCGTCGGTAGCGGACATGCTGGCCTGGGCTCGGCGGATCATCATCGCCGAGAAATATCGCCCACAACACCCCCACCAGCCCACACCCGACGAAATCGCCGCAGTCCAGCTCGCCTGGACACAAGCCGCCGCCTAACCACGAAAGTCGAGTGTGCAGAGTTAGGCCCATATTTGGGCCGAATCCTGCACAATGCGACCCTGACGTGCACGCCATCGCTCGCTGCCCTGCTGGATTTGGGCGACCGCGCATCCCGACGCCTATCTCGGCCACCAGTGGCCAAAGTGACGCGATCCAGCACGGAAACGGCTAGCGGTGGGTGGGTTGGGTGGGGGAGATGATCTGGGCGACGTCGAGGGGGCCGGGGGCGCCGGCGAAGCTGGAGAGGCAGGCGCGGGGTTGGGCGGGTGATTGGCCGAACTGGTGGGCGGTGCCGCCCAGGCGCATGGTGACCTGCTCGACGATCTGGGCGCCGAACTCGATGGGCCGGCCGAGGATCGTGATGTCGCCGACCAGGTAGTCGTGGCCCATGACCTCGTAGACGGCGCGGACGGCGAAGCCGCCGGAGCCTCGCGTGACCCGCCAGAAGTCCTGTGGGTCGGCGCCGTCGGGAGTGCTCCAGCCGGCGGTCGACAGGCCGTCGATGTACAGGCCAACGGGGTTGTGCAGGGTGACGTCGGCTCCTGCCCGGGCCAGGGCGTTGACCTCGCCGCCGATGTGCGGGTCGCTGTTGCGGGTGGGCTCGCCGTACAGGCTGCACTCGATCAGCTCTTGCTCGGTGGTCAGCAGCTGCCCGCCGCGCTGGCGCTGGACGGTGGCGGCGGCGGCGAGCTCGATCTCGGCGAGCAGCGTGTTGTTGGCCTGGATGAGATGCATGGCGCCGGTCGCCGTGCCGTTGTTCCACCGGTTGCGCTCGATGTAGCGGCCGTTCGGCGCGAAGATGTCTTCTGTGCGGACCGTCGGGCTGACATGCTGTTGGTAGAGCGCCAGCGCGGTGTCGGGGGAGGAGTTGGCGAGGAACCGCCAGTACTCCGGCCCCTCACAGGTGAAGGTGACCCGCTTCACCTTGCCGCCCGCGGCGCGCTCGACGCTCCACTCGCAGTACTCGTCCTGGACGTCGCGGCCGCGGTCCGCGGCCCGCCAGCGGGCGGGGCCGGCGGGCAGGCTCAGGGTGATCCGCCGGGGAAAGGCGCTCCACGTGATCGCCCGGTCGGCGGCGTCGGCCGCCAGCTCCACCCCGAGTGGGTTGAACCACTGCTCGCGGGCGCTGCCGTCGCCGTCCTGCTTGCGCTCGTCGAACGCGCGGGACAGGAAGCGGCTCCACGCCGCGCCCTCTGCGGCGGTGAAGTCGGTCAGGTTGCCGGGGGCGCTGAACTCGGTGAGAGCCACATCTTCTCCGTTCATAAGGAGACGCTGCCGTCTTCGTGCAGGCGCAGCGCTTCGTAAAGATCGTCGTCGGGGCTGCGGGGGACCGTGAGCGCGAACTCGGCGAGGGTGCCGCCCCGGAACCGCCGGCGCCGGCCCTGGGCGAGCCTCAACAGGTCGG
>JBOGED010000253.1:0-9500 GCA_050743625.1 Egibacteraceae bacterium | reverse complement strand
CCCCAAGGCCGCCCGTCTTGGACGCTTCCATGGCAGGCGCCGCCTCCAGGCGGACATCGTTCGCCGTCTCCCAGCCGAGATCGGTGCCGAGGGCGCGGGCGAGCTGGCGGAGGATGTCCCAGTCCTGCAAGGCGAGGCCCTGGGCCGGGACAGCCTGGGGGAAGGGCTGCCTCCTTCCCTCCCACGTCGTGAACGAGCCCACCCGCTCTTGCGGCGCAGCCGCGGGGAGGACGATGTCGGCGTACGGAGTAGAGGCGTTCGTCAGGATGTCTTGGACGATCAGCGTGTCGACGCGCTCCAGCGCGCGGCGAGCCAGCTGCGGGTCCTCAAAGTCGCGAGCCGGGTCGACGCCGACGAGATGGAGCAGCTTCAGCTCGCCAGCCGCGGCCTTCTCCAGCATCTGGCGGGTGTCCAGCCCGGGCTTGCCCGACAGGCGCCCGCCGGGAAGCAGGCCGGGAACGAGGCCCGCATCGACCGCTCCGCGGGCGTTGTTGCGGCGGGGGACCCACGCGAACTTCGCGCCGAGCGTGTGGGCCAGGTTGGCGGCGGCGGGCAGCGCCCCAGGTGACAGCGCAAGCCGCTCGCCGGCCAGGACGAGAACGTGAGAACCGGCCTCGCGCACCGCTTCGCCGGCATCGCCAAAGTCGGTCGATCCCGGATCGGCGAGGGCGCTCAAGGCCTGGGCCTCGTCACCAGGCGCCGTCTGGACCCAGTCCCACGTGATCTCTTCAAGCGACCCCAGCACGGGGCCGACCACGACGAGACGCACACGGTGCTTGCGCCACGCCTTGCGCAGGCGGAGGTGCAGGATCGGCACCTCCTCCTCGGTGTCGAGGCCGGCCACGACGACAACCGGCGCGACCTCGACATCGCCGTAGGTCGCGGTGACCGCGCCTGCGATCCGGGCGAACACGTTACGCTCGTCCTCGGTGCGCGGCGCCATCCGGAAGTCCACGTTGTCCGTCCCAAGCACGTCCCGGGCGTAGCGCGAGAGCGCGAAGTGATCTTCGTCGGTCAGGCGCCCGCCGGTGATGACGCCGACGGACTCGGGACCGCGCGTGTCCAAGACGGCCTTGATGCGGTCGGCGGCGGCGCGGAGCGCGCGGAACCATGGCTGCCCGGCGCCGTCGACCATCGGCTGGCGCAACCGGTCAGGGCTCGCGACGTACTCGAAGCTGAAGCGGCCCTTGTCACAGTTCCACATCTCGTTCACGCCCATATGGGTGCGGGCGAGCTGGCGCTGGATCTCACCACGGCGCACGTCGATCCGCAGGTTGCAGCCGGCGCTGCACTGGTTGCAGATCCCGTCGACGCTGCGAAGGTCGAACGGTCGCGACGAGAACCGGTAGCTCGAGGCGGTCAACGCTCCGACCGGGCAGATCTGGACGACGTTGCCGGAGAAGTAGCTGGAGTACGGCTCGTCGGCGTAGATGGCCACCTGCTCCAAGGCCCCGCGCTCGAAGAGCTCGATGAACGGGTCGCCGGAGATCTCCGCCGAGAAGCGCGTGCACCGGGCGCAGAGCACGCACCGCTCCCGGTCGAGCGCGATCTGGGGTGAGATCGGGATCGGCTTCTGGTACCGCCGTTTCCTATCGATCATCCTGCTATCGCCCGGACCGTGCGCGAGCGCCTGGTCCTGCAGGGGACACTCGCCGCCCTTGTCGCACTGCGGGCAGTCCAACGGGTGGTTGATCAGCAGGAACTCTAACTGTCCCTCCTGACCCTTCCGTGCGACCTCGGAGGTCAGGTGGGTCTTGACCACCATCCCGTCACCGATCGGCGTCGAGCAGGCGGTCATCGGCTTGCGCTGCCCCTCGACCTCGACGAGGCACTGCCGGCATGCGGCGACCGGGTCGAGCAGCGGGTGGTCGCAGAAGCGGGGGATCGTGATGCCCAACGTCTCGGCGGCGCGGATGATCAAGGTGCCCTTCGGCAGGGCTACCTCGGTGCCGTCGATCGTGCAGGTGACGGTGTCGCTCATGATCTGCTGCTCACAGTGAGAGCGCGCCCGCGCTCGACCAGCTGGGTGTACTCGTCGCGGAAGTACTTGATCGACGATTTGATCGGGCTGGCCGCCCCATCGCCGAGCGCGCAGAACGAGCGGCCGAAGATGTTGTCGGCGACCTCGTCGAGCAGGTCGATGTCGGCCGTCGTGCCACGGCCGTCCAACATGCGCTCGAGCACCTGGGACAGCCAGAAGGTGCCCTCCCGGCATGGTGTGCACTTGCCGCAGGACTCGTGCTCGTAGAACCGGGTCCAGTTGAGCACGGCCTCCACGACGCTTGTCTGGGCGCTGAACATCATCATCGCCGCCGTGCCCATGATCGAGCCCGCCGCGGCGATCGAGTCGAAGTCCATTGGGATCTCGAAGTGGTCGGCGGTGAGCAGCGGGGTCGAGGATCCTCCGGGCGTCCAGAACTTCAACGCGCGACCGGGGAGCATGCCCCCACAGGCCTCGTCGATGATCTCGCGGGCCGGCGTCCCCATCGGGTACTCGTAGTTGCCTGGCCGCTGGACCTCGCCGGAGACACAGAACACCTTGGTGCCGGGCGACCGCTCCGGTCCCCACTGGCGCCACCAGTCGGCGCCGTGCTCGGCGATGTGCGCGACCGCCATGATCGTCTCGACGTTGTTCACCGCGGTCGGCGAGGCGTACAGCCCCTCGACGGCGGGGAACGGCGGGCGCAGGCGAGGTTGGCCGCGGCGGCCCTCCAAGGCCTCGAGCAGTGCGGTCTCCTCGCCGCAGATGTACGCGCCCGCGGCTTTGTGCAGCGTGATGTCGTGGTCGAAGCCCGAGCCCTGGATGTCCTGTCCGATCCAACCGGCCGCGTAGCCCTCCGCGAGGGCTTGCTCCAGGCGAACGCCCGGCCACACGTACTCGCCACGGAGAAAGAGGAAGGTTCGTTGGCTGCGGAGCGCGTAGCCCGCGACGAGGATGCCCTCGATGAGCTGGAAGGGGTCCCGCTCCAGCAGCTCGCGGTCCTTGAACGTCCCGGGCTCGCCCTCGTCAGCGTTGACGACCAGGTAGACGGGCTTGCCGGTTTCTTTGGGGCAGAAGCTCCACTTCAGCCCCGTCGGGAAACCCGCGCCACCTCGGCCACGCAAGCCCGAGTCCTTCACGAGCTGCTCGACGTCGGCGGGTGCCATCCCGCCCAGGACCCGGCGGATGCCGCTCATCCCGCCCGAGCTCAGGTAGCCGTCGAGCGTGTGCGCGTCGGCCTGCTCGAACCGCTTGGTCAGTACTTTGACCTCAGGCATCGCGCGGCTCCGCCTTCGTGCTCCCGGTCGGGTAACTGACGTCAGGCTGCTCGGGGACGCGCTTGGCCTCGGTGTCGGGTGTCTCGACATCCGGGCGGCCACGGCGTGAACCGCGGCCCGGCGACGGCACACCGGCCTCAGCTTCCCGGGCCGACGCGTCAAGACACGCCAGGCGATACTCGATCTCGCGTACCCCAGGGGGAGTGAACCCCCGGGTAGGAGGTGGTGGGTTGCCCGCGATCAGGCGCTCGACCAGGTCGACGGCCTGGTCCGAGCCGATGCGCTCGTAGTGCAGGTAGTCCACCGTGACGACCGGAGCGCCATCGCAGTTGCCGAGGCACTCGGCGTGCTCCAGCGTGATCGCGCCGTCGGGAGTGGTCTGGTTGTGGCCGATCCCAAGCCGCTCGGACAGCCTCGCGTAGACCTCTTTCGCCCCGCGCACCTCGCAGGCGAAGTTCGTGCAGACGCTCACGAGGTGACGGCCCAGGGGCTCGCGCTTGTACATCGTGTAGAAGGTCGAAACCGCCTGAACCTCGGCCTTCGTCAGCCCGAGCAGCGCCGCGCACTCGGCGATGCCGTCGTCCGAGACATACCCGTCCTGATACTGGACGAGGTGAAGCAACGGCAGCAGGGCCGAGCGCGGCACGGGATATCGCGCGATCAGCTCCTCAGCCTTGCCGCGCAATTCAGTAGTGAACAAGAGGCGTCTTGCCTTTCAGCTGCGGCTTGCAGGAGTACGGCATCTGCCCGGCGCCTGCCGGAGGATGCGCGGTCACCTGTCCACTCCTCCCATCACGGGATCGAGACTGGCCACCGCGGCGATGACGTCGGCGACGAGCAAGCCACGGGTCATGGTCGGGATGGTGCCGATGTGGATGAAGCTAGGGTCGCGGACACGGACACGGTACGGCTTGTTCGTCCCGGAAGAGGTGAGATGGTATCCCAGCTCGCCACGGGGCGACTCGACGGCCTGGTAGACCTGACCCTCGGGGACCGTGAATCCTTCGGTCACCAGCTTGAAGTGATGAATGAGGGCCTCCATCGACTGGCCCATGATCTTGCCGATGTACTCCTTGGAGTTACCGATCCCGTCCGGGCCGAGCGCGAGCTGGGCGGGCCAGCCGATCTTCTTGTCCTGCACCATCACGGGTCCGCCGGGCAGGCGGTCCAGCGCCTGGCGGACGATCTTCAGCGACTCACGCAGCTCGGCCATCCGGACGAGAAAGCGGCCGTAGGCGTCACCCGTCTCGGCCGTCGGCACGTCGAAGTCGTACTGCTCAAAGCCGCAGTAGGGCTGGGTCTTGCGCAGGTCGTGGGCGACGCCAGCGGCGCGCAGCATCGGCCCAGTCACTCCAAGGTCAAGGCACTGCCCTGCGGTGAGCACCCCCATGCCGGTGTTGCGCTCGATCCAGATGGGGTTATCGCGGAGCAGGTCGTCGAACTCGTCGAAGCGGTCGGGCAGGTTGTTCAACAGGCGCGTGACCCGCTCGACGAAGTCCTCCGGGACATCCACGGCAAGGCCACCCGGCCGGATGTACGCGTGGTTCATCCGTAGCCCGCTGACGAACTCGAAGAGGTCGAGGATCGCCTCACGCTCGCGGAAGGCGTAGAGCATCGCGCTGATCGCCCCCAGCTCGAGGCCGCCGGTGGCGAGCCAGACGAAGTGGCTCGAGATCCGGTTCAGCTCAGTGAGGATCACGCGGATCGCTTGGGCGCGCTCGGGCACCTGGCCGGTGATCCCGAGCAGCTTCTCGACTCCCAAGCAATAGGCGAGCTCGTTGAACAGCGGCGACAGGTAGTCCATCCGGGTGACGAACGTCACGCCTTGGACCCACGGCCGGTACTCGGCGTTCTTCTCGATGCCCGTGTGCAGGTAGCCAATGATCGGCTGGTTGTCGATGACGGTCTCGCCGTCCAGGGTGAGAATCATCCGCAGCACACCGTGAGTCGACGGATGCTGGGGTCCCATGTTGATGATCATCAGGTCGTCGTCGACCCGGTCTGGCAGGTTTTGCCACTCCCCGCCGCTGACGGTGAACTCCGCGGGCGCTCTCGGCGCCCATACGTCGATGTCGCTCATCTGGTTGACCACCTAATAATGACGCTGGTCCGGCGGTGGAACGGTCTTGCCCTTGTACATGACCTCGACCCCGCCGAGTGGGTAGTCCTTGCGGTGCGGGTGGCCCTCCCAGTCGTCCGGCATCAGGATGCGGGTAAGGTTCGGATGGCCGTCGAAGCGCACGCCGAAGAAGTCGTACGCCTCTCGCTCCATGAAGTTGGCCGAGCCGTAGATGCCCGTTACGCTCGGCAAGCGAGGCGCGTCGTCCGGCGTCGTGACGCGAACCCGGAACCAGTGGTTATGCGCAAGCGAGCGGAGGATGTAGTCGACCTCGACGCGGCCTGGACCCTGGTCAGTCTCGTAGGTGGGCCAGCCGGTCGTCTCTTGCGCGTTCTCGATGCGGGTCCCGCCCGGCCAGTGGACTCCGGACAGGTCGGCGAGCAGCTCACACCGCACGATCGGGTCGTCATGGCAGAACTGGAGCAGGTTGAGCAGCTGGGATGGTGTCGAGATCAGCGTGAGCTCACCGCGGAAGCCGATCACCTCGAGGCTCGGGAAGGCGGCGACCAGGTGATCGCGCAGCGCGGCGAGCCTCTCGTCGAGCTGGACGGCGAGGTCGCCATCAAGCAGCTTCGCCTGCTCCCCGGCGGCCATGTTGGGGTTCGTGCTGTTGGGGCCCGCAGCAGGAGCTGGGGAATTGGGCCTGGACGCTGTCGACGCGTCCGGGCCCCCGCCCGTGGGGCGGTGATCAGTCATCTTCCGACCACCTCCTCCTTGCGCTGTAGCTGGGTCAGCGCGGGGGTGGTCATCGGCGCGACCGTCTCGCCATCGGTCCAGCCGGTGCGTGCGCGGAAGTCCGCCATCGACTCGCCGTGGCGGGGTCGCTCGACGAACTGCTCACGTTTGATCTTCTCGTGAAGCTTCACGATGCCGTCCATCAACATCTCCGGGCGGGGCGGGCAGCCCGGAACGTACATGTCGACGGGGATGATGTGGTCGACCCCTTGGACGATCGCATAGTTGTTGAACATGCCGCCGCTCGACGCGCAGACACCCATCGAGATGACCCACTTGGGGTCCGCCATCTGGTCGTAGAGGTTGCGGATCACGGGGGCCATCTTTTGACTCACGCGTCCCGCCACGATCATCAGATCCGACTGGCGCGGCGAGCCACGGAAGACCTCCATGCCGAAACGCGCGAGATCGTAGTGGGCTGCGCCGGTCGCCATCATCTCGATCGCGCAGCAGGCGAGCCCGAACGTGGCGGGCCAGAGTGAACCGGCCCGTGACCAGTTGACGAACTTTTCGACGGACGTGAGCAGGATGCCGCTGGGCAGCCGTGTCTCTAGTCCCATTCCAAGCCTCCCTTGCGGAGGACGTAGTAGTAGCTCTCGAAAAGAAGAAGAATGAACACCGCCATCACCGCGAGCCCGTACCAAGAGAGGTCACGAAGCACCGTCGCCCACGGGTACAAGAACACGGCCTCGACGTCGAAGATGATGAAGAGCATCGCCACCAGGTAAAACTTCACCGGGAAGCGGCTCCGGCGGGTGTCGGTCTCGGGGCCGGGGATGATCCCGGACTCGTATGCCGCGCGCTTGACGGGATTCGGGCGGTCAGGACCCAACTTGCTGGACACCAACAGTGAGACCACGACAAACACCGACGCCAAGACGAACAACACCACAACTGGAAGGTATTGGGCGAGCACGGGGGTCGTCTCCTCCGGTGGGGTGTCTTCGAGGGTGGAGCGGAGCACCAAGCCTAAGGGTGGCCGCTTCTGGCCGCCAACATGGCGATCACGCGGCGGGGGCGGCGGCGGACAGCATGTTGATCACCCGGTCCGTCAGATCGCGGCTCTTACGATTGACGAGATGCGCCATCAGGCGGAACACGAACTCCATCACGCGACGGCGAGGCATCCCATGGACGGTGCAGAAGCGCATGACCTTGGGGTGCCCGATGATACGGACGAACATCCTACCGAGGGTGTAATAACCACCCCATTCCGATGCCAGACGCTGCGCGTACAGCTGTAAGGGCCTATCGGAGCGCTGTTGGAGGGCGTCGACGGCGATCTCAGACGCGAACGCCGCGGCCTCGATCGCGTAGCTGATGCCCTCGCCGTTGAATGGGTTGACCATCCCTGCGGAGTCACCGACCAGGATGACGCCCTTGTACACCGCTGGCTTGCGGTTGTGCCCCATCGGCAGGCCGGCGCCCCGGGGTCGTCCTACCATCGTCTCGCGGCTGATCTCCCACGACTCTGGAAGGGAAGCGGTCCATTCGTCGAGCGTCTTGCGGTAGTTGGTGGACCTGAAGTGCTCGGACGTGTTGAGCAGACCCCATCCGACGTTCACGAGACCGTCATCCAAGGGAAAGATCCAGCCGTAGCCGGGCAGCAGCTCGTTGCCGCGGTACAGCTCCAGAAAGCCCTCCATCATGCGCAGGTCCGTCCGCGAACCGCGGTAGTAGGCGCGCACCGCGACACCCATGGGGCGCCTCTCGTCGCGGTGCAATCCCATCGTGACCGCGAACCGGGACGAGCCTCCATCCGCGGCCATGACGATCGGAGCGCGGACGACGCCCTCGCGGCCGTCCGCCCGGGTGTAGGCCACGCCCGCGACCCTTCGCTCCGAAGCCGTGAGGTACACCGGGCCACTGACCTCCGTCTCCTCCCAGAGCTGTGCCCCCGCCTTCTGCGCATGCTTTGCCAGCGTGTGGTCGAACAGCGACCGGGTCGCCGTGAGCGAATGCGACGGCCAATCGTCCAGCCGTGGCCACGGCAGGTCGAGCACTACTCCCCCGCCGTACATCCGCAATCCATCCTGGCGCGCCCATCCCGGGACGTTGCCCTCGGCCTCTTCGTGCAGGCCGAGCGACTGCAGCGCCTTGACCGCCCGAGGCGTCAACCCGTCGCCACACACCTTGTCCCGCGGGAACGCCTCTTTCTCGATCAACACGACGTCACAGCCAGCGTCAGCCAGGAACTTCGCGGCGGCCGAACCTCCGGGACCAGCGCCGACGACCACGGCATCGGCGTGCGTCACCTCGGTCACGGACCCTCCTTCGGTCTTGTGAATATCTTCACAAGCGGACGGGGACAGTGTATCGAGATGGGAGACTAGCAGATGCATGCATTACGCATGCGAACTGTGCTAGGCTGCGCCTCATGGGTAAGCCACTGCAAATCCGCGATGTCCCCGACGAGACGCTGGATGTGCTCCGCGAGCGCGCCAAGAGAGAGGGACTCTCCTTATCCGCCTATGCCTTGCGCCTGCTGAGACACGAGGCCGAACGGCCGACCATGCAAGAGGTGCTCGACCGAGCCGCTTCTCGTGGGAGCGGTCTCCGTCTCACGCCACAGCAGTACGTCGACATCATCAATGAGGGGCGGGAGGAACGGGGTTGAGCGTGCTCGATGCGAGCGTGATCGTCCCGTTCCTTCTGGATGAAGGCGATTTCGGTCAACAACTGCGGGGACGACTTACCGACGATTCGGACCAGTCCGTCCCTCATGTCCTGGACGTTGAGGTGACGCATGCGCTCCGTCGCCTCTCAGTCGTGCAGGGCGTCTTAGAGGCTGAACGGGCTCGAGCCGCGCTCGACGACCTTGCCGACCTCCCGCTCACCCGTTACCCGCATGGCGGGCTGCTCTCCCGGGTTTGGGAACTCCGGCATACCGTCACCACCTACGACGGTGTCTACATCGCGCTCGCCGAGGCCCTCGGGTGTCCCCTCGTCACGGCGGACACGCGGCTCGCCAAGGCCCCAGGAATCCGCTGCGAGGTCGAGGTGCTCACCACCGGGTCATAACCACCACCTACTCCACGTCGGCGGCCCTTGCGCGCAGCGCGCGGAGGGTGTCGTCGCGGCCTTCGGTCACGGTCCGGCGGCCGGCGGGGGGCAAGACGTCACCGGCGAGGGCGCGGTCGGCCGCGGCGACGACCGCGCGGGAGACCTGGGTTGCCGGGTACACGCCAGCGGTGAGACCCAGCGCCTCGTCGACGCTTCGCTCCGCCCAGATGCGCTCCAGCACCTCCACCCAGCGCTGCTCGGCGTACTCGGCGAGCAGCTCCTCCTGGTCGGCCTGCCAGAACCCACCGAGGATCGTGCGCTGGGTCGCGAGGGCGAGTGGCTCGCCATCCGCCGAGCCACTGACCGCCGCCTCGAACGCATGCGC
>JBOGED010000252.1:0-3236 GCA_050743625.1 Egibacteraceae bacterium | reverse complement strand
CGTAGGTCCCCAGCCCTCCGGGTGCGATAGCGGCGACTTGCGCCACGGTGACGAGCGCGGTGACGAGCACGGCTTCGACTGGGCTCAGCGGGATACCGGCCCAACGCGCCGCCTGCCACATCACCCCACTCTCCAGACACCACGCCACGACGGCGCCAACCCCGACGTCTAGGGCAGGCATCCGCGGGCTGCTGAGGCGGCGCAACCACCAGATCCCCGCGAGGACGGCCGCGCAGGCGGGCAGCGCGACGATCCACACCTGCCCCCCCAGGAATCGCGACGGACCAGCGAGGACGTGCGGCCCCAGCAAGGCGGCGATCGCGATGACCGCGAGGACATCCGCGCCCCGCACGACGACGGTCGACGCGGTCGCCTCGGCAAGTGACACTCCCGTCCGCCGCACGACGCTCGTCACGCGGAGCGTCTCACCGAGCCGCAACGGGAGCAGCTTGTTCCCCGCCAGAGACACGTGGATGGCGGCGAGGCTGTGACCGAATGAGACAGCGGGCAGCACCCGCCTGAAGAGCACCGCTCGCAGCATGAACGCCGAGCACGTCATGGTGAGCACCGCGGCGAGGCCCGTGGGGTCGGCGACCGCCGCTCGCCACGTGGACGCGAGCGCGAGACGATCGACCGCTGGGACGAGCGCCACCACCGCGGCACAGAGAAGCGCCGCCCCGATCCACAGCCACCGAGGTCCACCCATCTTGAGCTCCAGCCCGCTGAGTTCCCGCCCTCCCACAACCCAGCCGGTACAGTGAAGCTTACTTCAATACGACGGATCATCGAGGCGGGACTTATGAAGCGGATGATTCTTCTCATGATCATGCTCACGCTGCTGTCCACCGGCTGCAGCGCCTTCGGCGGCGGTGACGGTGAGCTCGTCATCTACTCCGGCCGTACCCGCGAGCTGATCGATCCGCTGCTCACGCGCTTCAGCGAGGAGACGAGCACTCCGATCGCGGTGAAGTACGGCACGACGCAGGAGCTGGCCATCACCCTGGCGGAGGAGGGCG
Organism: Egibacteraceae bacterium; assembly: GCA_050743625.1. Taxonomy (GTDB): domain Bacteria; phylum Actinomycetota; class Nitriliruptoria; order Euzebyales; family Egibacteraceae; genus JBOGED01. The sequence goes on along the minus strand of JBOGED010000252.1, from coordinate 2,220 downwards.
ACCGATCGCAAGCCGACGTGTTCATCTCCCAGGCGCCGGGCGCGACTGGCTTCTTGCTGAGCGAAGGGATGCTCGCCCCACTGCCGGCCTCAGAGCTCGGTGCCGTGCCGGAGCGGTTTCGCGGGCCGGACGGGGAGTGGGTCGGGCTGACGGCGCGGCTCCGTGTCCTCGTCTACAACTCTGAGCTGGTCGCGGAGTCAGACCTGCCCCGGTCGGTGTTCGATCTCGCGGCCCCTGAGTACGCGGGCCGGGTGGGGATCGCGCCGACGAACGCGTCGTTCCAGGACTTCGTCACGGCGATGCGCCAGATCGAGGGCGACGAGCGAACGATGCAGTGGCTCCGGGCGATGGCCGAGGAAGGATCGCCGACCTACGCGAACAACAACGCGATCGTCGAGGCCGTCAGCCGTGGGGAGATCCCCATGGGTCTCGTCAACCACTACTACAACGAGCGGTTCTTGGCCGAGGACCCCAGCCTGCCAAGCCGGAACTACGTGTTCCCTGACGGCGATATCGGCTCGGTCCTTCTCGAGACGACCGCGAGCGTGCTGAGGACCTCCGATCAGTCCGAGGCGGCCGCCCGCTTCATCCAGTTCCTGCTGTCTGACGAGGCCCAGCGTTACTTCGCGGACGAGACGTTCGAGTACCCACTGGTTGAGGGTGTCCCACCCGCGACCGACATCCCGGACCTCGGGGAGATCCAGCTCCCGAACGTCGACCTCGGCCAGCTCGGCGAGGGCTACGAGCAGACCACGCAGATGATCAGAGAGAGCGGACTCGCCGCCGGCTAGCGCCAGCAGACCTCTTATGGCCAGGGTTTCTCACGCATCGTGAAGAAGCGCAGGGATAAGGCCGGCGGGGGGCCCTCGGGGGCCCGGCTGCTTGTCACCGGATTGCTCTGCGCCCTCGCGGCGGCGGCGGGCCTGTGGTGCCGGGCGACGTATGGCGCCCAGCTCACGGCCGACGAGCCGCAGTACCTGCTCAGCGCGATCTCGATCGCCGAGGACGGCGACCTTGACATCGCCGACGAGCTCGCGGCCCAGCGCTGGCGCCCGTTCCACGAGGCCCAACTGCCCGAGCAGACGAAACCGCTGCCTGGCGGGCGCCGCGTCAGCCCCCACGATCCCCTCCTCCCGCTGCTCCTCGCCCCCGCGGTCGCCGCCGGTGGTTGGGTGGGCGGTAAGCTCGCGCTCGCCGGTGTCGCGGGGCTGTTGGGAGCGGCGACGCTGTGGGTGGCGGTCCGGCGCTTCGGCGTCTCGGCGGGGGTGGCCTCGCTGGTGGTCGTGATCTTCGGCGCGTCAATGCCACTGGCCGCTTACGGCCATCAGGTCTACCCCGAGCTGGTGGCCGCGCTCGTGGTGGTCGCCGGCGCGGGCGCGCTGACCGGGTCGCTGAGCCGCGGCGGGATATGGTTGCTCGGCTCGGGCATCGTCGCGCTGCCGTGGCTCGCGGTGAAGTACGTGCCAGTGGCTGGGACGCTCGCGGCGATCGGCCTGGTGCGGCTCTGGCGGCGCGGTGACCGCGCCGGGGCGGTGGGGTTTACCGCCGGGCTGGCGGCGGCGGGACTCGTGTTCCTCGGCCTTCACCAGGCGATCTACGGTGGGTGGACCCCGTACGCCGCCGGGGACCACTTCGTCACGGGTGAGCTCGGCGTCGTGGGCTTTCACCCGAACTACCTCGGCCGCGGCCAGCGTCTCATCGGCCTGCTGGTGGGGCGCAAGTTCGGGATCGCGGCGTGGCAACCCGCCTGGCTGTTCGCGATACCGGCGGTCGCGGCCTTGCTGCGGGCACGGCCGACTGGCTGGCCGGTCATCGTGGCGCCGGTCGCCGCCGGCTGGCTGAACGCGACGTTCGTCGCCCTGACCGCGCAGGGTTTCTGGGTACCGGGCCGCCAGATCGTGGTGATCCTCGGCCTCGTCGTCATTGCCGTGGCGTGGTGGGTCGACCGTGTCCGAACCTCACGCCTGTTCACCGCGGTCGGGCTCGTGGGGATCGTCTCCTATGGGTGGCTCGTCATAGAGACGAGCACCGGCCGGCTCACCCTCATCGTCGACTTCTGGCGCACCGCCAACCCCCTCTACCAGGCCTGGAAATGGGCGCTCCCCGACTACGTCGCCGAGAACACCTGGACCTGGCCATTGCACTGGGCGTGGGTCGTCGTGGTGGTGGGGCTGTTCGCCTTGGGTCGCAGGTCGCGCCGCGTCGGCTTCCGCTCCGAAC
>JBOGED010000251.1:0-2901 GCA_050743625.1 Egibacteraceae bacterium | reverse complement strand
AACCGCTCGACCTCGTCACGGCGGACAGGCCGCACCACCAAACCCTCGCGCACGCTGTTGGTCACGCACGACTTCTACCAGCCGCTGCCGGCAAAAGCCAGCACCCAACGTCCAACCCGGTCAACCGTATACACCACCGACTTTGCCGAGGCCCTGGTGGTCCGCTGCCGAGGCGGAACTCCACATCATCGGTGTGGCGCGCCACGAACGGCTCTAGTCGCATTGCATCGACGTCGCAGTAGTAGTCGTTGATCCAATCTGTCATCATGCGCTGCTTTCTCGTGCTGGCTACAGTTGCCCTTCCGCTACCATCTGTCGGATCGCGTCCAGTGTGGCGTTGGCGGACTGTAGGGAATGTGGCTTCATCTCGGCCGCGTGTTTGCGCTCTTGGTCGCTGCCCGGCGTTCCCTGGTGACCTTCGGCTCGTCGGTTTCAGAATTGATGAGCATGGCGCGTGTGAGCGTAAACACCGCCCCTCCTTGGTACTGGTGGCAGCTGCGGGTGGTGCAGGCGACTTGCTGGCCCGTCGCCGAGATGTCAACAAGCCCCCGGCGTCCATGTCAACCAGTGGTTGACATGGACGGTCTCCCCGCGCACATGCTCAGGCTGCAGCCCTGCGTTCGCCACGGAGTCGGATTCTAGCGCCCCCCTTAGCCTGGATGCTGGGGGCACGTCGTCGACCTGTGAACATGCAGCATTTGCGCGCCCACGCGCAAATGCTGCCAGCTACTGGCCGATACGTGGGATGCCCGCTGCTGGACCCCTACAAATTGCGCGTTGGCGCGCATTTCCTGGTGGATCCAGGCTTAGACGCCGTCCACCGCGAAGAGCCTTGACACCGCCGCCCGATGCCGGATGGCGGCGCAAGCTGGTACTCCTCGGAGTGATACCAATGCTGCGACACCTCGAAGCTGGGGAACTTCGGGAACCACCACGCGGGCGGCCGGTGGGTCGCCCCCCAACACCTCTAGCTGCCCGCCCCGCACGAGGTAAGGGCCGCCGTACTGCTCGATGGCGGCAGGAGCGCACTGCCTATAGGCCTCATAGACCTGGGGGTCGGTGACCTCGATTATGACGATCACGTAGGCCGACACGCGAACCTCTCCTTGGGACTTGCGGTTGCTATGGACGTCCGCCGAAGGCTGATGCTAGGCGGCGGCTCACGATACCGATCTGGCTCCCTTGACCATCGCCGCCTTCGAGCTGTGCCGGTTAGCGTGTGTACAGCGGATCGCGGTCGACGGCGAACGGGTCCACCGCCGAGGGTTGCCCGCAAGTGCCGCTTGGCGACCACATGCGGGCGGGGCGGCAGCAGCGGCGCAAACGCCGCCGCCCGGTCACGCCCGGCGCGCACCGCGATGACCCCGCCATGGGTGCGGTGCACCTGCGCACGTCGGACCGGTAGCCAGGCAGCACACACGGCGCCCATCCCGCCATAGGAGCCGTAAGAAACCGCAATGTACCGTTGTCGGTCCGAGCGAGGGTGTTCGTGTAAGTGGCCATAGCAGGATGGGGCACAGTCATCGCAGCGCCTTTGCCGCTTACCTATCCGCACCGGCTCCCACACAGCGCCCATCCTTCCCGCTGGGTGCGCTGGCACGGGCGTGGAACGGGCTCGGATCGCGCTGCTGCGTTATCCGTAGGCCTCGCGCACGCGCGCCGCGTAGGGCGTGAGCGCGGCGGCGGCACGGGTGGCAGCGAGCATGCCGCGGTGGGAAGCGGCCCCGGTCCCGGCGATGTCGAATGCGGTGCCGTGGTCGACCGACGTGCGGATGATCGGCAGCCCCATCGTCACGGTCACCGCGCCCTCGAAGTCGACAGTCTTCGCGGCGATGTGGCCCTGGTCGTGGAAGTGGCTGAGCACGGCGTCGAAGCGGCCTTGCAGGCCCTGGTGGAACACGCTGTCGGCGGGGACAGGGCCGATGACCGGCATGCCGTCGCGCCGGGCCGCGGCGCAGGCCGGGGCGATGTGCTCGATCTCCTCGGTCCCGAACGTCCCGCCTTCGCCGCCGTGTGGGTTGAGCGCGGCGACCGCGAGGCGCGGCTCCTCGTGGCCCAGCACCCGCAGGGCGGTCCACGAGTCGGCGATCGCCTGCTCGACCCGGTCGCGGGTGACACCGTCGAGCGCCTCGCGCAGCGACGAATGCCGGGTCGTGAAGAAGATCTTGAGGCCGCGCACGAGGAACATTGTCTGAGCGAGGGCGGCGCCGGTCAGCTCGCCCAGCATCTCGGTGTGCCCGAGGTGCTGGGACCCAGCCGCCCAGATCGCTTCCTTATGGATCGGCGCGGTGACGACCGCGGTCACTTCGCCGCGCAACGCGGCTCGTGTGGCGGCCTCGACCGCGGCGATCGCGGCGCGGCCGGCGTTGGCGTCGACCTTGCCCCAGGTCGGGTCGGCGATCAGCACGTCCTGGTCGAGCACATCGAGGACGCCCGGGCGGAACAGCGCCTCGTCCACCCGGCTGATCGGGTGAATCTCCGCGTCCAGCCCGCAGACCTCGGCCGCGCGACGCAGCGTGCGCGCGTCGCCGACCGCGAGCGCCCGCTCGCCGAGGTCGGGCGACGCGAGCGTGCGGGCGACGATCTCGGGGCCGATCCCGGCGGGGTCGCCGAGGGTCAGGGCTAGCACCGTCATGGGTCATACCTCCTCGCGCGAAGACGGAGATGCTCCAGAGCCGCCACCGTGGTGACCGCGTCGCCGACGAGACCGCCTTTCGTGACCAGCGACAACCCGTCGGCGCAGCCGCCGGCGAGCCAGCCGGCGACGACCAGCGGCGCCAGCTCACGGTCGACCGCGATCCCGCGGGCGCCGAGCGCGCCGAGAATCGCGCCGGTGACGTCGCCGCCGGTCACGTACAGCCCGCCGAGGTCGCAGCGGTCGACCAGCCCGCGCACGACCGC
>JBOGED010000250.1:0-7164 GCA_050743625.1 Egibacteraceae bacterium | reverse complement strand
AGGCGCAGCCGCCCCAGCGTCTCGGCGGCCGCGTGCGCGGCGAGCCGCGCGTCCATCCCGCCGCGCATCCCCGCGCGAGCCACCACGGTCAGGGCGCTACGCCGCGGCTCGGCCCGCAGGAACTGCGACACGTACGCGATCTCGGTGTGCCGCAGGCCGGCTACCTCGCGGTCGGGGAGGCGGGCGAGGTCGACGGGCGCGCCGGCGGACGCGGGCCAGAAATGGATCGTCCCCGCGCTGGGCAGGTAGGTCCGGTAGACACACTTGAGGATCGAGGACTTGCCCGCGCCGCTCGGCCCGGCCAGCGCGACGTGCTCGCCCGCCCCGACGCGCAGGCTGACCCCGCGCACGGCCTCGACCGTTCGATTCCCGGCGGCGTATAGGGTGAACGTCTTATGCAAGCCGCGGATGTCGAGGACGGGATCCAAAGGTCACCTCGCGGCGGCGACCAGCCGCTGGCTGTAGGGGTGCTGCGGGTCTTCGAGCAGCTGGTCGGTCAGGCCCTCCTCGACCACCCGGCCGTGATGCATCACGAGCACCCTGCGGGCGAGCAGGTGCATCACCTGGAAGTCGTGGGACACGACTACCGTGGCCAGCCCCAGCTCCTCCGACAGCTCACGGATCAAGTCCAGGACCCCCGCGGCGACTGAGGCGTCGAGCCCGCTGGTCGGCTCGTCGAGCAGCACCACACCTGGCGAGTTCGCGAGCGCTTTCGCGATCTGGACGCGCTGGCGCATCCCCCCGGAGAATGTTCGGACCAGGTCGTCCATCCGGTCCACGGAGACCTCGGTGCGGCCCAGCAGCTCGGCCGCCCGTGACCGCATCCGCACGAAATGCCGCCAGCCGGCGGCCGTGAGCGGCTCGATCACGTTGCCTCCGGCGGTGATGTCGAGGTCCAGCCCCTCGGCGGGGTCCTGGTATACGATGCCAAGTTCGTTCGTGCGCAGCCGCCGCCGGGCAGCGCGGTCGAGGGAGAACAGGTCGGTCGTGCCACCGTCGAGGCTGCGGAGCCAGGCGGCTCCCGACCGCGCGGTTAGGTCGCCGGCGATCGTCCGCAGCACGGTCGACTTGCCGGACCCTGACTCGCCGATGACGCCCAGCGACTCGCCGGCCGCCACCTCGAACGACACGTCCCACGCGGCGACCACCGCGCCGCACCGGTCGCAGACGACCCGGCCGACGTCTGGTCCGGTCCGGTCGGGACAGCGCTCGCACCCACCTCCGTAGACCGCGCCGAGCCCGGCCACTCGCAACGCCCAGCTCATCACGCCCTCCTGCCGCACCAGTCGGTGTCGCTGCAGATCCACCGGCTGCCTTCGCCGGGAACCTCGACAAGGTACGCCTGGACAGCGCCGCACAGGGCACACGCCGCGCCTGGCGTGCGCTCGACCTCGAAGGGCACGTCCTCGAAGGTCAGCGGCTCGACGTCGGTGTGCGGGGGAACGGCGTAGATGCGCTTCTCGCGGCCGGCCCCGAACACCGAGAGATGCTCGGACTGGTGCAGCTTCGGGCAGTCCCAGCGCGGGATCGGCGAGGTGGCGATGACGTACCGGCCGCCGACGAGGCAGGGATAGCCGGTCGTGCGCGTGATCACGCCGTGCCGGACGAGGTCCTCGTACAGGCTGACCCACATGCGCGCGTAGTCGCCCTCAGCGTGCAGCTCCCGCTGCTCGGCCTCGCCGCGCTCGACGGTGCGGAGCGGCTCGGGGACGGGGACCTGGAGCACGAGCACCTGGTCGGCCCGCATCGGGTCCTCGGGGATGCGGTGGCGGGTCTGGACGATGGTGGCGTCGCGTGCGTCGGTCGTGGTCGCCACGCCGGTCGTGCTGGCGATCAGCCGCCGCAGGTTCACCGCGTTGACGCCGGCGTCGTCGCCCTGGTCGATCACCTTCACGACGTCGTCGGAGCCGACGATCGCGAGGGTCACCTGCAACCCGCCCGAGCCCCAGCCGCGGGCCACCGGCATCTCCCGCGACCCGAACGGCACCTGGTAGCCGGGCACCGCCACCGCCGTCAGGATCGCGCGGCGGATCTCCCGCTTCGACTGCTCGTCCAGGAACCCCCAGCTGTAGGGCGCGGCGGGGGCGACCAGGTCCTCGATCGCGCCGGTCACGCCTGGGCCTCCGCCGCCCGCACCGCTTCCTTGCGCTCGACCATCGACCGGAATGTCACGTAGTGCGGGAGCTTGAGATGCTCGAGGAACCCCGACGCGTCGAGCCCGTCGCAGGTCTGGAGCACCGACTGCTCGAGCGGGCTGCGGCCGCGGTCCCGCTCGATCGCGACGTCGAGGGCGGCCATCGCGATGGCCTTGCGCTCGTTGTGGCCAAGGACCAACCCGTAGCCGGCGTCGAACCTCGCCGGGTCGCCGTCGCGGATGTCGTCGATGGCCTCGATCTCGGTCACGCCGACCCTCCCCACGATCACCGGGCGGCCAGTGCGCGGGTGCGTGACGCGGACCGGCAGCGTGCCGGTCCGCACCTCACCGAGCGTCAGCTCGTGGACGTGCGCCTTCGGGCCGCGGATGCCCTGGTACCACAGGTTCACGAGCGCCCCCGTCTCGCCCAACGCGAGCACCGCGAGCCGGGCAGACCGCGGCGCCGGGACCGTGACCGGCCTGCGGGTGATGTCGAACGGGTCGGGGTCCGCGTCTTCTCGCCGCTCGACGAGCAGGTCGCGCTCGCGGAGCAGGTGCAGGAGGCGGCGGGGTTGCCGCGCGTCGCCGTTCGGGTCGGCGGCCGCGGGCGCGGCGGTCGTCCCGTTGGATCGCACCGCTGCCCGCTGGGCGGCCTCGGGGGAGAAGTCGATCAGCCGGCCGGTGTAGTCGAGCGTCCGGCCGAGAAGCTGCGGGCCGGGTGGGGTGCGGTAGGCCGGGACCACCCGCCGGGCGACCTGGATCTCGTCGGCGTCGACGGGCGGGGTATAAGCCAGCCTCGGCAGGGTGGAGCGGTACGAGCGGACCAGCTGCGCGGCCTCGATAAGGTCGCCCTCCGCCTGGCGGATCGCGGCGGCGGCGAGCCTCGGCGCCCACAGGCCACCCTCACCCTGCACCCGATCGACCGCCAGCCGGAGCCGGCCGCCGACCTGATCGTCCTCCAGCCACCGGCTCTCGTCGGTGACGCGCAGGCGGCGGACCAGGTCTTCGGCCGCGAGGACCGCCTCCAGCCCACCCTTTACCGCCGCGTAGCCCATTGCCGCTCCTCCGAGTGCAGGATCGTGACCCTCGTGCTGCGGGGTAGCCCCGCGACCGCGCCGCCGGCGGCCACGAGGAAGGTGTCCACCCCAGCAGGAAAACCGGCGTTGACCTGTGCCAACGCCAGGATGGCATCAGCGGGGACCCCGTCGAGCCCCAGCCGGGTCGTGCCGGCCACGCCAGGCCCGGCCAGCTCGACGGCGACGTCGCCACCGTCCTTAGCGATCCGGTCGCAGGCCACGACGAGCCGTGCTCCCCGCTCCGGCGCGTCCGCCCTGCCGCGGCGAAGCGAGCGAACCTCGCCGGGAGTGATCGAGCGGAGCGCGACGACGATCTCCGCTCGATCGAGGGACATCCGGCGCGCGCCGGTCGCCTTACAGACCAGCCGCTCCCACTCGTCGCTTTGGCCGGCGCGGTGATCGAGCACCGCGACGCCAACGTCGACGTCGGCGAGCGCGAGCGGCACGAGGAGCGCGGGATGCGGCGCCATGGCGCCGAGCCGCCCCAGGGTGCCCGGGCGTGCGAGAACGCCGAGCAGCTCACGGAACACCTGTTGCGAGGCATGGTGGCCGAGCCGGGCGGTCACGTGTCGAGCTCCTCGAATTGCACGATCGTGGGTGCCACGTCCCGCCACTGTGCGGCCCGCTGGAGCGCCTCGGCTTCGGCGGCGCGGTCGCACAGCGCCTCGACCTCGGCGGCGAGCGGCCGGCGAGCCTCGGCCTCCGCGTCGCAGATCGCGGACGCCAAGGTGGCGGCTCGATCCTCTCCCAGGCGCATCGCCCAGCCCGGGACGCCGTCGACCGCGACCTCCGCCCGGGTGGCGAGGACCTCGCACAGGTAGAAGCGCGTTCCCGCGACCGGCTCGCGGACTTGGAGGACGACCAGGCCGGCCTCGGGCTCGGCGACGATGGCTGGCGCCGCTCCCAACGCAAGGCACCGCTCGGCGAGCGCGACGACCTCGCCCGCGTCCGCCACGGCGAGCAGCTCGGCGCGTTGCTCAGGGGTCCTGCTCATTCCCGCTCCTCCTCCGGTACCGCGCCCAACTCGAACACCAGCCGGAAGACGTCGGCTCGCAACCAGCCGCGAGTGACCTCCAGCCGCTGCCCCCCAGGTCGCTCCGCGTTCCCGCTCTCCAGGTGCCAGACCAGCGGCCGGCCCTCCAAGCCAAGCCACACCGCGACGTCCGGCGGCGCGCAGGTCAGCTCGGCGCGGCACCACAGCCGGACCGGTGAGAACCCGAACGCGTCCCGCAGCACCCGGTAGATCGAGCCCTGCTCCCCCATATGGCCGGCGAGATCAGGCACCCGATCGGCCGGGAGCCACGAGGCGCCGTAGCTGACGGGCCGCCGGTCGATCCAGCTCAGCCTCCGCACGATCGTGACCCTGTCGCCCTGGGCGAGCTGGAGCGGGCGCAGCAGCTCGGCCGGCACCGGCTCGGTGCGCACCTCGATGATCTCTTGGCGCGGCTCGACCCCGACCTGCCGGAGCGTCTCGGTGAAGCTCGGCGGCGTGCCGGCGGCGACCCGGTAGGTGAACCGCTCGGCGACGAACGTTCCCGCCCCTTGCGCCCGCCGCACGAGGTAACGGCGCTCCAGATCCCGCAGCACCTCCCGCGCGGTCAGCCGGTTGACCCCGAACTCCGCCGCCAACATGTGCTCAGACGCGACGCGGGTTCCCGGCGGCTGCCCACTGATCCGCCGCTCCACCTCATCCGCGATCGCCAGGTACGTCGCCATCCCGCGCCAAGTGCAACACCGCGCGGTTGTCTAGGCAACCAAAGGATCCGTGAACAGTGCGTGACACGCCGGCCTGGCCCAAATCTGGATGCACGGAGCACCCGGAGGGGCTGCGCGAGGTCGCCGACGGATGCGTCCTCGATGCCCCACCGCTCCAGACCCAAGGAATCGCTTACCGACAGATCGACAACTTTTGTCGATCACGGTGGTCCAAGCGCCTAGGTCAGTTGTAGTGGCGGAAGTCGGGCCAGCGTTCCCGCCAGCTACCGAGGAGGCCACGGCACACCCACACCGGTTGGCCCTGAGCCTCGTTGTCGACGCCGAGCCCGTTGTCGATGCTGGGCGCCCGGCGGCATGACGCGAAGTGGTCGTCGAGGAGCTCACCGGACATCCGCACGGCGACCACGGTCGCCGCGTCGTTGCCGGGTCGCCGCCAGTGCCAGTAGCTGTTGTGCCCCGAGTACGGCTGGGGAAGGCCCGCCTGGGGTCCGTAGCGGTCGAGCGCGCCCGCCTCGCCGTAGGGACCGGTGAGCAGCACGACCTGCTCGCGCTCGCCCTCTGGCAGTCCCGCGACGACCGCGGCGACGGTAGCGACCATCTCAGGCCAGCCCACGGTCTCGACCAGCGTGTCGTTGATCTGGCCGAACGGCGTGTCGCCGAGCACGGCGGGCGGCAAGACCGGGAGCGCGACAAAGACCGCGAAGATGGCGTTCGCGGCAACCAGCGCGGTGAGCCGCCTGCGGGATGCGTCGCGGCCACCGAGCGCGGCCGCGCCCGCGATCACGATCGCCGCCGCAAGCGGCAGCGGGTAGTAGGGCCGGCCCGCGGTCACGAACGTGACCGCCAAGGCCACGCCGTACGCCCAGAGAAGAGGGCGGAACACCCGCAACGGGCCCCCCTGACGGCCCCAGAGCGCCCGGGCGCCCGCCAGGCCGAGCGGCAGGAGCAGCGGACCCAGCATGAGCAGTTGCAACGGCAGCAGGAGCGCCCGGTTCTCGCCGCCGAGCCGCTCGGACAGCGCTCGGGCCATCTCGAGCTGCGGCCAGCCGTTCGCCGCCTGCCACACGATCGTTGGCGCCGCGATCACGAGCGCCAGCGCGCCTCCCGCCGCCAGCCAGCGCGGCGCCAGCAAGTCCCACCGCCGTTCGATAACCAGCCCACCCACCAGGGCGACTGCCAGCAGCACGACGAGCTGCTTGTTCCACAATGCCAGGCCCGCCACGCCGCCAAACACCAGCCACCAACGGGGCTCACCAGTGCGCATCATCCGTGCGCTGACCACCAGCAGCGCCATCCAGAACGCGAAGTCGAACGTCGCCGTGGACAACAGGTGGCCAACACCCAGCACGAACCCCGCCCCCGCAACCGCGCCCGCGGCGACGATCTGCGCCCGCCGATCCCCGCCAAGCTCGCGGGCCAGCAGCGCGGCCAGCACCACGACGCCCCCCGACACCAGCGCCGGGATCACCCGGATCGCCGCCACGAACGACCCAAGGAGCGCAACCTGAGCGCGAGCCAGCAGCGGGACGAGCGGCGGCTGGTCGACGTAGCCCCACGCCAGGTGCTGACCGGCCTCCAGGAAGTACAGCTCGTCACGGTGATAGCCGTACCGGCCGGCAACGAGCAGGAGGATCGCGACGTGACCACCAGCCACCGCAAGAACCGGCCCAGGTACGCGCATTCTCGTACCACGGTAGGCTGCCGGCGGGATGGACGTCGTGGCATCTCCGTCGTCTCCGGCGCTCGCGCCGTTCGTTGACGTGCTCTGGTACGTCGAGACGCGCGCGCCCCATGGGCGACAGCGGGTGCTGCCGTCCGGGGAGATGCAGCTCCTCGTGAACCTGGGCAAGGATGAGCTGCGGTCCGAACACGGCGCGACGATGCGGCGCGTCAGCGGCGCGGCCCTGCAGGGTGCGTGCGACGAGCCGGTGGCGATCGACACGGCTGACCTGGAGACCATCGTCGGCGTGGCCTTCCGACCTGGCGGCGCGTATGCCTTCTTCCCCGCGCCAGCGTCCGCGACCCGCGGTGACCTCGTCGACCTCGATGCGCTGTGGGGCCGCCCCGGCGCCTTGCTCCGGGAGCGGCTGCTCGAAGCCGCGACCCCGGCAGAGAAGCTGCTCGAGCTGGAGACTGCGCTGCTCGCGCAGGCGATCCGGCCCCTCTCCCCTGATCACGCGAGGGCGTTCGCGGTCGCGGCGCTCGACCGCGGCGTGGCGGTGGCGTCTGTCGCCGACC
>JBOGED010000249.1:0-11471 GCA_050743625.1 Egibacteraceae bacterium | reverse complement strand
CTCCTGAGATCCTTTTAGGTCGCTCCGCCGACCGCCCCAAGGCCGCTGTTCCGGAGTCTGACGCCGCCTACCCTCTGGCCCTCGTTACGCTTGATGCACTTATTGGGCGGGGGAACATGCTGGTTGGGGCGAAGGAGCTCCTTGCCTCCGCTCCGCCCGCTTCCGTACGGGTCAGCCCGGCGGACGCGCGGGATTTCGCGCTGAAAGACGGGCAGCACGTCGCGGTGGTGGGGCCGAGCGGCCGCGTGACCTTGCCGGTCAGCGTGAGCTCTGGCGTGGTCGAGGGGTGCGTGGTGCTGCCTCGGAACTCGACTGATGTCACGCCATCCGAGCTTGGTGGGATCCGCGTGCGGTTGGAGGTCTTGTAAGTGGATGCCGTGGGGTTTCTCATCATCCTCCTTGTCACGCTGGGGGCGTTTGTCCTTTGGCTGGGTGGGACCGCGGTGCTCATCTGGGGTGAGCGCCGGGTAGTGGCGAAGATGCAATCGCGCATCGGGCCCAACCGCCTCGGTCCCTTCGGGCTTCTCCAGACGATCGCCGACGGCGCGAAGCTGTTCTTCAAAGAAGACATCACCCCCTTCAACGTCGATAAGGTCGTCTACATCGCCGCGCCGATCATCTCGGCCGTCGTCGCGTTGCTCACCTTCGCGGTCATCCCGTACGGCGGTGAGTTCGAGGTGGCGGGGCGCGTGGTGCGCCTCCAGGTCTGGGATCCCGAGATCGGCCTCCTCTGGGTGCTCGCGATGGGCTCGATCGGCGTCTACGGGATCGTGCTCGCGGGGTGGTCGTCGGGATCGAAGTACCCGCTGCTCGGCGGGGTGCGCTCCAGCGCCCAGCTGATCTCCTACGAGCTGGCGATGAGCCTTGCCGTGGCCGCGGTGTTCGTCTTCACCGGGTCGCTCCGCGCCTCGGATATCGTGGCCGCTCAGTCACAGCCGTTCTTCGGGTTCCTGCCGTTGCCGTCCTGGAACTTCCTGCCGATGCTTCCGGCGTTCGTCCTGTTCTTCATCGGCGCGGTGGCGGAGACCCAGCGGCCGCCGTTTGACCTTCCGGAAGCTGAGGGCGAGCTCGTCGCCGGGTTCCATACCGAGTACTCGGGCGCGAAGTTCGCGATGTTCTTCCTGGCGGAGTTCATGAATGTCATCACGATGTCGGCGATGACCGTCACGTTGTTCTTCGGCGGTCCGGGGGGTCCGTTGTTCGGACCACCGTTCCTTCAGGCGGTCCTGCCCGTCGTCTACTTCGTCGTGAAGACCTGCGCCTTCATCTTCGTGTTCATTTGGTTGCGAGCGACGCTGCCCCGGCTGCGCTACGACCGGTTGATGGACCTCGGTTGGCGTGTGATGCTCCCACTCGGGTTGCTGTGGGTGCTGCTCACCGGCTTCTCGGTCGTCGTCCGCCAGTCGGCGCAGCGCAGCACGATCCTTCGCTATGCCGCGGCCGCCGCGATCGTCGCCGCGGTGCTCTACCTTCTCGCACCGCTGTTGGACCGCAAGCCAGGCGGCGCTGGCGGGGCCCCGGGCGATGGATGGGACGACAGCGACGAGGACCCCAGCGGAGACGGCGGTCAAGCGCTTCCACGACCCCGTGAGAAGGTTGGTGCATAAACATGTTCGACGCGCTCCGAAAAGGTTTCGCCCTCACGTTCAAGACGATGTTCCGCCCGGTCGTCACGACCCAGTATCCGGATGTCAAGCGTGAGCCTCAGCCCCGTTTCCACGGCCGGCACCAGCTCAATCGGCATCCCGACGGCCTGGAGAAATGCGTCGGCTGTGAGCTGTGCGCGTGGGTCTGCCCCGCGGATGCGATCTACGTGCAAGGTGAGGACAACACCGCCGAGCAGCGCTACTCGCCCGCCGAGCGCTACGCCATCGACTACCAGATCAACTACCTCCGGTGCATCTTTTGCGGGCTATGCATTGAGGCATGCCCGACCCGGGCGCTCACGATGCTCCACGACTATGAGCTGTCCGGGGACAGCCGCGAGGCGCTGATCTTCACCAAGGAGCAGCTGCTCGCCCCGCTGCCGGAGGGCGCGAAGCCGCTGCCGCATACCAACGCCGAGGTAGCAGCCCGCCGGATCGACTACTACGAGAACGGCTTCGCCGCGCAGGACCCGCTCGCCAACGTCCACGATGTGTACTCGCCCCATCCCGACGAGCGTGGGGATCCCGTCACCGTCGCGCTGGTCGGCGGCGGCACGGAGCCGCCGCCACCGGTCCCTGGCCCTGGGCGTCCCGAGGAGAAGCCGTGATCAACGCATTGCTTCCGGTGCTGGCCCAAGCGCAGGCTCCGGTCGATCTCGAGCTGCCCGCGACCTCGGGCTCCGCCGAGTTCTGGGTGTTCTGGATCCTCGCGCCGATCGCGCTCGGCGCCGCGATCTCGATGATCCTCCTGCGCAACCCCGTGCACGCCGCCCTGATGCTGGTGACGAACTTTGTCATGATCGCGCTGCTGTTCGCGGTCCTGGAGGCGCAGTTCTTGGCGGTCGTCCAGGTCATCGTCTACGCGGGTGCGATCATGGTCCTGTTCCTCTTCGTGCTGATGTTGCTCGGGGTCGGCCGTGAGCAAGAGGCCGGCGAGGAGATCCCTGGCCAGAGACCCGCGGCGCTCGTGCTCGGCGTGCTCCTGTTCGCCGCGCTCGTCGCCGGCGCCGCCAGCCCCTTCCTTGGTCCCGCCGCCGCCTGCAACGTCGCGCCGGACGGGGTGACGGCCGCCGGCACCGCCTGCCGGGGCCTCGCCGCCACCGCGGGAGGCGGCAACGTCCGGGGGATCGGTGAGCTGCTATTCACCGACTACGTGTGGCCCTTCGAGGTGGCCAGTGTCCTCCTCGTCATCGCGGCCGTCGGTGTGATCATCCTCGGTCGCAAGAGCGAAGACGCCAGCGACCTCGTCGAGGCCGTGACACCCGCCGATGAGGTCGGCCAGTGATCGTCCCAGCCGGCTACTACCTTGTGCTTGCCGCCGCGCTCTTCACCGTGGGTTTGGTGGGGGTCCTCATCCGGCGAAACCTCATCATCATGTTCATGTGCGTCGAGCTGATGCTGAATAGCGTCAACCTCACGTTCGTGACGTTCTCGCGGATCAACGGCAACCTCGACGGTCAAGTCCTGTCCTTCTTCGTCATCGCGGTGGCCGCGGCGGAGGTCACGGTCGGTCTCGCGCTCGTCGTCAACCTGTTCCGGCTCAAGGCGTCCGTGGACGCCGACGAGGCCCACTCCTTGCGCGCGTAGCGAGGGACTTCTCACTATGACCGATGTCCTTGTCCCCCCACCTGGCTCGCCGATCGCGCTGGCCTGGCTGATCCCACTCGTGCCGGCGATCTCGGCCGGCCTGTTGATGATCTTCGGGAAGCGGCTCGGCAAGCTGTCGGGTTGGGTCGCGATCACGGCGGTGGGCTTTAGCGCCACCGCCGCCACCCTGGTGTTCTTGCAGCTGTTGGGCCAGCCCGCGGAAGCGCGGGTGTTCGAGGTCACAGTCGCCACCTGGCTGAACGCGGGCAACCTCCAGGTGGACTGGGCCGTCCTGATCGACCCGCTGGCCTCAGTGATGCTGCTGCTCGTGACCTGGGTGGGGCTGCTCATCCACGTCTACTCGTTGGGGTATATGGAGCACGACGAGGGATACCCACGCTTTTTTGCGTACTTGAACCTGTTCGCCGCCTCGATGCTCGTGCTCGTGACGGGGTCGAGCTTCCTCGTCCTGTTCGTGGGCTGGGAGCTCGTCGGGTTGTGCAGCTACCTGCTCGTCGGGTTCTGGTTCACCAAGCGTGAGTACGCCTCCGCCGCGAAGAAGGCATTCGTCGTGAACCGCGTCGGCGACGTCGGGTTCATGATCGCGATGTTCCTGATCTTCGCGACGTTCGGGTCCTTGGAGTTCTCGGAGGTGCTCCCACGGGCGTCGGGTGTCGCGACCGGGGCACTCGTCGCCATCGGGCTCCTGCTGTTCGTCGGCGCGGCGGGCAAGAGCGCCCAGATCCCGCTCTACGTGTGGCTGCCAGACGCGATGGCCGGCCCGACGCCGGTCTCCGCGCTGATCCACGCGGCGACGATGGTCACGGCGGGCGTCTACCTGATCGCGCGAGCGTCGCCGATCTACACACTGATCCCCGACGTCGGCCTGCTCGTCGCCTGGATCGGCGCGGTGACGGCACTCGTCGCCGCGATGACCGCCTGCGCGCACATGGACCTGAAGAAGGTCCTCGCCTACTCGACGATCAGCCAGCTGGGCTACATGTTCATCGGCGTCGGGCTCGGCGACTACACCGCCGCGACGTTCCACCTGCTCACGCATGGGTTCTTCAAGGCGCTGCTGTTCCTGTGCGCTGGCGCGGTGATGCACGCGTTGCTCGACCGGACCGATATGCGCGAGATGGGTGGTCTGTGGCGGGCCATGCCGGTGACGGGCACGACCGCGCTCGTTGGGACCGCCGCGATCGCGGGGTTGCCGTTCCTGTCGGGCTTCTACTCGAAGGAGGAGATCCTCACGTCGGCGGCGACCACCTCGGGTGCGCAGGGCATCTGGCTTCTCGCCGTGCTGACCGCGGCCCTGACCGCGTTCTACATGACCCGCTGGTTCGTGCTGATCTTCCTCCGGGATCCCCGCTGGCCCAAAGGCGCGCACCCACATGAGGCTCCGGCGTCGATGACGTTCCCGCTCGTGGTGCTGGCGGTAGGAGCTTTGGCTGGTGGCCTGATCAACCTCAACCCCGAGTCTGGGTTCCTCCATGGTTGGCTGGAGCCGAGCGTCGTGGGGTTTGAGGCGAGCGCCGAGTTCCTCGGCGAGATCGTGCTCGTCAGCGTGGCCGTCCTCGCGGCCGTCCTTGGCGTGGTGGCGGGCTTCCTTCTCTACCGCAGGGTCGACATCGCGACGGTCGGGGTGGGCGGAGGGATACGGAAAGTCGCCCGTGAGGGCTTCGCCGTGGATGAGTTCTACGATCGGGTCCTTGCCCGCCCGGGGGAGCGGCTCGCGCTCGCGTTCACCGGCTTCGACCGCGAGGTCGTCGACGGGGCCGTGAACGGCTTGGCGCGGTTGACCGGCGGCATCGCGTCGGTCGGCCGCCAGGTGCAAACCGGGTTCGTGCGCAGCTACGCGCTCGCGGTGCTCTTCGGCACGGTACTGATCGCGGTCCTGTTCCTGGTCGGGGGGCGCTGATGCTCTCCGCGCTGATCCTGGTGCCCGCGCTGACCGCCGTCGGTGTGGGGTTGCTTCGCTCGCGCGAGCAGATGCGTGCCGTCGCGCTCGGCGGAAGCCTGGTGACGTTCGTCGTGTCCCTGGTGATGCTCGGCCAGTTCCAGGTCGGCGTGGCCGGCTTCCAGATGGAGGAGCGGATCGCGTGGGTGCCCGACTGGGGGGTGAGCTACCGCCTGGGTGTGGACGGCATCAGCCTGTTCCTCATCCTGCTCACGACGCTCTTCATGCCGCTGGCGATCCTGGCGGCGTGGGAGCAGACCGAGCGGCCGAAGGGCTTCTTCGTCTGCCTGCTGTCGATGGAGGCGGCGCTCGTCGGCGTGTTCTGCGCGCTGGACCTGATCTTGTTCTACGTGTTCTTCGAGGCACAGCTCGTCCCGATGTACGCGTTGATCGGGATATGGGGCGGCGCCAACCGGCGGTACGCGGCGGTGAAGTTCTTCCTGTACACGCTGATCGGCGGGCTGCTCATGCTCGTCGGGATCCTGTACCTGTACTTCGAGGCGGGCGGCACCTCCTTCGACTACGAGACGTTCACGACGCTGAGTCTGTCCCTCCAAGAGCAGATCTGGCTGTTCATGGCGTTCTTCCTGGCCTTCGCGATCAAGGTGCCGCTGTTCCCCCTGCACACGTGGCTGCCGGACGCCCACACGGAGGCGCCCACGGTCGGGTCGGTGCTCCTTGCCGCGGTGCTCCTGAAGATCGGGTCCTACGGCTTCCTGCGGTACAGCCTCCCCTTCTTCCCTGAGGCCACGGTCAGTCTCGCGCCCATCCTCCTTATCCTCGGTCTGGTCGGGGTCCTCTACGGCGCGCTCGTCGCGATGATGCAGTCCGACATCAAGCGCCTCGTCGCCTACTCGTCGGTCGCCCACCTCGGCTTCGTCGTGATCGGCGCCTTCGCCCTGAACGAAACCGCGGCGGCCGGCAGCGTCGTGCAGATGGTCAACCACGGCCTGTCGACCGGTGCGCTGTTCTTGCTGATCGGGTTCATGTACGACCGCACGCACGACCGCATGATCGCCAGGTACAGCGGTATCGCGAAGGCCGCTCCGGTGTTCGCCGGGTTGTTCCTGTTTACGACGATGAGCTCCATCGCGCTCCCGGGTCTCAACGGGTTCGTGGGTGAGTTCCCGATCCTGCTCGGCACATTCCAGACGGTGCCCTGGGCGGCGGTCGCTGCCGCCTTCGGGGTCATCCTCGCGGCGCTCTACCTCCTGTGGGCGTACCAGCGGATGTTCCATGGGCCGGTCGGCGGCCTCGCCATCGGCCTGCCCGACCTGAAGCCCCGGGAGATCGCCGTCGTCGCTCCCTTGCTTCTCCTGATGCTCGCCATCGGGCTGTACCCGCAGCCTCTCTACGACCGAGTGAACCCCTCGGTCGCGCAGGTACTCGACCGGGTCGAGGTCGTGTTGGACGGACAAGTCGCGTTGGAGGAGAGTAGATGAGCGCGGTTTTGGCCCAGGTCACCGGCCCGATCTCCGGCGTGCCGATCGCGTGGGCGGAGATCAGTCCTGAGCTGGTCTTGTTCGGCGCCGGCCTACTCGTGCTGATCCTCGAGACCGCGGGGCGTGACCGGGCCAAGGCGTCGTTCGTCGCGATGGGCGTGCTCGTCGCCACCGGCGGGTTCATGCGCTCGGCGAGTGCCACGCTCTTGCTGCCGGCTGGCCTCCTCGCGCTGGGTGGGGTGGCACAGTTCGCCCTGACGCTGATCTGGCGTGACCGGCCCAAGCTGCTCGCAGCGATCCTGACCGCCGTGGGGTTCGCCGCCGCCATCGGCGTGACCGCGTGGCAGTGGGCGACCTACGCCGGCACGCTCATGAACGAGGAAGGCCAGCCCTTCGTCGGCACGGCGAGTCTGATCGGCGACATGGTCGCCGTCGACGGTGTGGCTCTGTTCACCAGGGTGACCGTGTGCCTCGCCGGCCTCGTGACCATCCCGCTGTCCTACTCGTACCTGCAGGAGCGGCGGATCCATCGCGGCGAGTACTACCCGCTCCTGTTGTTCGCGGCGACCGGGATGACGCTGCTCGCGGCCAGCGCCGACCTGATCATGGTGTTCATCGCGATTGAGATTCTCTCGCTCGCGCTGTACATCTTGTCAGGATTCGCGAAGCGTGACCTGAACTCGCAGGAGTCGGCGCTCAAGTACTTCCTACTGGGCGCGTTCTCGTCGGCCTTGCTCCTCTACGGAATCGCGCTCGCGTACGGCGTCGCCGGGACGACCAACATCGCCACGGTAGGGCAGGCGTTCACGATCACCAGCACGCCGAGAGGCATGGTCTTGGCGTCGATGGGCTTGATGCTGGTCGGGTTCGGGTTCAAGACGGCGCTCGTGCCGTTCCACATGTGGACACCTGACGTCTACCAAGGCGCCCCCACTCCGGTCACCGGATTTATGGCCGCGGCAACGAAGGCGGCCGCGTTCGCCGCGTTCTTGCGCGTCTTCTCGGGTGCCTTCGGGGCGCTCTCATGGTCGTGGATGCCGGTCTTCTCGGTGATCGCCGTGCTCACGATGGTCCTCGGCGCCGTCCTCGCGGTCGTCCAGACCGACCTCAAGCGCATGCTCGGCTACTCGGCCATCGCGCATGCTGGCTACGTGCTCATCGGGCTGATGGCCACAAGCCGCGACGGGGTGAGCAGCTCCCTGCTCTACCTGCTGATCTACGCGTTCATGTCGATCGGCTCGTTCGGTGTCCTCGCGCTGCTCGAGCGCCGGAGCCACAAGGCGATGGCGCTTGACGATCTCGCCGGCCTTGGCCAGCGCGATCCCCTACCCGCCGCGCTGTTCGCCTTGTTCCTCCTCGCCCTGGCGGGCGTCCCCGGGACCGCCGGCTTCATCGCCAAGCTCGCCGTGTTCCGCGCGGGGATCGAGGCGGGGCTCTGGCCCCTGGTTGTCGTCGCGGTGATCTCCAGCTTCATCGCGGCGTTCTTCTACATCCGTGTCATCGTCGCGATGTTCATGGTTCCGCCCCTCTCGGAAACCCGAGAGCCGCTCGAGCCCACCCCGGGAATGACCGGCGGGATCCTGGTGTCGGCGGCGGCGGTGATCCTGCTCGGCCTCCCGATCGTCGGTCCCGTCGTGGAGTTGGCCCGCCAAGCAGCCACGTTCGCGGCATAGCTTAGGCTAGGGAGTATGGGTCTCACAGAAGCGGCGATCGACGACCTCACCCGTCGGGGTGCCTCGCGGGGCGTTGACTTGCAACCCGGTCTTATCCTTGTCGAGCAATATCTGTCCAAGCACGTGGCGTCGGAGCAGCCGTTCGTCGACCAGGCGGCGCGATACCTCGTCGACGCTGGCGGCAAGCGCTTTCGCCCGATGCTGGTCCTGCTCTCAGGGCTGGTGGGAGGCGCGGACTCGACCCACCCCGACCTTGTGAGCGCAGGTGTGGTCGTGGAGCTTGTCCACCTTTCGACGCTGTACCACGACGACGTGATCGACGCGGCGGATGTCAGGCGAGGCGCTCCGGCCGCTCACGTGAAATGGTCGAACACCGTCGCCATCCTCACCGGTGACTTCTTGCTGGCCCGCGCCTCAGAGCTATCGGCCTCGCTCGGCGTCGAGGTCACCCGCATCATGGCGCGCACGATCGCCGATCTGTGTCAGGGCGAGATCCGTGAGGTCCAAGGGTCATCCGAGGCAGCAGCGCACGGTGCCTTCTCTGTCACACCGGATCGCGAGCATTACATGAAATGCATCGGGGAGAAAACCGCCTCTCTCATCTCCTCGTCCTGCCGACTCGGCGCCCTGCTCTCGAAGCAGTCGCCGGAGGCGATCGAGGCGCTGACCGACTACGGCTGGTGGCTGGGCATGAGCTTCCAGCTCGCTGACGACCTGTTGGACATCACGAGTGAGCGGACCGAATCCGGCAAGGTCCCTGGCACTGATCTTCGTGAGGGCATCCGTACACTGCCCGTGTTGCTCGCGCTCGAGGCGGAGGGTCCTGACTCCCCGCTGGCGGCCATGCTGGACGATCCAACCGACGAGCATCTCGACCAGGCGCTCATCCTGTTACGTGACCATCCCGCCCTTGTCCTCGCACGCGACGCCGCCCGCCTGGAGGCGGCGAAGGCCAAACGCGCACTGGACGGCCTGATCCCCGCCCCAGGATGCGCGGCGGCGGTAGAGGGTTTGCGGCTGCTCGCGGACCACGCTGGCGATCGCGTGGCGTAGACGGCGTTTAACGGGTTCACTCCCACGGTAGAAGGGAGGAGTGAGACCGTTCTTTCTTCCCCCAAAGGTGTGCCGGTTCGGCCTTGCGTTTTTCGCGAGTGGGGATACGCTTGCTCCCATGCGGGCTCTGCGTCAGCTTGCCGACGAGCCAACCGCATGGGAGCCCTGTTCCCGGCTTGGGGTGTTCCTGGTCGAGATTCCCGCTGGACTTGGGAATTTCGCCGGCCGTTAGTACGTTAAGGACATTGTGCAAACGATCACAAAGCCAGGTGCAAGCGTCAGCACAGACCTTGCCGTGCCGTCTGACCTGCTCGACCTCTACTTTGCCGAGCTGGGCAAGGTTCGTCTGCTGACGGCTGAGGACGAGGTACGCCTCGCGAAGCAGATCGAGGCGGGTCACGACGCCGAGGGTCTGCTGGCCGAGGCGGACGAGAGCCTGACCGATGAGCGTCGGGCTGACTTGGAGCGCCTAGTCCGCGACGGGCAGTCGGCGTTCGACCACTTCATCGCGGCGAACCTGCGGCTGGTGGTGAGCGTTGCCTCCAAGTTCACGCGCCGCTCGCGACTGAGCCTCGACGAGCTCATCCAGGAAGGGAACCTGGGCCTGATCCGAGCGGTGGAGAAGTTTGACTGGCGGCGGGGCTACAAGTTCTCGACCTACGCGACGTGGTGGATTCGTCAGGCGATCCAGCGAGGAGTGGCCGCCAGCGAGACGACCATCCGCCTCCCCGTCGCGGTGCATGACGCGCTGGTCAAGATCCGTGCGGCGCGTTCCCGGCTTGAGTCAGAGCTGGGACACGAGCCGAGCATCGACGACCTCGCCGAAGCCACGCGTCTCGAGCCGGACAAGGTCCGTCACGCGCTCGGTAGCGAGCACGGCATGGCGTCTCTGGACCGCCGCGTGGGGCACGACTCCGAGGACGCCGAGCTCGGCGACTTCGTCGCCGTCTCCGACGAGGACCCCGCCGAAGAGGTGGTCGAGCGTCAGTTCCTCTCCGGTCTGTTCGACCTCGCACGCGAGCGCCTGGACGACCGCAGCTGGTACGTCCTCCAGCGCCGTTTCGGCCTCGACGGCCTCGACGTCGCCACCCTCGACGTCCTCGGCAAGGAGCTCGGCCTCTCCCGCGAGTCCGTCCGCAAGATCGAGATCCGCGCCCTCAACGAGCTCAAGATGGCCCTGGCCGCCTAGCCCATCGCAGTTTCCAAGGCGGGGACCCTCCACAAGGGTCCCCGCCTTCCTCTTGGAAGGCTTGGCCTCAGTCACTATGGAGTTGTCAATGTGCAGTGGACCGGTGCTGCTGCCCGCCGCGTCACTCGATGAGGACCGACGGCCGGCTGCGCTCGCGGCGTCCAGAGTTGGCTTTGACCGTTGACCGGGTCGGGGCCGGGCGTCGAGGGCGCCTTCGCGGTCGGCGGGGTGGGTCTGGAGGCGGGTGGAAGGTCAGGACGGCGTCGGCGTTGCCGGTGATGGTCCAGCCGCCTTCGTGCACGGCGTGGTGGTGATGGCCGCACAGCAACGCCAAGTTCGGCGTCAGGGTCGGCCCACCGGTCCCATGGTGCCGGACATGGTGCACATCACACCATTGCCAAGGCCGCTCGCACCGCACTCCGTCTGGGTAGGTGAACCGGCAGGTCCGGTCCCGCTCGATGACCGCCAGCCGCTGCGCAGGGCTGGGGTGGCGACGCACATCCATCCAGACCGTCCGCCCGTTACGCGTCACCTTGCGGCGTACGACGTTGGCGTCACAGGCGATTAGCCTGGCCGTGGCCCCACAGATCCGCCCCACCCAGTCCAGCTGAGCCGCCGGCGCCCCCGGCTCATCCGCCAACGTCTCCGGAGTAAGGAACACTGTCGCTCTCGGTTGCAGCCCGGCCACCGATGGCAGGTCGTCTTTGCGGGCCAGCGCCGTGCGGGCCAGCTGGACGAGCGCGTCGGCGTTGCGCTGCTCGGGCGTGCGCCGCTCCTCGTCAGGCAGCGTAGCTGGGTCAGGCCCGGCCAGCGCATCCAACGCCGAGCGCACCAGCGCGCCGCCGAGGGGATCCAGCAACCCGTCGACCTCGGTCATCCCGTCACTACGAGACGACACGACCAGCCGGCGAGCGGCGTACT
>JBOGED010000248.1:0-5670 GCA_050743625.1 Egibacteraceae bacterium | reverse complement strand
CCCCGAAATCCCTGTTCGGGAACACGGACGCGGGACACCCTACGGCCCACCACGTGCGGAACGCCCGGCTAGGCCGCTGATGAAGCGCCGGACCGGCGCTGCCAGAAGGGGCGGTCCGGCCAGCGCCGCTCCAACCCGTAGCAGTCGAGCCGGTTCCGCCGGTACGCCTCGGCGATCATCGCGAGGCGAGCGCGATAGGCCATGAGGGCGTCGGCATCGCCGGACAGGTGCGCCTGCAACGCTTGGCCGGCGGCCGTCCCGGTGACGAGCGCGGTGAGGATGCCCTGTGACGAGAGGGGATCGAATGAGAGTGCCGCGTCCCCCACGGCGAGCCAGCGGTCGCCGGCTGGAGGGTCGAGCCATGCGCTTTGGGCGGGAGCGCCGCACGGCCCGGTCTCCAGGACGTATCCGTGGGTGGCGAGGCAGGCGCTGATGTGCCGTGTCCGCTCCAGCAGCGCGAGGAAGCCGGCGGGCGTGCGCAGCGCCCCACGTCGGGAGAGGTCCCCGTCGGTGAAGTAGGCGACGACGCGCTGCCCGCGCGGGACCAGCGCCGAGTACCACCAGCCGTCGGGCGCCGCCTCGATCAGCGTGCGCACGTCCTCGTCCTGCGCCCGGCCGTGGCCGGGTGGCCGGAACCGCGCGAAAAGGCTGATCAGCGAGTCCTCCACCCGGCGGCGCGCTCCCTGGCCGCGGGCGACGCGAGCGCGCCGGCCGGTGGCGTCGATCAGCCAGCCGCACCGGACCTCCACGCGCCCCTGGTTATCCTCGAGGCCGAGGCGCCAGACGCTCTCCGGTCCTCGCACGTGGCGCCAGACCGTTGCCCTCTCTCGCACGTCCGCTCCCGACGTGCGAGCCGCCGCGCGCAGGAACCGGTCAAAGCGCGGCCGGTCCAGGTGCCAGCCGTGACCGTTCGGGTCGAAGAGGAAGTCGGTGCAGCCCAGATCAGCCGAGCCCCAGGCGGAGACGTTGCCGAAGCACGGAAGGTGGTCTTCCTTCAAGAACCTCTCCCATAGGCCCAGGTCGCGGAGCAGAGGGTAGACAGTCGGCGGGAGCGCCTCCCCAATCTTGAACGCCGCGGGATCGCCGCCGTCAGCCAACAGCACGCGCCAGCCGGCGCGCGCCAGGCACAGGGCGGCGGCGGCCCCGCCCGGGCCACCGCCGACGACAGCGACGTCGTAGGTTCGTGGGCCGATCATCGTGTTCACGCGGACCTCGTGCAGTTACCGGCCGCTTTGGAACCGTTTGACCTTGTTGATGAAACCCGCCGTCACCTCTCCCTCCGGCCGGCCGGTCTGCGCGACGGCTTGCGCGATCGCCATCGGCGCGGCCTCAGGGTCACGCGCCTCGGGCACGTGGAGCATCACAAGGCTCCCATCCGCAGAGATGCCCTCCGTAGAGAGCCCGGGCGGTGACTCGACGAGCATCTGGGAGGGGAACGCCGGATCGTCGGGCACTCCCGGTCGCGCCTCCACCACGCCCAGCTCGCCGAAATCCGTCACCATCTGGTTGATCTGCTGCCCATAGGTTCCGGTCAAGACCCGGTACCAGGTGCTGCGTTGCTCGAAAGCGACCTGGCGCTCCTTCAAAGGTTTGTCCGAGTCCGTCACGATCGCGTAGCTCTCAAGCGTGAGGACATGGTTTGGCACGCGGGCAGGCCAAAAGGTTGGGAGATACGGATCGTACTTCGGGCCGTATCCCAGGTAATAGCCGTCGCGGCAGCTTGCGGTGTCCGTCTGCCACGGCACCGCCATCCAGCGCGAGAGGTCGCCGGGGCCCTGCGCGTAGAGCGGTCCGTCCACGCCGAGCGCCACGCCGGGCGTCAAGACCGTTCCGTAGGAGGGCTCGGGCTCACCGGCGGGACGGTGCCGGATCCGGAATGGCGCGGTGTACATCGAGGCGTGGCGCATCGGCCAGGTCATCTCGCAGCCGGGATGGAACGCGTCGGCGAGGCAGAACGTCAGCGCGGCCCGGTCCACCATCTCGGGACGGTCGGCGAGCGGCACCTGGTCGAGTGTCCGCGGGGACCGCGCATCGAGGTCGAGGTCTGGGTCGAAGTCGCCGTCGGCCCAGCGCTCCAGCAACCGGTACTGGGTCGGTGAGAGGGCGAGGTGCTGGCGCGAGGAGACTGGAGGCAGGCTCATGGCGTCGCCGTAGATCCATGGCCATGGGACCGGGGACTGCCCGTCGCGGTCCAGGTCCCGGAACGTGTCGTAAATCTGCCTGCGCAGCTCCGCGTGCTGCTCATCGTTGCTGGCCAGCCGGGCGAGATAGTCCCGCTCGGAGAAATCGCTCCGCCCGCCCCAGCCGAACTGCGCCGCGAACCCATGATTCACCCACTGCAGGTTGACCAGGCGCCGGAGCACCGGCTCGACATGGCGGGTGAAGGAGACCCGCTCTGGGAACGGCAGCGAGCCCTGCGCCACGGAGATGTCGTAGAGCAGGTCGTACATCGTCCGCACCGTCACCACGTCCGGCGCGTAGCTGGGTGGGGCCACCAGCACCCACGCGGGGTCGACGGGGATCGGGCGGCCGTTGATCGACACCTCCGCCATCACGGGCCCGTCCGAGACGTCGTCATGCCAGCCGTCGTTGTTGGCGAAATCTCTGGCAGGCGAGCCGTCGCGCGAGGCGGACACGCCCCGGCCGCCGAGGAACAGCAGCCCAGCATCGGCGTCGGTCCGGAGCTCGCCCAGGTACACCGGCTTCCCGAAGAACGTGCCCGTGCCGAACTGGTAGCCCGGCCCGGACGTGTCCCGCCCACGGATCGAGCGCGGTCCAGGATCGATCACCAAATCGTCCCGCGCGGCGCCCGTTATCGTCCGATTTCGGAGCCGAGATTGCGGCGCGGAGGCAGCCTCCGGGATGTCGAGCGCAAGCTGGAACTCGTACCAGGCGGCCTTCTTGTTCGCCACATGGACGGTCCAGCGGATATCCGCGTTGTCAGAGGTGAGCTCGGCGACGACCTGTCCCGCGGCGTTGTAGCCGTAGACACGGAAGCGCGCGGCCTGTCGTTTGAGGGCGCCCGCGGCATCCTTGTGGAACCCGGGAGGCGCTGGCGACGGGTCCACCACCTCCGGTCCGGCGAACCACTCCTCCGCGCTGTTGCCCACGCGAGCGATGCCGATCGCCGGGTGGATCCTGGCGCGGACGACCCGCTGATCGCGTGGCCTCGGGTCACTGCCGAGCGGCCTCGCCTCCTCAGGCTCGCCGACCGGGATGCCGTTCGTATCGCGCCGGAGCTTGGCCGCGGCCTGGTAGGCCACCCTCCGCGCCTGGGCGATACTCCCCACAGGCGCGTGCTCCGCGAGCGCGTGCCATGGGTTGAGCGCCAGGTTCTCGCCGTACGCCGCCTGGCCGCGCGCGTCAATGTCCTGGCGTGGCAAGGTCAGCGTGGCGACGTGGATCGGCGGGCTGGCGGCCTCGTCCCAGCGGACCGTCGCCTGGTCCAGCGGCATGCGCGCGGGGTCGGTCCGAAGCTGGACCGAGAACGCGAAGCTGGCCTGGGCGGCCAACAGCCGCCGCCGCAGGTCCGCGTGGAGGTACGAGGGGTCTTCCAGAGGCACGTCCGCCGCTTCACCACCGACCGGGTCCGGAGGGAGCAGCGGCGTCAGCGTGTACTTCACGGACCGCTGGGAGCCGAACGCGTACGGGAGGACGCTCCAGTACGCCGTCCCCAAGACGCTGGGCACGACCTTGGCCATGTCGTCCAGGATCTGCCGGGTCTTCGGGTGCTCCCGCAGGTACGACTCGTAGTCACCCAGCACCACGCCGGCGTGGGTGAACTCGCACATATCGAGGGCGGTATCGACGAAGAACACGTCATGGTTCTGCAGGAGGAAGTCGTGGGTCGTCGCGTCGGTCTCCGGCTCGAGCAGCTTGGAGCCAGGGACGCCGAACAGCTTGATCCCAATCCCCACCGTGGTCCTCAGGTCTGGCTGGGAGGGGACGGTGTCGCTGGAGAAGCGGACCCAGGCGGGGAACCCCTCGTGCTCGAACAGCCCGACGCGGAGCTCGGGCGGAAGGTCGGGGCGCACCTCGAAGGTCCCGCGGGCGACGCCGTGGGGCTTGAGGAACACCGGCCGCAAGACGGGATCCTGCCCCGACGCGATCCGCCTGCCCATGACGATGTCGACGAACATCGCCCTCAGGCCCGCGATCGGGTCTGCTGCGCAGTCGAGAGGCGACGAATCCTCCGCAGAGGCTTCCGGCTCCTCAGCGGACTCGATATGTTCGAACATAGGCCGAACCGTAACGTACGAGGGTATGAGCCGGCTGTGACCGGGCGCACTCCTCTGGCCACGAGTTATAGTGCGCGTACACGCGCAAGGCCGGGCTAGCGCATCGGTACCTGCGACGTACGCGCGTCGGCGCGAGATTCGACCCGACGCCGCCGGCGTGGCGCGCCGACCGTCTTCATCGGCGGCAAGTAAGGCGAGAGGTGAGCCGTCGGCGGCCACGGTGGCCATGGCTCCCGAAGCCACTCCAGCCGCGCGGATAGGCCAACCCCGGCCGCGTGCCGGGAAGGCAGTGTGCCGTCATTTGGGCCAGTGATGGCCGAGATAGGGGTCAGGGTGAGCGGCGACCCAAGAATCCAGCAATGCAGCGAGCGCCGGGGCTTGACCTCCGCCTGCCGGCAGATTCGTCTTGAGCGCGAACACGAGCACGAGGTCGCGCTCGGCGGCAAAGTCGGCCACGTTCTCTGTCACCATCGCTCGGCTTTCGGCACGAGCAACGGAGGCAATGTCGGCGTCGTCCGTGGCACGCAGGCCGATCTCGGCGACGTGGACGGCGTCGTAGCCGTACTTCTCACGCAGCAGCCTGGCCGCGTCTGTCGGATACATCTCGTCCAGCAGAAAGCTGGTCACGCAAACAGCGCCTGGCGCTGCTCGACCGCTCGGCGACTGGCCTCGGCGGCGGCTTCGTTGCGCTCGATGCGGGCTTGGGTCTCGTCGGCGTGCTCAGCGGCGTAATTGATCGCGATTCGGATCTGGCGGGGATGCAGGTCGGTCTCTTCCACGAGCGTAGCGATGCGCTTTTCCTCGCTGCCTTCGAGCTCACGCAGTCTGGCGATGATTTCCCACACGTCTGGTCCGCCCGCCAACGCGGCTCGGCGGTCATGGGGCGGGCCACGGTGGATGATTCCAGGATGGTCGAGCGCCTCGATGTCCTCCATGATGAGCCGCTCGAGAAGGGCGGTGACGCTCACACCGTCGCGTTTGGCTCGGGCTGACAGGCGCTGCTTGGCCTTTTCACTGATCCGAAACGAGGTGCTTCTGGGTGCCATCGCACGTTCTCCTCCATAGCCCGCGCAAGTGTAGCGCAATGTAGCTCACACACTGCGGTCCTTGAGAGGCGCGAACGGCGAGGTCATGCCGCGCCCAAAACTCGTGCTGCGTTGACCGTCTACCCAACCATCGCCTCGCTGGAGGGAGTGGCTAACCACATTCGACGCCGCGGGCGATCTGACATAAGGCATAGGAGACACGCGCAATCCACCGCGAAGGCTACACGGCTCTGACCTCGTAATACTGGCGGTACGCCGCGGGTACCATGCCGGCGGCGAGCACAGCTGCTGGGCGCCATGTGACCGATTTAGGCCCAAGCCGTTGGTTTGAGTAGCCACGGGCTCGTTGTTGGGTGGCACCAGAAGTTGAAGCTTTGTGGAGGATC
>JBOGED010000247.1:0-4248 GCA_050743625.1 Egibacteraceae bacterium | reverse complement strand
AACGACTCGTTTCAAGATAGCAGCGGCCGCCCGTGAAGCGGCGGCAACAAGGAGAAACCTTGATCGCCAAAGGGCAGATCCAACTCGGCCCGCCCAGCGTGGACAAGGCGTTGGGCGCGCTACCCGTCGTGGCCGACTTCTGCCGGCGCCTGGACCTGGCCGGGGTCATCGACCGGGCCTGCCCCATCCGCGACGTCGCCGTCCTGACCCACGGCCAGGTCATCGAGGCACTGGTCGCCAACCGGCTGACCTCCCCCACCCCCCTGGTCCACGTCACCGACTGGGCCCAGGCCTGGGCGGTCGAAGAGATCTACGGCATCGACCCCACCGCGTTGAACGACGACCGCATCGGCCGTGCCTTGGACGCGATCGCACCCGAACTGGACGGGATCGTGGGTCGGTGGGCGCCGCCGCGATCGCCGAGTTCGGGATCGACGTGGCCCGCGTGCACCCGGACATGACCTCGATCTCGGTATACGGCGACTACGACGACGTCGAGGAAGGTTTCGCCCAGCCGCGGTACGGCCACCCCAAAGACCGCCGCCCCGACCTCAAACAGGTCCAGACCGGCCTGGGGGTCACCGCCGACGGGGGCGTGCCCGTCTTTCACCGCGCCTACGACGGCGGCGCCGGGGAAGTGTCCCAGGTCACCGGGGCCATGCAAGCGCTCCGCGAGATCGCGGGAGAACGCAAGCTCCTGCTGGTCGGCGATTCCAAGCTGGTGTCCTACGCCAACCTGGCCGCCATGATCGAAGCGGGCGTGACCTTCGTCGCGCCGGCGTCCAAGACCTACGTGGACACCGCGACCCTGGCCGCCCAAGACGTCGCCTCGGCCACGCTCGTGGACTATGCCGCCGAGCGGGACAAACGCAAACCGCCTGAACAGCGGGGTGTATGGCGGGTGGTCGAGGACACCATGACCCTGGCCGGAAAACGCAAAGCCGACCCCGTCCTCCAGTTGCGCAGGGTGTTCGTGTGGTCCTCCGCCCGGGCCGGCGCGGCCAAGACCGCGCGGGACAAGAAACTGGACCGCGCCCGCCACGACCTGCAACGCCTGGACAAAGGCCTGGGAGGACGCCACTACCCCAGCGTCGCCAAGGTCCAAGCGCGCCTGGCGGCGATCGCCGCGCAACGCAAGGTCAAGGCCTACCTACACGCCGAAGTCGGCCTCGACGAGGCGGGCAAACCCACCCTGGACTGGCGTTTCGACGACGACGCGATCGCCGCCGAGGCCGCCACCGACGGCTGGTACGCCCTGCTGACCAACCTCGACCCCACTCAGGCCGACGCCGCCGAGGTGCTACGCCGCCACAAAGGCCAAGAGGTGGTCGAGCGCCGCTACCACAACTTCAAAGGACCCCTGGCCGTAGCCCCCATGCTCCTCAAGAACAACCGGCGCATCCAAGCGCTCATCAGCGTGATCTGCCTCGCGCTGCTCCTGTTCAGCCTCATCGAACGGGCCCTGCGCTTAGCCATCGCCCCCGCCCTGGTCTTGGCCGGACTATGGGCCGGCCGACCCGCCAAACCCACCGGACGGCTCATCCTCTCCACCCTGTCCCGACTGCGCCTGACCCCCGCGACCGCCACCACCCCAGCCGTCATCCCCCAACCCCCACCCCTACAAGCCCGAATCCTGCAACTACTCGGTGTGGACCCCACACGACGCCGCTGACCGCTCAACCAACCACACGATACTCCCGAAACGACCGGAACACCCTACAGCCCACCATGTGCGAAACACCCGGCTAGCTGTGCTCCGCTACGACGATTGCACCGCCCTGCTCGGCGACCGTCGCCTTGCGCCATGGATTCATGGACTTCCTGGCGGGCAGGGCATCACCTCCGGGCCGTTCGTGGACTGGATGAGGCAGATGCTGCTCACGCTCGAAGGAGAGACGCACAGCCGGCTACGCCGCCTGGTCGGCAAAGCGTTCACGCAGCGCAGCGTCGATCGGCTCCGGCCGTTCATGCGCGCGAAGGCGCGCGAGCTGATCGACGGGTTCGCCGACCGCGGTGAGTGCGAGTTCATGCAAGAGTTCGCCGACCCCTACCCAGCCTAGGTCAGCGGTGAGCTGATCGGCATCCGGGCGCCCGAGTTCGGCCGCTTCGTGGGTCTGGCCACCGACATGGGCCTCGGTTTCGGGCCGGGCGCGAGCCGGCACCTACCCGCATCGAGGCCGCGCTCGCCGGGCTGTACCACTGCTGTGACGAGCTGATCGCCGAGCGCCGGCAGGACCCCGCAGACGACCTCATCTCAGCGCTGATCGCGGCGGAGGAGCAGGGCGACCGGCTGACCGAGGACGAGCTGCGCGCCCTGGTCGTCACGCTCGTGTTCAGCGGGCAGGGCGCGACCCGCAACCAGCTCGCCCTGGCGATGGCCACCTTCGCCGAGCATCCCGGCCAGTGGGCGATGCTCGGCGCGCAGCCAGAGCTGGCCCCGACGGCGGTCGAGGAGGTGATGCGGGTCAACCCGGCGGTCCCGATCGTCGGCCGGATAGCCGTCGAGGACTTCACCTATCGGGATCTGGACATCCTTGCCGGGACGCACCTGTCGCTGTTCCTCCGCACCACGCACAACGAGCCGGCCACGTTCGGCGACACCTCGTTCGACATCACCGCTCGGCGTCCCGCCCAACTCGGCTTCGGCGGGGGCATCCACTACTGCCTCGGAGCGTCCTTGGCGCGGCTCGAGATGCGCGAGGCCTTGCCGATCCTTGCCGCCCGCCTCCGCGACCTGCAACTGATCGACCCTTCGCCCGCCGGCATGTTCGAACCCGCCACACTGACCATGCGGTTCGTCGCGCTCGCGGAGCGTGACCGATGACGGTGCACCGCCGCCGACGGGCCCGGACGCGTCGACCGCGTCCTGCGGCGGGCCCCAGATCCCCAGCTCCTGGTGGGGCTCCTGCGCCGAGCGCCATCAACGCTTTCGGCTCATACCCTGATCCAAGCCGGACCGGCGGGCGTTACCAAACCTGGCCGTGCTCACCACGGGGCTGACCAGGGAATACTGGTAGGCGAAGGCAACTGCTTGGGCACGGTCGTGCAGCTCGAGCTTGGCGAGGAGGCGGTGCACATGAGATCGCACCGTCGCCTGACTCACAGACAGCGCTTCGGCAACCTGCGAGTTCGAGTAGCCCTGAGCGAGCAACTCCAGGACGTCGTACTCACGATTGGTGAGGGTGGAAACGGCCGCGGGCAGTTGCGTGGTCACGGGCAGGAGCGCGCCGGCCACATAGTCGAGTAGACAGCGTGTAGCCGACGGCGTCAGCAGCGCCTGTCCCGCGGCCACCACCCTGATCGCGTTGATAAGTTCGGCGGGGGGACCGTTCTTGCACACGAACCCCCGGACGCCCGCTTGGACTGCCCCGAGCACCGCATCCTCGTCATCGGAAGCGCCGAGGATAATCACCGGTATCGGCTGCTCAGTGTCCGATCCGGCGAGCTGGGCGATCACCTGGGTACTGTCCAGGAATGGTAGCGAGGTTCCTATGAGCACGACATCGGGTCGCAGGTCACGGGCTGCCTCGACCATCTGGCGACCGTCGCCAGTCTCGGCGGCCACTTCGATATCCGACTCAGACTCGAGGATCGCCCGCAACCCGGCGCGCACGAGCGTCTCCTCGTCACAGACGAGCACCCTGATACTCATGACTCGTGGCTGCCCCGCATTCCCGCTGTCATCCCGTTCGCCCTGCTCAGCGCCTCGCTTGAATCTCGTTCTCGCGCAGCGCCAAGGTTAGACAGGCGTGTTATATCCGGACTGTGCGCCCCCTCAATCCGCTGACGTCGGCAAACAAGAAACTTCTGTCGCACTTCAATCCCTCCCGGCCTTGGCTCACGACGGCGTCGAGCGCTGAACCGTCGCCGGTGACGTTCTGACCATTAGGCAACCGGTGATCGGCCGAGTATCCGCTGGTAGCACGTCCCGCCCATCGTTGTGTGCCGACGAGTGTCCGCAAGCCCCTTGCTGACGTTCCGGAGCGTCTGAGTCTCGAATAGGCCTCCCAATCGTCCTTAGTGGTCCCATCCGTAAATCCGTTGGTATTCGGACGGCCATCCCACGCCCGGCGCTCGCGGCGTTGCGCCTCGCTTACATATGAGCCTTGCGGATATGCGCTCTCGGCGCGCCTTGCGAGCAGGGCGCAGTGCCGCCCTCGATACGTAACGATATTTCCGGAAGGGACCACTTAGGGCCTGGGCAGGAATAACGTTGCGGTTTTTCCTGGTTCGGTCTGACCGTCGCGG
>JBOGED010000246.1:0-1849 GCA_050743625.1 Egibacteraceae bacterium | reverse complement strand
CGACCAGGCCGACGAAGCCGATGGGGCCCGCGGCGGCCACGGAGGCGCCGACGAACAGCGAGGTGGCCACCAGCAGCTCGGCGCGGAGGCGGTGGGGGTCCACGCCCAGGGCGATCGCGGCCTCGTCGCCGACAGCCAGCGCGTTGAGGCGGCGGGCCCGCAGCGACAGGAACGCCAGGGTGGCGACGAGCGCCACGAGCGGCGGCCACAGTCCCGACAGGCTGGCCGCCCCGAAGCTGCCGAGAATCCAGAACAGGATCTGGTTCTTGGCTGACGCGTCCGGCGCGGCGTAGAGGAAGAAGCTTGCCACTCCGCTCAGGGAGTAGCTCAGCGACACGCCGATGAGCAATAGCCGGATCGACGACAGCCGCCCCCCACCCTGAGACATGACGAACACGACGACTAGCGCGCCGAGCGCCCCCAGGAACGCGCCGATCGAGGGCACGACGCCGCCCAGCGAGCCAGCGTAGAAGATGGCGATCACCGCCCCTAGCGAGGCGCCCGAGGAGACGCCCAGCACGAACGGGTCGGCGATGGGATTGCGCACCATGGCCTGGATGGCCAGCCCCACCACGCTGAGCCCGGCGCCGATCATCAGCCCGAGTAGGACGCGAGGGAACCGGATCTTCCAGATGATGCTCTCCTCGGCGGCGGTCCACATGGGCTCGCCCCATCCGAGGAGGTGATAGGACAGGACACGCGCGACCTTCCCCGGCGAGACCGCTACCGCGCCGACCATGATCGCCGCCATCGACACCGCGAGGACGGCGGCGACCAGCACGGCGATGACGAGCGTGAACCGCCGCCGCCGCGCCGCCGCGTGGTGGAGGGGAGCCGCCCCCGGGAAGCCCGAGGGCACCGGCGCGACCGGGGCCTCCCCTACCCGGTCGGTGTTGGTCACCTCAGGGCCTCGAGCTGGCCCACCATGTGCTCGAGCGCGTCGATGTTCCTCGGGGTCGAGACGCCCGAAGAATCGAAGGACACCGTCACGAACGCCTGCTCGTTGACGGCGGTCATGTCGGCGACGCGCGTGTCGGCCAACAGCTTGTCCTTGATCCCCTGCTCCTCGTCGATGAAGCCGAGGTCACCGCCCGCGTCGGTCATGACCCAGATCACGTCGGGGTCACGGTTGACGACCTCCTCCCAGCTCACCGTCACGTAGGGCTCGAGCAGGTCGGCGAACACGTTCTCCACCCCCGCGAGGGTCATGACGGCGTTCGGTATCCCAGACCCTCCCGCCGGGAAGGGGTCCTCCTCGCCCGAGTAGCTCATCATCGTCACGACCGGCCGGCCCTCGATCCGCTCGGCGACAGCGTCCAGGCGCTGCTCGATGCCGGCGATCACCTCCTCGGCGCGGTCGGGCACGCCGAAGATCTGCCCGAGCTGGCGCAGGTCGAGGAACAGGCTCGAGAAATCCGAGAACACCGTGCCGGCGGCCTCGCAGTCCCCGAGCGTCTGGTACGCGCTCGCCCCGAACTCCGCCCAGCCGTCACGATCGGGCAACCCGCTGCTCTCGGCAAAGGCCGAGTCGAACACCGAGACAACGAAGTCGGGCGACAGCGCGACGACCGCTTCCAGGGCCGGGTAGTTTGATCCCTCCCCCGTGACCGCCTCGATAGCCAGCAGCTCGTCCCGGTACTCCGCCCACACCCTGTCGCCCTCCAGGTAGCGAGCGTAGGCGACCATGCGATCTTGCAGCCCGAGGACCACCAGCAAGTCGGCGGCCCAATCGTCGAGCGCGAACACCCGCTCGGGTGGCTTCTCGTAGGTCGTCTCCCTCCCGCCGCAGTCCGTGACCGTCACGGGAAAAGCCGCCTGTCCCGCGGCCGTCGCCTGCCCAGCCTCACCC
>JBOGED010000245.1:0-9424 GCA_050743625.1 Egibacteraceae bacterium | reverse complement strand
GGTCGGGCGCACCGGTCTGGTCCCGGTGCTCGAGCGGCTCAACTCCGAGCGACCCGCCATGCGCATGCACCTCGCCGGTCACAGCTTCGGCGCCCGCCTCGTGACCAGCGCGGCGACGGCCTGGCGCCGCGCGGCCACGCCGATCGCCAGTCTCACGCTGCTGCAAGCGGCGTTCTCGCACAACGGGTTCGCGCACCGCTGGAACGGTACCGACGACGGCGCGTTTCGCGGCCTCATCCTGAACCGCCGTGTGTCAGGGCCAGTCCTGATCACCTGCACGAGCAACGACCGCGCTGTCGGGCTGGCCTATCCCATCGCCTCACGCGTCGCGCGGCAAGCCGCCGCGGCGCTCGGTGACCGCAACGACCCATACGGCGGCCTGGGCCGCAACGGCGCGCAGCGGACGCCGGAGGCGACGGACGGCCGTCTCCTCGCCGTTGGCGGCCGCTACTCGGTCACCGCGGGACGCCTCCACAATCTCGCCGCCGATGCCTTCGTCTCCGACCACAGCGATGTCGCCTCACCCGAGGTCGCCTACGCCCTGCTGACCGCGATCGCCGCAACCTGAGGCCGTCGATGCG
Source organism: Egibacteraceae bacterium (assembly GCA_050743625.1). GTDB lineage: Bacteria > Actinomycetota > Nitriliruptoria > Euzebyales > Egibacteraceae > JBOGED01. The sequence continues at coordinate 8,843 of JBOGED010000245.1, read as the reverse complement.
GCATCGTGCAGAGTTAGGCCGGTATACCGGCATTAGTCTGCACAGTGCAGGAAAAGGTCCGCGCTGGGCTTAGTCCAGCGACAGCAGGTAGGCCGACATATTGACCGCGTCCTCTTCGGTGACGTCAAGGTCGGGCATGGCGGTGCCGGGTTCGACGTCCTGGGGGTCCATGATCCAGCGGACGAGGTTGGCTTGGTCGTTGGTGAGGGAACCGGCGATGTAGGAGCGCAGGCCCCAGTGGTCGAGCGGAGGGCCGACGTAGGCGTCGGCGCCGATGGCGTCGACGCCGGGGATCGAGTGGCAGCTGACGCAGCCGTAGTCGACGAGCGCGACACGGCCGAACTCGGGCTCGCCGGCGGTGACCTGAGCGGGGCGCCCTACTGGCAGGGACGCGCACCCGGCGACGACCAGGCCGGCCAACACCGCCCAGGCGCGAGCGCCGCTACGTGGCATGGACCATCGCCTCCTCGCTCGCCGCGGCGTCGCGGTCCAGCCAGCGAGCGAACAGCGTGGCCGCCGCCAGCAGGTAGACGATCCCGCCCGGCACCCACATGAGCACGCCCGCGAGCGCCTGGTCCGCGAGGGGGTCCAGGCCCCACGCCAGCGTGGCGGTGCCGTGGGAGTAGAACGGCCGGGGCGAGAACACGAGCAGCGCCGCCAGGATCCCACCTTGGGTGGCCGCGCCCAGGAGCAGCAATGGACCGGCCCACACCGGCGTCCGCCGGGGTCGCACGACCGGCGCCCAGAATCCCAGCGCGGCCGCGAGCATCGTCGTGTGCTCGGCGGCGTGCACGGCCTGCGACCGCAGAGCGGCGTCGTACAGCGCCGGCACATGCCATGCCCACCACACGGCCGCATAGGCGAGGAGCCCCACCACCGGGAGCCCCGGCCACGCCCTCGAGAACCGGCGGGCGCGGCCGTGCCAGCGCGCCACCCAGCGTCGCGCGGAGTCTGGCAGCGCGCGTGGGACGACCAACGCCGGCGCGCCGAGGACGAGCAGAGGCGCGGCGATCAGGCCGATCAGCAGGTGCTGGACCATATGCGCCGAGAACAGCGACGAGGACATCGTGTCCAGGGGAGGCGCCAATGCCACGGCCAGCACCGCCAGCGCCGCCGCGAACGACCGCGCCTGCCACCGCGCCACCATCTGGCCGCGGCCGGCCGAGGCCCACAGCGCCTCAAGCCCCCGCCAATAGGCGATGCCGAGCAACGCGACGCTGATCAGCGCGAGCGGCTCGGTCATGTCGGCTCGCACGGGTTGATGAAGGGGATCGATGCGACCTCGGTCAGGATCGCGATCAGCGAGATGGCGTTGAGCATGATGCCGAGGATCCCGATGTAGGTCACACCGGGGAGCTCCCCTTCCTCCCAATCCATCTGCCGGCCTGGGCCGAAGAGGCGCATCGACAGGACCAGCGCGGCGGCGGCGATCGCCAGGAACACCGCGGCCACGCTGTACAGGGCGATCGTGCCGGGGGCCCCGCTCCGGCAGGCGTAGCTCACCAGCCAGCTCCCGATGATGAGGCGCAGGATCCATGCGCTCAGGCCGCCGAGCAACGCGAACGTGACGGTGTAGCCGCTGACGTCGGCGTCGGGCGAGAGGGGAGCGCGCAGGCTTCTCACGGCGCCGTCAGGTGGGGGTAGAGGTACAAGGACGGGAAGACGACGGCCCAGATGACGTCGACGAAGTGCCAGTAGATGCCGATCGTCGCGAGACCCAGGTGGTGGTCACGGGTGTACCGGCCGCGGCGGGCGGCGAGCAGCGCGAACAGCAATAGGGCGATCCCGACCGTGAGGTGGGCGGCGTGGAAGTTCGTGATGGTGTAGAAGGCTGAGCCGTAGGCGTTCGTCGCCCAGGTGAACTCCGCGGGAAGGCGGACCATCTCCTCCACGTGGCCAGCGAGGAAGATGCCGGACAGCACGATCGTCGTGAGCAGGCCGAGCTGGAGCCGTCCTTGCTTGCCCTTGCGGATCCCCCGCTCACCCCAGATCAGCGTGGCGCTCGACAGCCACAGGAGGATGCTGCGGATACCCGAGACCACCAGCTCCGGCGGCTCGATCCCGGCGGGTGGCCATTCCGGTGCCTGCGTGCTGAGGTAGAAGTAGACGAACAGCAGGAGTGAGAACAGCACCGCCTCGTTCATCAGCAGGATGACGATCCCCCACCATCCCTTAGGCCGGCCCCGGCCTCGTGGGACCTGGACGCGGCGGCTGACGTCCTCGGTGGTGACCGGAACCGACATCAGTGCTCCCCGCCTTTCAGCTCGCCCCAGTGCCACCCGATCATCGACGTGACCGTCCACACCAGGCTGACCACCCCGATGGGGCCCGATCGCAGGAGCATGGCGACAAAGCCGATGAACAGGCCGACGGCCAGCAAGAACGGCCAGTACGACGGGTGCGGCATGACGAGGATGTCCTCGACCTCGGCGTCGAGGCCAGCCGTCCCCAGCGTCTCGTGTTTCTCCTCCCCGGGTGCGGCGAGGACGACGTCGTACGCCCTTGGCTCCGTGGGGTCCGGCGCATCGGGTGACCACAAGGGGTACCGGCTCGTGACCGCGGGCATGGCCGCGAAGTTGTACTCGGCGGGGGGAGAGGTGGTCGCCCACTCCAACGTCCCCGCGTTCCACGGGTTGTTGCCGGCCGGCGTCTTCTTGACGAGCGACAGCACGAACGCCGCGACCGAGACCAGGACGCCAAGCGCGAACATGTACCCGCCGATCGACTGGACCAGGTTGTACCCGTCCCAGCCCAGGTTGTCCTGGAACGTGTAGACGCGGCGGGGCATCCCGAGCAGCCCGACGATGTGCATCGGGAAGAACGTGAGGTGGAACCCGATGAGCATGATCCAGAAGCTCGTCCCCCCCAGCCGCTCGTCCATGAGATAGCCGGTGATCTTCGGGAGCCAGTAGTAGAAGGCGCCGAACACCGGGAAGACCACCCCGCCGACCAGCACGTAGTGGAGGTGCGCGACGATGAAGTAGCTGTCCGTGGCCTGCAGGTCGAACGGCACCATGCTCACCATGACGCCGGTGATCCCACCGAGCACGAAGATGCTCAAGAAGCCGAGCGCGAAGAGCAGGGGTGTGCCCCAGCGGATCCGGCCAGTCCACAGCGTGGCGAGCCACGCGAAGATCTCGATCGCGCTGGGGATCGTGATCACCAGGCCCGCCGCGGAGAAGAAGCTGGCCGCCAAGAACGGGATGCCCGTGGCGAACATGTGGTGCGCCCATACGCCAAAGCTGATGAACCCGATCGCGACCAGGGACGCGACCACCCACGTGTACCCGGCCTGAGGACGCCGGGCGAACGTCGGGATGATCATCGCGAGCATCCCGATCGCGGGGACGAACAAGATGTAGACCTCGGGATGACCCCAGAACCAGAACAGGTGCTGGTAGAGGATCGGGTCGCCCCCGCGGGCGGCGTCGAAGAACGCCATGCCGAACGCGCGGTCGAACTCCATCAGCAGGGGACCGAGGGTGACCGCGGGAAGCGAGAACAGGATCAGGAACGACATCACGAGGATCGCCCAGACGAACAGCGGCATCCGTGACAGCGTCATCCCCGGCGCGCGCATCTTGAAGATCGTGACGATGAAGTTGATCCCACCGACCGTCGTCGACAGGCCGAGGAAGATCACACCAAGAGTCCAGAAGTCCAGGCCGAGCCCTGGCGTGAAGATCTCTTCGGAGGACAGCGGTGCGTAGGCGAACCAACCGGTGTCGGGTACCTGGCCGACCATGAAGCTGCCGTAAAGAAAGATGCCGGAAAGCAGGTAGATCCAATAGCTCACAGCGTTGAGCTTCGGAAACGCCATGTCGCGCGTGCCGAGCATCAGCGGCATGAAGTAGTTGCCGAAGCCCGCGAGAATCGGCGTGTTGAACAGGAAGATCATCGTGGTGCCGTGCATCGTGAACAGCCGGTTGAACGCCTCGGCGGACAGAAAGTCGTTCTCGGGCACGGCGAGTTGCGTGCGGATGAGCAGCGCTTGGACTCCCGCGATCAGGAAGAAGGCGAACCCGGTGATGAGATAGCGGACGCCGATCCGCTTGTGGTCCACGGTGTTGAAGAATCCCGGGACCCCAGGAGCATCGGCCCATACGCGCTCGAGTCGCTCGGTGACGCGCGCCGCCGTGGTCACTGCAGGCTCTCCAGGTAGTCGAGGAGATCGTTCATCCCGCTCGCGGGGATCGGGATGGGGGGCATGAGGTTGCCCGGCTTGATGGACTGTGCGTTCGCGACCCAACCGCCCAGATGCCCCCGGTCGTTGGGAACGGCGCCGGCGCCGATCGTCATCCGCGAGGCGAAGTGCGTGAGATCCGGTCCCTCCTGCCCGTTCGCCGGCGTGCCTTGTACGGCGTGGCAGCCCGCACAGTTGTCGATGAACACGTCCTGCCCGCGTTGCAGGTTGGCGGTAAGCGCCGGCGGCGGCGTGGCCTGGCTGGCGGCCCAGCTGGCGAACGCCGCCGGCTCGTGGGCGACGACGAACATCGCCATGTTCGCGTGCTGGATGCCGCAGAACTCGGCGCATTGACCGCGGTAGATCCCTGGCCGGTCGGCTTCGATCAACAGGACGTTGGATTGCCCGGGAATCAGATCGCGCTTACCCGACAGCTCGGGTACCCACCAGCTGTGGATGACGTCGTCGGTGGACAGCATCAGCTCGATCGGCTCGCCGGTGGGGATGTGGACCTCGTTGGCCGTGACGATGCCCTGCTCGGGATAGCGGACCTCCCACCAGTACTGGTAGCCCTCGATCTCGATCCGCATCGTCGGATCGCTGTCCTGCCCGGCCAGGACGGCGATGTTGGCGACGAGGAGCACCAGGAGGACCGGAGCGGGGAGCAAGAGCCCGCCGACGATGATCATGCGGCGGTCGATACGGCGGGCGTGGGCCTCCTCGACGGCTGGGCGCCGCCGTAGGGCGACCAGCAGGACCGCCCCGACCAACAGGTAGATGACCGTCCCGAGGATGATCATCAACCACGTGAGCAGGTACGGCTGGCGGGCCGTCGGCCCCGCGGGCGCGAACGCTCCGTCCGCCGCCGAGCTGCACGCCGTGGCAAGAAGGACCAACACGAGCAGAAGCCGCTTCACGTTAGGAAACGTGTTCCCCGGACTGGAGGTTGGAGAAACCTGAATGGAGCGGTTATGTGAAGCGCTCGGGGGAATATGCATCGCCGGATGCTCCTCGGGCTCTTCGGGCCGGGGCCTTTGAGCCACACCGCCGCCATGCGGGTCCAGGTCTCGGGTCCGGCCGCGCGGGAATCGGAGCTGCGCCTCCGCGTGTATGAGGGTGCGCTCGACAACTTTCAAGTCGAGCAGGTGGGCATAGCGCGCGCTTCCCTCGGGTATCCCGCAGAAAAGACACTCGGTGGTGAAAGGCAGACCCATGGCACCCCAAGACCACCCCCCGATGGATCCCGACACCGACGAAGCCACGGCGGAGCAGCTTGACGCGGCACGCGCCCAAGGGGAGGCGTACGGCAAGGCGCTGGACCTGATGGCGAACAAGGTCGCCGACGACGGCGGCGAACAGAGGGCGGGCGACTACCTGATCGGCTACGCGATCGAGAAGGCCGAAGGGATGTACATGTTCGACAAGGGCGAGCTGCGGTGGATGGAGCCCGAGAATGAGAACCTCCACGTTGAGGTCGCCGTGCGTGATGGCGGCGACGGCCGGTTCGTCCCGTGCCTCGACGTCTACGCGACGCTGATCGACGCCGACGGCAACGAGGTCGGCACCCACAAGCAGCCGATGCTGTGGCACCCGATGCTCTATCACTACGGCCGCAACTGGGAGGTTCCCGGCGACGGCGAGTACACGCTGCGCGTCCGCGTCGATCCCCCGACGTTCATGCGCCACGACGAGGTCAACGGCCGCCGGTTCGTCGACCCGGTCGAATGCGAGTTCACCGGGGTGAAAGTCAAGACCGGCCAGGACTGAGCTAGGTTTGCCCTGTTCCCATCCGTGCGCCGACGGGCTAGCCTGCGCGGGTCGCGTCCATTCGACCCAAGGAGCCCGCGATGGCGTTGTGGAGGCCGGACCCGTCGTTCTACCCGTCGGCGCGGATGGCGATGGAGGCACCCGTAGAGACGCTGGGATACGTCGCCACGCTCAACGCGAACGGTGACGAGCGCCCCGACGCGCTCGCGGTCGTGGACCTGGACCCGGGATCCGGGGAGTACGGCCAGGTCGTCGGGCGGTTGGAGATGCCCTATGTGGGCGATGAGTTGCATCATTTCGGGTGGAATGCGTGTAGCGCGTCGCTGTGCCCGTCATCTCCGCACCCGCATATCGAACGCCGTTACCTGGTAGTTCCGGGGTTGCGGTCATCGCGGATCTATGTGGTCGACACCAAACCCGACCCACGCAATCCACAGATCGTGAAGGTCATCGAGCCGGACGAGCTCGCCTCCCGCACCGGGTACTCCCGCCCGCATACGTCGCACTGTGGCCCCGACGGGATCTACATGAGCGCGCTGGGCAACCCCGACGGCGACGGACCGGGAGGCATCTTCGTCCTCGACCACGAGAGCTTCGAGGTGCTGGGCCGTTGGGAGGTCGACCGCGGCCCGCAATATCTCGCCTACGACTTTTGGTGGCACCTCGGCCACGACGTGCTCGTGAGCAGCGAGTGGGGTACCCCCAACATGATCGAGAACGGCGTGGTACCAGAGCTGCTGCTGGGCAAGCAGTACGGCCACCGCCTACACGTGTGGGACCTGCGCAAGCGCACGCACCTGGAGGCGTTGGACATCGGCGACCAGCACCAGATGACCTTGGAGCTGCGCCCGGCTCATGACCCCACCAAGACCTACGGGTTTATGGGCGCGGTCATCAGCGTCGAGGACCTGTCCGCCTCGATATGGCTCTGGCACCGGAGCAATGGCGACTGGGCCGTCGAAAAGGTGATCACGATCCCCGCCGAGCCCGCCGACCCGGATCTGCTGCCCCCGGCGCTCAAACCATTCGGCGCGGTGCCGCCGATCATCACCGACCTGGTGCTGTCCCTCGACGACCGGCACCTGTACGTCTCCTGTTGGGGTACCGGCGAGCTGGCCGCGTTCGACGTGTCCGACCCGTTCAACCCCAAGCCCACGGGATCGGTTCGCATCGGCGGGATCGTAGAGCGGGCCGCGCATCCCGCGGATCCTGACCGGCCGCTCAACGGGGGGCCGCAGATGGTCGAGGCCAGCCGCGACGGGAAACGCGTCTACTTCACGAACTCGCTCTACGCCGCGTGGGACGAGCAGTTCTACCCCGAGGGGATCCAAAGCTGGCTGGTGAAGGCCGACGTCGACGGCGATGGCGCCATCACCCTGGACCCCGGCTTCTTCGTCGACTTCTCCCAAGACGGCCGCCGCGCCCACCAGATCCGCCTCGAGGGCGGCGACGCGTCCTCAGACTCGTACTGCTTCCCTTAGCCGGTGGATCAAAGCTGGGTCGCCCTGCTCGCGTTGGGCGCGTTTCACGGCCTCAACCCCGGCATGGGGTGGCTGTTCGCTGTCGCGCTGGGCCTCCAGCGCAAGGACCGGATGGCGGTATTCCGCGCGCTGCCTCCCATCGCGGCGGGCCACGCGCTGTCCATCGCCGCCGTCGTCGCCCTGCTCGGCGCGCTCGGCACTATCGTCGCGCCGCGCGTGCTGGCGTTGAGCGCAGCCGCGGGGCTGATCGGCTACGGCACCTACCTATTCGTAAGGCGACGCCACCTGCGCTGGGTCGGCATGAACCTGCGACCGCGCGAGCTTGTCTTGTGGTCGTTTCTCATGTCCACCGCGCACGGCGCGGGCCTGATGCTCATCCCCCTCCTACTGCAACCAGGGCTCCACGCCGCCCAGCCCACCACCGCCCTCGCCACCCTCACGCCTGAGAGCGGGGTCGTTGCTGGGCTGGTCGCCGTAGCGGTCCACAGCGCCGGCATGTTCGCGACGATGGCGGGAGTCGCGCTGCTGGTCTATGACCACCTCGGCCTTGAGGTCCTGCGCCGCGGATGGGTCAACCTCGACCGCGTCTGGGCCCTCGCCCTCGTCGCCGCCGGCCTGTTCACCGTCTTCACCTGAAACCCAGGTTCCGGCGGGCCGCTTGCGTGATGCTGTGATGAGCAGCAAAGTACCTGTATGCCATCGATTATGCCATCGATCACTATCCGCGATGCACCCAACGACGTCCGCGACGAGCTTGCGGCACGCGCGGCGCGGGCGGGCCGCTCGCTCCAAGAGCATCTGCGCGCCGAGCTGATCGAGCTCGCGCGCCGCCCGTCGGTGGACGCGTGGCTCGAAGACGTCCGTCGGCGTAAGGCCAGCACAGGCACGCAACTCGACCGCGAGCAGATCCTGGCCCACCGGGACGCTGATCGTCGGTGACGCTGGCCATCGACGCGTCCGCCGCCGTCGCCGCGTTGATCGACAGTGGGCCCCGACGGGCGGTGGGCCGAGGCAATGATCGCGCGGGAGCCGCTCGCGGCACCGCACCTGATGCCGGTAGAGGCCAGCAACATCCTCAGGCGAGCCACCTTGAGCCACCAGCTGTCGTCGGACTCGGCGGCGCTGGCGCACGAGGCGCCTCTCGACGCCACGTGTCGAGCTCTTCCCGTACGCGCCGACGCCGGGCGCGTCTGGCAGCTGCGGGCGAACCTGACGGCATATGACGCCTGGTACGTGGCCTTGGCCGAGTCACTCGACGCGGTGCTGGTCACGCTCGACGAACGCCTGATCCGGGCCACCGGACCGCAGTGCGCCTTCGCGCGCCCGCCCTCCGGGCAGTGACCTTCGCCTGAATTTACCGCCAACTCAGCCACCGGAGACGACTTTCCCGCGCCTGCGCGGGAAAGTTGGTC
>JBOGED010000244.1:0-15380 GCA_050743625.1 Egibacteraceae bacterium | reverse complement strand
GGCGCCGCCGGCGCCGGCGATGAGGACGCGTAGGCCGCGGTCGGCGGCGCCGCGGGCCCAGGCGATGGTCTCGTCGGGGGTGCGGTGCGCCGACAGGACGCGTACCTCCACGGGCAGGTCGAACTCGTCCAGCGCCTCGGCTGCGCCGCGCATCACCGGCAGGTCCGAGTCGCTGCCCATCACGATCCCCGCGATTGGCTTCGTCATAGAAGCGGAGCATGCCACGATGCTGGCCATGAAGCTGATCTCACCGTCGGAATCCCGGTCCGGCATTGTTTGGGGATAAACGTGGCGAGCGCCGTGGCAGGGTGTGAACACGACGGAACCTTGGGGATCAACACCACGAGCGGTGACTTCGGATTCGGCGTGCACTCTGGAAGCGTCACCCATCCCGGCCCCCTCACCGCGAGCCCTCCATGTAAGAACCGGACCTGCCCGCAGCGAGGAACTGGCCGGCAAAATGCCTGAAGTCGACGGGTACCTCAACGCACTCGCGTCCATTGTGCGGGAGACGGCTCCCGAGGAGAGGGGTAGGCGTCTCTAGCTCAGCGGACCTCTACGAGGAAGCCCCGCCGTCCCGGGCACGGCGCACCCGCCGGATCCTTGTGGGGGCGGAGGGCCAGGTTGTGGCGCTTACGGGAGAACCGACGTCCGCACATGGCGCAGCCGACGATGTAGGTCGGACCAGAACCGGCTGAGTGGCCCGCGGCGGCGGGGCGGGCACCTCTCGTTGTCCTGGCGGTAGGCGGGGCCGCCATTGGCCCGGATGCAGAGAACTCGATGGCGTAGGCGGGCTGGAACGGGAGAGTGCTCACTTTCACGCTCTCGATCTTGTCCACACGGTAAGCACGGTGCTGACGATTGTCTGCCCGCAGGGTATGCAACACGAGGTCGCCAGCCTTGCTGCGCCGTAAGGAGTACGGCTCGCTCACGCGTACCGATCCCTGGTAGCCGAGTTCGATACAGAGGCGGTTAGTCGCCGCGAAACGGACCGTCTCCAGTGGTATGCCTGCTCCCCAGGCGGCCACCGTCGGCGGTGGGGACCAGCTCAGGTCCTCATCAGCGTGAGCACGCATTGGCGCGAGGATGGCCGGTTCGGCGAGCCCCTCCAGCCAGGCGAACAACTCAGGGAGCTCATCGAGGAACGCCTCGATTGGCGGCAGCGCGGGCAGTTGGTGGGCGAGCATGTTCTCCCACTCGGATACGAGCTCGTTGCGCAGCTTGGACCCCTGAATCGACGCGATGTTGGTCAAAGGCAGGCCCTTCGTTGCGCATTTCTCGACGAGCACATCACGAATGAGTGCCGGGTGGAGGCGAAGGTCGTGACGTCGGAACAGGTTGATGATGTCGTAGAGGTCACGTGGACGACTGCGTTGTCCCATGGCTCGGATCTTTTCGGCGAATACCTCCTCAAAGGAGTAGCAGCGGACCTGTGCGCCAGTCGGGAAGGTGTCGGGATACGGATGGGCCATCGGACGGAGAACCGGTGGGCGAACCACCACCTCGTCGGCGCTCAGATCGAGCTTGACGCTCGCCGCCACCGGCGCCTTCCGGGGCCTTCCGGGGCCCCTGATAGTACACACGGGCCTCGGCGGCCCGTCCCGAGGGACGCAGGCGCAAACGCGGCTCCCGGAGACTGAAGTCGATCCCGGACTCCTGACCGACGCGGTTCAAGACTTGCTCCAAGAGAGGCAATGTCTGCTCAGGCGTGATCGGACCGTCTGGCATGACGGTAAAGTCGAGGTCTTCGGAGAAGCGGTAGGTTTCGATGTAGCACTTCTTTAGGCAAGTGCCACCCTTGAAAACCCAGGCATTGCCGAGGATTGGATGCTCAGCGATCCCCCAGAGCAGCCAACCGAGCACGTAGTCCTTCTCCACGACATCCTCTCGCAGACCCCACTCCCGGACCCGTGCGACAAGGTCAGCCCGGCCGATCATGTCTCCGCCTGCCCACCGGCGGTGACGTTGACGTCCAGCCGCCACCGGCTGATGGTCCGCCCACTGGACTTGACCGTAGGGTCGAGCTTCGACACACCAGTGCTTTGCCGTACAAGGCATTCACGGACAAGGTCGGGCGCGTTCACGCCAAGGGACTCGACGAGATAGCCGAGTCGCTTGTACACGGTGCGGTTCCCGAAGTTATCAATGTAATCCAGCAGGACCGCATGGGCTCGATGTTCACCAGCGAAGTACTCCTGGAGGATTTCGGCGATCAGACGCATCCCACCCCCCATCGATGGATCATCGAGCAAGTCGACGACCGTGCGCGAGGGGTCTGAGACTGCCACCCGTACCTCGTTGCGCCACACGGAACGGGTGCCGAAGAGCTTGGCCCGCGGCAGTACCTTGACCCGAAATGGAGTGCCCTGGACCTCCTCGTGGCGGTGTCGGACGCGTCGTGCGGTCACCACGATCAGTTGCCGGAACAACTGGTCGGTCAGGCCCCAGTGCTCACACGCGCTCCAGCCACCCACGTAGCAGGGAGCGAAGAGTCGGGCAGCGACTACCCAGGGATCCTCGGTCCAGTCCCCGGGATGACGCGACTCCAGCGGAACTGGGACGTACAAGCCTCGTCGTACGCGCACCAGCCATCCACGCTCCGCGAGGTAGGCCAACAACCGACGCGCCGACTCTTGGCTGACACCAAGCCATGCCGCCGCGTCATGTGCCGTGAACGGTCCCTTGGCACGTTGATGCAACGTCTGCAACTTGCGCCGGTTGGCGCGCGTGATCCCACCGATATCTGGAGGCATCCATCACCACAAGCGAAGAATCTCGAACCGTCTGGAACATACTACGCTCAGGCTATCATCTGTCTGAGCGCACATTGCTCGGTTTAATCGAATGTTTTTCGCTCAGGCTCCAAGGTCTTCGACGAAACCCCTGATTAGGCGTGCCGCGAGGGGGTCAGTGCTCCTCACTCGTCCGCGGCGCATGCCACGATGCGGGCCATGAAGCTGATCGACATCACCGTGGAAATCCGGCCGGGCATGGTCGTCTACGAGGGCGACCCGGCGGTCAACCTCACGGCACATGCTGACATGGCGGCCGGGGACATGTGCAACGTCAGCCGTCTCGACCTCGGTGTCCACACCGGCACGCACGTCGATGCGCCCGTCCACTTCATCCCCGGCGCGGGTGGGGTCGAGACGCTGCCGCTGGAGGCCATGCTCGGGCCTGCGTGGGTGGTGGACGCCACCGGCCATCGCCGGGACCTCGACGAGGCGATGCTCGACATCCCTGACGGGGCCGAGCGGGTGCTGCTCAAGACGGACAACTCACGCCTGTGGGACCTCGACGGCTTCTCGGCGGACTACATCGGCCTAACTCGATCAGGGGCCGAGATGCTCGTCGCCCGGGGGATCCGCCTGGTGGGGATCGACTACCTGTCGATCGCGCCGGCTGCCGACCCCGTTCCGACGCACCTGGTCCTGCTGGGCGCTGGCGTCGTGATCCTCGAGGGTTTGGACCTGCGAACAGTGGAGCCGGGACCCTACGAGCTGCACTGCCTGCCGCTGTTGATCCCGGGGTCGGACGGCGCGCCCGCCCGAGCCGTACTCGCCACCAGATGAGCCATCCTTGGGACGCCGAGCGGGCCGTCTCACCCGAGCTGGCACGCGCGCTCGTCGAGGACCAGTTCCCCGATCTCGCGCCCGCCAGCGTGGAGCCGCTCGGCGTGGGATGGGACAACACCGCGTACCGGGTCAACCAGGCCTACGTGTTCCGTTTCCCACGCAGGCCGATCGCGGTCGACCTGATCACCCGCGAGGCTCGGGTGCTTCCGGTGCTCGCGCCTCGACTGCCGCTCGCGATACCCGTCCCGGCGTTCGTCGGGAAGCCAAGCGAGTGCTTCGGTTGGCCGTTCTCCGGCTACCCGATGCTGGATGGGCGGACGGCCTGCGCCGCCGGGCTGGGTGAGCGAGAACGGCATGCGGCCGCCGAGCCGCTCGCCCGCTTCCTCGCCGCCCTCCACGCCATCCCGCCGCGGGAGCTTGACGTACCAGGAGACGAGATCGGCCGGCTCGATCTCGCCAGGCGCCTCCCCCAGGCCGGCGCCCGGTTGCAGGAGATCGCGGAGCGGGAACTGGTCCCGGACGCCCGCCCATTGCTGCGGATCCTCGAGACCGCGAGCGAGGCCAGCGCGTCGCGAACCGGGGTGCTGGTCCACGGCGACGTCTACGCGCTCCACCTGCTGGTCGACGGCGAGGGCCGGTTGACGGGAGTCATCGACTGGGGTGACGTCCACCGTGGAGATCCCGCGGTCGACCTGGCCGTGGCGCACTCCTTCCTCCCGCCCTCCGCCCACCCCACCTTCCTCGCCCACTACGGGCCGGTCGACGAGGGCACCTGGCATCTCGCGCGACTCCGGGCGCTCCACCACTCGGCGGCCGTCGTCTACGCGCACCACATGGGCTCAGCCGATCTGCTCCGCGAAGGGCTGCTGGCCCTCGCACACCTCACCGAACGTGGAAGCGGCGCTCCTCGGGGATGACGTCGACATCGGTGACCTGGACGCCGGAGACGTCAGCGTAGTGCGGGCCGGTGCGGCAGTTCCAGGATCGCCCGGCGGCGACCGCGCCGGGCGATCCCTGGAACTCGGCGGACGCGACCGCCGGTCCCGTCACCGCGATTGCGAACCCAACCGGTAAGGCCGAGGCGGCCGGCTACGTCGCGAGTGGTGTCGCGGAAGAACACTCCTTGAACCTGGCCCGATACGAGGACACGAACGCGCCGAGATGCCATGTCTACGGGGTACCCCTGTAGTAGCGTGAACGACCCTTAACTGAATCCAGAATAGAGAGGCCTCCAAAGATGTGGGCGTTGTTATCTAGGCGGCTCCGGCAGTGGGTGATCCTCGCTGTCGCCGTGCCTGTCGGAGCGAAGCTGCTCCAACGCGTGGGCTCCGAGCTCGAGCAGCGTCGCGGCGCGTCGGGCCTGAGCAATGGCTTGAAGCGCGGTGGCGAGTGGATCGAGGAGCACACGGGGAGCGGCCGGCGCCGGCGGCGTCTCGACCCCTAAACCCGCGCATGAGCGCGGAGCGCGATCCCATCCCGGAGGGATCATCATGAGCGAGGTGCCCGAGCTCGATCAGGTCGAGGGCGTACGACGTGTCGGATCAGGCAAGATCCGCGAGCTGTACGCCGTCGGGGACGACATCCTGCTCGTGGCGACCGACAGGATCAGCGCGTTCGACGTGGTCCTGCCCACCACGATCCCCGACAAGGGGAGGGTGTTGACCGGGCTCACGGCGTTCTGGCTGGACCTCCTCGCCGGGATCGTGCCCGACCATCGCATCACGACCGACGTCGATCGCCTGCCTCATGCCCTCGCGCCCTACCGCGACGCGTTGCGCGGGCGGGCGATGCTGTGCCGCCGCGCCGATGTCCTGCCGGTCGAATGCGTCGTACGGGGATACCTGTCCGGCTCAGGATGGTCCGACTATGGGAAGACCGGAACGGTCTCCGGCATCCGGCTCGGCGAAGGACTGCGCGAGTCCGAGAGGCTTCCCGAGCCGATCTTCACGCCGACGACCAAGGCCACGACCGGCCATGACGAGCCGATGGACTTCGACGGCGTCGTCGAGCTGGTCGGCGCTGACCTTGCCGAGCGAGCGCGCGTCGCCAGCCTGAAGCTGTACGAGGTGGCCAGCACGCACGCCGCCGCGCACGGCATCATCGTCGCCGACACGAAGTTCGAGTTCGGGTTGGTGGATGGCGAGTTGACGCTGATCGACGAGGTGCTCACGCCGGACTCGTCCCGATTCTGGCCTGCGAGCGACTACGAGCCTGGCCGCCCGCAGTCTTCTTTCGACAAGCAGTACGTCCGGGACTGGCTCGCCGGTCAGGACTGGGACCGGACGCCGCCCGCCCCCGTGCTCCCCCCGCCAATCGTCGAGCGCACCCGCGAGCGGTACCTCTCGGCGTACGAGCGGCTGACGGGGATGCCGTTCTCGCAGTGGGTCGGGTGATGGTGCGGGTGAGGCCGGCCGCGCAGCGGTCGGCGGAGGGTGGGGACTAAGAATGGTGCGGGTACGCGTCGATGTGATGCTGAAAGACGAGATCCTGGATCCACAGGGACAGGCGATCGAGCGGGCGCTGCCCGCGCTGGGCATCGAGGGCGTGGACCGGGTCCGGGTCGGCAAGCACATCGAGCTCGACGTCGAGGACGGGCCCGACCTCGACGAGCGGATCGTGGACATGGCCTCGAAGCTGCTCTCCAACCCCGTGATCGAGCGGTTCACCTACGAGGTGGCCCGAGGGTGAGCCACAACGGAGAGATCCGCACGCGCTCGGGGGCGGGCAAAGACCCCTGGCGCCACGCGCCGACCAGCGAGCTGGGTGACCAGGTGCTCCCTCGCTGGTTCGTGCTCGTCGCTCTGGTGATGGTCCCGATCGCGATCGCGGCCATGATCGCGGCCTTCGTGCTGTCAGGGCCCGATCCCCTGCCGGTGGCCGCGCGGCGTCCCCCGCCCGCCGGAGGGCTGACGGCGGCGGTGGGCGAGTTCCGGGTGGGAGACTCGCGCCCGGCGCCCGTCGAGCGCCTATGCCCGACCCTGAGAGGAGTGCAGGTCGCCGGTGAGCCGGCCGACCGCAACGCGCTGATCACCGGACTGCAAGCGCTGTGCCTGATCAGGCTGGACGCGGAGCTGGCGGGACGCCTCAACGCGTTCGCCCGGGCTGACGGGGTCGTCCGGTTCGCCCAATTCGAGGCGACTGGGGTCGACTCGACCGCCGAGCTGCGGGCCACCCCTCCGCGCATCCGCGTGAACGCGAGGTTCTCACGCACCGATCCCAGGTGGATCGCTCCGCTGGTCGCCCACGACGTGACGTTCCTGCAGGCGGACCCTGCCCTGGCGTCGTCCGCGCTCGCGGCCCGCCAGGCCGAGGCGCGCGTCTGCGACCGGATCTTCACCGGCCGCACGCCCAGCGGCTGCCAGGACGCCGCGGAGCTTCTCGGCCTGCAAGACCCGCTCGCCGCGCTCCATGAGGCCGGCTTCTCGTAGCGAGCGATACTGGCCCCCATGAGAGTCGGCGTGGTGCAGTTTCCCGGATCCTGCGACGAGCGGGACGCGGTGCGGGCGGTCGCACGGTGCGGCGCGGAGCCCGTGCTGCTCTGGCACGGCGAGGCGGACCTCGCGGGCGTGGAGGCGGTGCTCTTGCCGGGTGGGTTCAGCTACGGCGACTACCTGCGATGCGGTGCGATCGCGCGGTTCGCGCCGGTCATGGGTGCGGTCGGTGAGTTCGCGGAGCGCGGCGGGCCCGTGCTCGGCATCTGCAACGGCTTCCAGGTCCTGTGCGAGGCGGGGTTGCTGCCCGGTGCTCTGACACGGAACGTGGACCTGCGGTTCGTGCATCGCGAGCAGTGCATCCTGATCGAGGCGGATTGCGCCTGGACGGCGGGCATCGCGCGAGGCGAGGTCCTGCGCATCCCCATCAAGCACGGTGAGGGTCGGTACGTGCATCCCGATCCTGCCGGGCTCGCCGCCGCCGGCCAGGTGCTTGCCCGCTACTGCGACGCCAGCGGAGCCGTGACGGGCCGCGCCAACCCGAACGGCAGCGTCGCCGGTATCGCCGGGGTCACGAACGCCGTGGGCAACGTCGCCGGGCTGATGCCGCATCCCGAGCACGCGGTCGACCCGCTGCTGGGGCTCGGCTCGACGGACGGGCGGCGCCTGCTCCAGGCCGTGCTCGCCCAGCGGGTGCCGGGGTGAGCGGGGAGACCCCACTCGAGCGGATCCTCCGCATACAAGCGGAGTCGGATCCCGACGAGCCGCAGACGATCCGCGAGTGGCTCGAGGCGAACCCGCACATGCGCTCGACGACGTACGTCCGTGACACCCTCGCGACGCTCGCCCGCCGCACCCTCGACGGCGAGGACTTCTTCTTCGCGCTGCGTGAGTGGCTCGACGACCTGTACGGCGCGTTCGAGCTCCCCGAGCGCCAAGCGATGCTCGACGAGCGCCCGCCCGACCTCGGCGACCCGCGGCTCGACGCGTTCTTGGGAGCCCTCGCCGAGCACTTCGCCGCCGCCTACGACCTGCGGCGGCCCGACTGGTCCATCGAACCCCACCGCTTCCTCGACCACCTCTGGTTCGTGGCGAAGGAGCCGGGGTTTCGGCCCCTTGCCGTCACAGAATCGCCCGCTGCCTTTCGCCGGCGTGGGATCTTCATCGCCGCCTCCCTTCTGTGGAGAATGTAGGTGGACCGCGAAGAGATCCTCGACGCGTTGCATGAAGTCGGCCAGGGGCTGCTCCGTCAGGGCCTGCAGGGCGATCTCTACGTCGTCGGTGGGGCCGCCATCGCGCTCGCGTATAACACACGCCGAGTGACTCGCGATATCGACGCCGTGTTTGAGCCCAAGCGGCAGATCTACGCCGCGGCCGCGGTCGTCGCAGCGGACCGGGGTTTGGACGCGGACTGGCTGAACGACTCGGTCAAGGGCCTTCTGAGGGGACCCGATCCCTATCGCACCAGCGTCTTCGATCTGCCGGGGCTGCGGGTCGAAGCGGCCTCTCCCCAGATGCTGCTCGCCCTCAAAGTGCTCGCGCACCGGATCAACGAGGACCGGGACGACGTCCGCCTGCTCGCCGGCATGCTAGGGCTCGGGGACGCCGACCAGGTGCTCGATCATGCCGAGCGACTGCTTGCTCCGCTCCGCCTGACGATCGCGGCCCAGTTGTTCGTCGAGGAGGTCATGGCCGGAGACTGATCCAATGATTACGGAATGATCGGAGCGTAGCCGTGCCCTTGGAGCCGATGTCGCGGAGAGCGCTGTTGGTGGCGGGAGGGCGGTACGCGCTGGTGGCGGGCGTGACCGGGGCCTTGCCGCTGGCGGCGATGACCGGCTGCACGGACGGCGACGAGCCGGAGGCGGCCAGCGCTCGTGGCGGGCCGGTCTCGGTCGAGATCAGGGAGGGGACGAACTTCTGCGCGGCCGTCTCGCCGGACCGGCGGACCGTGGTCATGGACCTGCTCGGGGTCTTATGGACCGTGCCGCTGGAAGGCGGCGTTGCTCGGGAGCTGACGGACGACTTCTCGGACGCGACCCAGCCGGACTGGTCCCCCGACGGCAGCCGGATCGCGTTCCAGTCCTACCGCGACGGCTACTTTCACCTGTGGACGGTCGGCGCCGACGGGACCGGGCTGCGCCAGCTCACCACCGGGCCGTACGACCATCGCGAGCCGCGGTTCTCCCCGGACGGCCTGCGGCTCGCGTTCTCGTCCGACCGCTCCGGAGGGTACGGGATCTACGTCCTGGACCTGACGACCGGCACGATCGCCACATGGGCCGACAGCGAGAAGGAGGAGGCCGCCCCGTCATGGTCCCCGGACGGCGCGAACATCGCGTTCACGGTCGACGACAAGGCCGTCGACGCCGTCGATCGTGAGGGGAACAGACGGACCCTCGCCACCATCACAGAGGGGCGGCTCGATGCGCCCTCATGGTCCCCGGGCGGTGAAAGCATCGCCTACACCGTCACGCACGATGGCCGCGCCCAGCTCATGCGCTCGGGCCGGCCCCTTACAGACGGCGACGAGGAGGTCTTCCCGTTCCGCGCGATCTGGCTCTCGGAGGGTGAGATCCTCTACACCGGCGACGGCAAGCTCCGCCGGCGATCCCTCGCGACCGGGGTGGCGAAGGACGTGGATTTCACGGCCCCAGTCACCTTTACTCGCCGCCCCTACACCCGGCGCGTCCGCGACTTCGACGGCGACGGCCCGCGCCCGGTTCGCGGCATCGTCGGCCCGGCGCTCTCGCCGGACGGCCGGCGGGTCGCGTTCTGCGCGCTGAACGACCTGTGGCTGATGACGATCGGTGAGCGGCCCACCCGCCTGACGCGGGACTCCTTCTCCACTGCCGATCCCGCATGGTCGCCCGACGGCCGGTCGCTGTGCTACACCAGCGACCGCGCGGCCAACCCCGACCTGTGGATCCGTGACCTGGAGACCGGCGAGGAGCGTCGCCTCACCGCGCCGCCGCACACCGCCGTCGCGGGCGCCTGGTCTCCGGACGGTACGCGGATCGCCTTCCAGAACCGGGAGGGGGCGACCTTCCTCGTCGACGTGGGCAGCGGCGACACGCGCCAGGTTGCCGGCCCGCTGTTCGCCCCCGGGAGGCCCTCGTGGTCGCCGGACGGCAACGTGCTCACGTTCGCCGCGTTGCGCCCGGCCTCACGCCGGTTCCGCGAGGGCATGAGCCAGATCTTCACCTTGGACCTGCGCACCGGCGCTCAGGCGTACCACGAGCCGATCGCGTCCGCGTCGCTGTCTACCCGCGGCTACGACGGGCCGGTGTGGTCCCCGGACGGCACGCGGATGGCGTTCGTCGTGGCGAGCGTGTTGCACGTGGTCCCCGTCGACGCCGCGGGCCGTCCCACCGGGCCGGCGCGGCAGATCACCGACGAGGTCACCGACGCGCCCTCGTGGAGCGGGGACTCGGGGTCCCTGCTGTACCTGTCCAACGGGCGGCTCCGGCTCGTCGGCGCGGGCGGCGGCGAGCCGCGAACCATCCCGCTGGAGCTGGCGTGGGTCGCCGCGAAGCCCTCCGGGCGCACGGTCATCCATGCCGGCCGGCTCTGGGACGGGCTCGGCCCGCGCATGCGTGAGGACGTCGACATCGTCGTCGACGGCAACCGCATCGTGGAGGTGAGATCGCATCAAGCGGATCGCGACGGCGAGGCGCTCGATGCCTCGACGCTGACCGTCGTGCCGGGGCTGATGGACATGCACAGCCATACGCAGGCGCTGGGCAAGTTCTTCGGCTCGCGGCAGGGCCGGTTGTGGCTGTCGTTCGGGGTCACGACCACCCGCTCACCAGGCGACCCGGCGTACCAGGCGATCGAGGAGCGTGAGGCGACCGACTCGGGCGACCGGCTCGGCCCCCGCTACTTCGGCACCGGGGAGGCGCTCGACGGCGCGCGGGTCTACTACCACTTCATGCGCCCGGTGCGGGACACGGCGCAGATGACCCTCGAGCTCGAGCGTGCGCGAGCGCTCGAGTACGACCTGGTCAAGACCTACGTGCGGCTGCCCGTCTCGCGCCAGCGGCAGGTCGTAGACGCCGCTCACCGGGAAGGGACATGGGTCACCTCCCACTACCTGTACCCTGCGGTGCGCGCGGGGATCGACGGCATGGAGCACATGGGTGCGACCAACCGCCTCGGCTACTCGCAGACGATCAGCCGGCTCGGCCGGAGCTACCAGGACGTCGTCGCCCTGTTCACGGCGTCGGGCATGGCCTTGACCCCGACGTTGTTCACCTCGCGCGCGCTGTACGCCGGCGACGACTCCCTGGTCGAAGACCGGCGGGTCGCGGCGCTCTACCCGGTCTGGGAGCGGCAGGCGCTGCGGGAGAAGGCCGAGATGGCTCGTAAGCCCGCCGAGCGGGCGACGAGGGAGGCGCTCGCCGCGACCATCGAGACGGTGACGGCGATCCATCGCGGCGGCGGCCTCGTGATCAGCGGCACGGACGCGCCGATCGACAACGTCGGCGTGAGCCTGCACCAGAACCTGCGCGCGATGGTCGCCTACGGCATGACGCCGTACGAGGCGCTGGTCACCGCGACACGCAACGCCGCGCGGGCCCTCGGCGTCGCAGACCAGCTCGGCACGGTCGAGCCGGGCAAGCTCGCCGACCTCGTGCTCGTCGAGGGCGACCCGCTCCGCGACATCGCCGACCTCGCGAACGTCCAAATGGTCATGCGCAACGGCGTGCTCCACCGCGTGGATGACCTGCTGCGGCTGCCGGCATCGGCCGAGGCGGAACCGGTCGCCAACCTGCAGCTGGCCGCGGCGGCCTCGCACGGCGGCCACTGGTGGCACGACCCCGATGCGTGGGGCCCCGAGCACCGGTGCTGCTGAGTTTGTGTGCTGTACGGTTCCCGTATGATCAGTGACGAGCGGGAGCTGCGAGCGCGTGACCGGCTCACCCGGTCGGCGTACGACTACTTCGCGGGTGGGGCGGACGACGAGCTGACGCTAGCCGACAACGTCGCCGCGTGGCGGCGGCTGCGGCTGCGCCCGCACGTGCTGCGGGACGTGTCGAAGGTGGCGACCGCCACGACGGTGCTCGGCACGCCGGTCACGGCGCCCGTGCTCGTCGCGCCGACGGGGTACCAGCGCCTCGCGCACGACGAGGGTGAGCGCGCGGTGGCCAGGGGAGCCGCCGAGGCCGGCACGATCATGATCGCCTCGACGTTCTCGACGGTGTCGTTGGAGGATATCGCCGCCGCCGCGCCGGGTGGGGTCCGCTGGTTCCAGCTGTACGTGCGGCGTGACCGCCGGTGGACGGAAGAGCTGGTGGCCCGCGCGGTGGCGGCGGGGTACCAGGCGCTCGTGTTCACGGTCGACCTGCCGGTGCTCGGCCTGCGGCGGAGGGACGAGCGCAACCAGTTCTGCCTGCCACCGGGCATGGTGATGGCCAATGTGGGCGAGCCACCCCCCGAGGTCGATGGCTCCGGCCTGGCCGCATACGCGAGCGGTGAGGTCGACGCCGCCCTGACGTTCGCCGATATCGAGTGGCTGCGCGGCCTTTGTGGCCTGCCGATCCTGGTCAAGGGCGTCCTGCGAGGCGACGACGCCCGCGCGTGCGTGGACGCGGGCGCCGCCGGCATCGTCGTGTCGAACCACGGCGGCCGCCAGCTGGACACGGCGGTCGCCACGGCCGACGCGCTGCCCGAGGTCGCCGCCGCAGTCGGCGGGGACGCCGAGGTCATCGTCGACGGGGGTATCCGCCGCGGCACGGACATCGTGAAGGCGATCGCGCTGGGCGCCAGCGCCGTGCTGGTCGGCCGCCCCGTGCTGTGGGGGCTGGCGACCGGCGGCGCCGGCGGCGTCCGCGGCGTGCTCGACGGCCTGCGCGACGAGCTCGCCCGCGCGCTCGCGCTCTGCGGGGCCCCGTCGGTCGCGGACGTGACCGCAGACCTGGTCGTCACGCCCTGAAACGGCACTCGAGGCCGAGCATGATCGTCCTTGGGTCGGACGTCGCAGGTCGGGCACGGGGCGGAGGCGGGACGAGCCCGCCGACGCCATCCTGTGAGGCATGAAGCTCATCGACCGAATGTTTGCGCAGTTCGCGTGCCCCTCGGGCCGGCTCGGCCGCCTGGCGGGGACGATGATGGCGCGTGGCAACGCGGACGTGAACGCCTGGGCCGTCGACCTGCTCGCCGTGCAGCCGGGCGACCGGGTGATCGACGTGGGTTGCGGTCCCGGCTTGGCGGTGGAGGCCGCGGCGGCCAAGGCGACAAGTGGCCTGGTGGTCGGCGTGGACCACTCCGACGTCATGATCGAGCAGGCCACGCGGCGAAACCAGGCCGGCATCCGAGCCGGCTGTGTCGAGCTGCGCCAGGCGACCGCGCAGGCGCTGGGGTACCCGGACGGGCAGTTCACCAAGGCGTGCGCGGTGAACAACGCGATGATGTGGCCCTCGCCTCCGGACGGAATGCGCGAGCTGCGCCGCGTGCTCGTCCCGCGCGGCCGGCTGGTCGTGATCCTGCGCGAGCGCGTCGAGGACGCCGGCCGCTTCGATCGCGCCCGCTTCGCGGGTGTCCCGGGCGAGCGCATCGCGGAGGTGGAGGCCGCCATCGGCGCGGGCGGCTTCCAAGACCTCGTCACCCGCCGCCGGACGATCGGCAAAGAACGTTTCGTCGCGTTCATCGCACACCGGCCGTAGCCGGCTACGGTTGTGGCACGACCCGACGTGTGAGGAGTCGCAGGTGCCGGCGATCAAGCCATCATTGCTTGGCGAGGAGCTCGGTAAGGACCACGCGGCCTTCGTCGTGCACGAGCGCGACCCACTCCAGGCCGAGCTGAGGCGCGAGTTCGCCGGTCAGAGCCTGGTCACGCCCTATCCGCTGTTCTTCGTCCGCAACCACCTCGCTCCCCCGCCCGTGTCAGGCGACTTCACGATCGCGATCGGCGGGGTCACGAGACCCGGCTCGCTCACGGTGGCCGAGCTCGCGCGGATGCCACAGGTGGTGACCCCGGCCGTCCTGCAGTGCGCGGGGAACGGGCGCGCCTACTTCCCGAACGAGCAGTCCGGCGCACTCTGGAGGCTGGGCGCAGCCGGCCTGGGAGTGTGGGGAGGTGTCCTGCTCAGCGAGGTCGCCACGCGGTTCGGCGGGCCCATCCCAGGGATGAGGTTCCTTACGGCCACCGGGTCGGAGAATGTCGAGCCGCAACGCCGCGCCGAGCGGTCGATCCCGATCGGCAAGGCGATGCGCGACGTGCTGCTCGCCCTGGAGCTGAACGGCGAACCCCTGACGGTCGCTCACGGCGGCCCCGTGCGGCTGATCGTTCCCGGCTACTTCGCCATCAACTCGATCAAGTACCCGAGCAGGGTCGCGTTCACTGCCGAGGAGACCACCGCGCCGATCATGGCCAGCGACTACCGCCTCTCCCCGGTCGACGCCGAGGCAGGCGTCCCCTCCGAGCCGACCTGCTGGGCCATGAACGTCAAGTCGTGGATCACCTCCCCGCTCGGCGATCACCCGCTGCGCCAGGGGCCGGTGACCGTCACCGGCGTGGCCTTCGCCGGTGAGCAGCCGATCGACCACGTGGAGGTCACCACCGACGGGGGAGCGAGCTGGACCACCGCCGCATTAGTCGGCCCTGACCTGGGGCCCGCCGCTTGGCGGCGGTTCTCCCACACCTCCCACGCCGTCGCGGGCACCTGCACGCTCGCATCCCGCGCCACCGACGCCGCCGGCAACGCCCAACCCGAGCGCCTGGTCCCCAACCTCAAGGGCTACCAAGCCAACGGCTGGCGCGAACCCGCCATCACCCTCGAGGTCGGCTAGCTCGTAAGCGGGGTACATTCGACCCGGGTTGGAGGAGGTGCGTGGGGAGCGATGCGTGCGAGCAGGTGGCGGCGAGCAGGTGGCGGCGAGTGGGTTGGCCGCTGATCGTCGGAGGGCTGGTCGCGGCCTTCCTGGCGCGAGCGTGGTCGGCGGACGGCACGGAGCTGAGCCGGATCGCGGACTGGGCGGATATCTTGGCCTTGCTGCTGGCCGTGGGAGGCCTCGTGTTGGTGATCGCGGACAAGCGGCGGGCACGCCACGAGATCACCTTCGCGCACATCCTCCAGCCGGACATGCTCGGCCCACCCGACGAGCGCGCGGCTATGCGCGTACCGGCAGAGCTGATGAGTACTTAGGCCCTGGTGGGAATAGCGCTGCCATTTTGCGGCGGTCTCGCTCAAGAGGGTCACCAGGGGTAACGCCGCCCGCCGTGCCTCGTGTGGCGCGGGTGCTCTCCGGTGTGATGTGCGTGGTCGGGCACATGCTCCCGTGAACGCACACCCGCCCTGCCGCCAGCCGGTTGTGTGCTGGATCGCGGCGGTATACCGCCCCCATCCCGCACACAACCCGCTGGCGGCAGGGC
>JBOGED010000243.1:0-14041 GCA_050743625.1 Egibacteraceae bacterium | reverse complement strand
GGGCGTGGCGGCGGATGGCCTCAAAGTCGCGCGCCGCCGCAACGTGGGCGTTGGCGAGGCCGGTCCCGACGTGGAGCGCGTGATGGCCGCTGAGCCCCGCGCCCGGCTGGGCGATGAGATGGTAGAGGACGGTGGTGACCCCCAGCGCCCGGCAGACCTCGCCCTGGGCTGGTTTCGTCGACTCGTCGATTAGCCCGAGCTGCGGCAGGACCACCGGGTCGTAGAAGCGCAGCGTCCACTCCAGGCCGTCGAGCGAGCAGGGCAGCTCGACCTCGATGCCCTTGACCGGACCGAGCGGCTCGCGGGTCGCGATGATGTGGAGGTTGCGCGCCCCGACGGCCGCGACCTCGAACCGCCCGCCCGCCAGCAGCGGCATCCGACCGCGTGCGGCGGGAGGGAGCAGGTGGGCGTGGGCCACGTAGGCGCGGTGGACCTCGGTGACATACGCGGCCATCGCCTGCCGCATTTGCTCCGGATCCGCGGTTCCGCGCCGCGACGGGGTCACACTCACTCCAGCCTCGTTCTGCCATGCGGAAAGTAAGTCTTTTCCCCGGAACGTTAGCCTGCTTATGGTGCCCTCGTCAAGGTTCTCGGCTGAGGAGGACGCGGTGGGAATCCTGCGTCTCGCGCATGTCGACATTCGCACCCCGGACCTGGACCTTTCGAGCGCTTACTACACAGAGGTGCTCGGGCTGCTCGAGGTCGCGCGAACCGGCGACAGCGTCTACCTGAAGTGCTGGGACGAGCAGAACCACCACTCGTTGCGGCTGCGTTACCACGCTCGCAACGGGCTGGACCTCATGAGCTTCAGGGTGGAGAGGGAAGACGACCTTGCCGAGCTGGAGGCCAAGGTCGAGCGCTACGGCTTCCACGTGCAGCGCATCTCGAAGGGTACCGAGGTCGGCCAGGGCGAGTCGATCCGGTTCGAGACGCCGTCCGGCCAGACGATGGAGCTGGTACATGACTTGGAGCGGACCGGCGGGCTGCTCCCGAAACGCAACCCCCCACCTGTGCCGCACGGCCTTCCCGGCATCGCTCCTCCCCGGATGGACCACGTCCTCGTCACCGCCGAGGAGGTGGGAGAGGCGGCGGCGTTCTACATGGACGTGCTCGGGTTCCGCCTGACCGAGCAGCTCCTGGACGGCAACGGTCACCAGCTCGGCGTGTGGATGGAGCGCTCGCACTCGCCGCACGACCTCGCGGTCGTCACCGGTCCGAACGGTGGGTTGCACCACTTCGCGTTCTGGCTCGACGACTGGGACCACGTGCGCACGGCCGCCGACATCCTCGCCTACAACGGGGTGCAGATCGACGTCGGCCCCACACGCCATGGCATCACTCGTGGCAACACGGTCTACTTCTTCGACCCCCTCGGTACCCGCAACGAGGTCTTCACCGGCGGCTACCGGCCAGATCCCGACTTCCCTACGATCACCTGGACCGAGGACAATATCGGTCGAGCGATCTTCTACTACGAGGGTGACCTCAACGAACGCTTCATGAGGATGCATTCGTGAGCCACGGGATCCTGCGCCTCACGCACGTCGAGATCCGGGTGCCCGACCTCGAGCTCTGCGCCGCGTACTACACGGAGGTGCTCGGGCTGATCGAGGTCGCTCGGGAACCCCAGCGGGTGTTCCTGAAGTGCTGGGACGAGCATGAGCACCACTCGGTCGTGCTGCGGCACGCGCCGACCTACGGGCTCGACCACATGGCGTTCAAGGTCCACCAGGCCGACGACCTCGACTACTACGAGCGGCGCCTGGAGGCCGCCGGGGTCGCGGTCAAGCGGCTCGCGCGTGGGGAGTCCGCCCCCGGCCACGGCGAGGCGATCCGGTTCGAGACCCCGTCCGCCCACCAGGTGGAGCTCGTCCACGGCATGGAGAGGGTCGGGAACCTCCTGCCGCTGACGAACCCGCCGCCCCGGCCCATGGGCCTGGTCGGGATCGCACCGCCCCGGCTCGACCACATCTTCATCACCGCCGAGGACGTCGAGGAGACCACACGCTTCTTCGTGGGAGTACTCGAGTTCCGTCTGACCGAGCAGATCCTCGCCAACGACGGGTACCAGCTGGCCACGTGGCTGGAACGCTCACACACCCCGCACGACATCGCGATCGTCACCGGCCCGAACAGGGGGCTGCACCACTTCGCGTTTTGGCTCGACGACTGGAACGACGTCCGCCAGGCCGCGGACACCTTGGCGTACCACGGTGTGACGATCGACGTCGGCCCGACACGGCACGGCGTGACCCGCGGCTACACCGTCTACTTCTTCGACCCAGTCGGGAATCGCAACGAGGTCTTCACGGGCGGGTACTGGGTCGACCCCGACTTCGAGCCCATCACCTGGACCGAGGAGGAGATGGGCCGGGCGATCTTCTATTACCAGGGTGAGGTCAACCAACGGTTCCTCACCGTCCACAGCTAGGAAGGCGTAGTGACCGACGAGCACCCCGCCGACGAGCACCCCGCCCTCCCGCGCACCGACCGGCCGGACGCGCCGCTGTACCTTGCCCGCTACCGGGCACGGCAGGGGAACGCGCGCGAGAACGGCTCGCGGCCGGGACCGGAGCCGCGGGATGACGGGACGGGCACGCCGTTGTACCTGCGACGCTTCCGGGAGCGGCGCGAGGCTGGCGGGCTGATCGACGCGCCGCCGCCGTTGATACGAGACGGCGCCTCTACCTGGACACCGGCGTTCGCGGAGGTCACGAAGGACAAGGAGCTCTCACCGCCCCCGCAGCGGCGTGAGCAGGACGCGGTCACCGCGCAGATCCACATCATCCGCCACGGCATCACCCAGGGCTACTCGACCGACTCCGGCCTTACGCCGCTGGGCGGCTGGCAGTCGCACCGTCGCGGCCACGATCTGTCCAAGGGCGTGAAAGACGGCGAGCGCATCCGCATCGTGTGCGCCGGGACGAACCGGGCACGGCAAACCGCCGAGCAGATCAAGCGTGGCCTGCTTGACGGGCTGGCGCTGTGGGGGCGCGAGGCCGAGGTCACCGGACCGGACCCGATGGAGGAGTTCGGCAACTTCGCCGTGTGGACCCCGGACGGGCCGCGCGACCCGACCTCGGCGTTCCGCCAGTACCACGCGCTGATGGAGCGCTACGAGCGCGTGGCGATGGGCGATCGGCCCTTGTGGCTGGTTGAGATCGACCGCTTCTGGACCACGCAGCAGGGTGGCGCCGACCCGATCCATCTGTGGATGACCGTGCCGCTCCTGCACTTCGAGCCACCGCAGGCCTGCGTGCGCCGCTTCTGGCGCGGGTTCCACCGGCTCATCGGGGAGTCACCCGGGTTTCGGATCCTCTGCGCGACGCATTCGGGGCCGATGCGGGCGTTCGCGACGTGGGCGCATGGCTACGACCCGGGCGAGCCATACAACACCGAGGAAGTCGTCGTGAAGGTACGGCGAAGCGGTCGCGAGGCGCTCGTGGCCTACCGCAACCGCGTCACCGAAGTGCACGTCCCGCCCCTCGACCAGCTTCCCACGTGGGAGCTGGGCGAGCAGAAGCCGAAGGGAGAACCTCATGGCTGATCGGTTCGACAGCCCGTTCGACGTCGAGACCCCGGCCGGGGCGCAGGGATGGGAGCGGATGTACCCGTACTACCTGCTGTTCTCCGAGGAGAACCGGTCCCACGAAGATGCGGTCCTTTGGTTCCGCGACGGCATGCACCACCCTGAGGTGGAGGCGCCGTTCGACACGATCAGCCATGAGTGCTGGGGCGTCGCCCTCGGGCAATACAACACGCGCATCTTCGCCGTGCCACCCGCTTACGGCATCGAGCAGCGGATCCTCAACGGCTACCTCTACATCACCCCTGTGCCGGTGTCGTCGGCTGAGTGGATGGAGGAGCGCGGCCCGATCTTCATGCGGCGGGCCGGCTACTACTACGAGAACTGGGACCGCCTCTTCGACCAGTGGAAAACGAAGATGCGAGGGCTGATCGACGAGCTCAAGGCGCTCGAGGTCCCGTCGCTGCCACGGTTGGAGGACGAGGCGATCGTCACGGACGCGATCGGGGCCTCCAGCGGCTACAAGCTCCTCGAGGCCTACCACGCCACGATCGACAAGATCTTCCTGGGCTGGCAGTACCACTTCGAGATGCTCAACCTCGGGTACGCCGCCTACCTGAACCTGTTCATGTTCTGCCGGCAGGCCTTCCCCGGCATCAAGGACGACACCGTCGCCCAGATGGTCGCCGGTGCCGACATCCTGTTCTTCCGGCCCGACGACGAGATCAAGAAGCTCGCCCAGCTCGCGGTCGGCCTGGGGATCGAAGACCTGTTGCGCCAGGACAAGGCGCCGGAGGTCATCGTCTCCGAGCTTGCCGAGTACCCGCAGGGCAAGCAGTGGGTCGACGCGCTCGAGGAGATCAAGGACCCCTGGTTCTACTTCTCGTCCGGCGCGGGCTTCTACCACCACGACCGCTCGTGGCTCGACGACATGACGGTTCCGTGGGCAGGGCTGACCGGCTACCTCGACAAGATCGACGCGGGTGAGAGCCTCGAGCGGCCGCGGCAGGAGATCCTCGACCGGCGTGAGCGACTGGTCACCGAGTATCGCGAGCTGCTGGAGACCGACGACGACCGGCAGGCGTTCGACCAGAACATCGGCCTCGCCCGCACGGTCGCCCCGTATATCGAGGACCACAACTTCTACGTCGAGCACTGGTTCCACACCATCTTCTGGAACAAGGTCCGGGAGTTCGGCGATCGGCTCGTGGCCGGCGGGTTCCTCGACGACCGCGAGGACGTGTTCATGCTCAACCGTTGGGATGTCGGGCAGGCGCTCTACGACATGGTCGCCGGATGGGCCGTCGGCGCGCGGGTGCGAGGCCTGAGGTACTGGAAGGCGGAGATCGCGGAACGCCATCGGATCCTCGACGCCCTGCGAGCGTGGAGCCCGCCGCCCGCGCTCGGTCCCGTCCCGGACGAGATCACCGAGCCGTTCACCGTCATGCTCTGGGGCATCACGACCGACCGGGTGCAGGCCTGGCTATCCGACGACACCGGCGACGGCGACAGCGTGCAGGGCGTCCCCGGCTCACCGGGCGAGGCAGAGGGCACGGCCAGGGTCATCAGCTCCGCCGCGCAGCTCGCCGAGGTACAGCTCGGCGAGATCCTCGTCTGCCCGATCACCGCTCCGAGCTGGGGTCCGGTGTTCGGCAAGATCGCCGCCGCGGTGTCCGACATCGGCGGGGTGATGAGCCATGCCGCGATCGTCAGCCGTGAGTACGGGTTACCGGCCGTCGTCGGGACTGGCAAGGGTACCCAGATCATCAAGACCGGCGATCGGATACGGGTCGACGGTCGCACCGGCAAGGTCACGATCCTGGGACGGGCGTCATGACCGGCCTGGCGGGAAGCGAGCACATCACCTGGCTCTCCGAATGTGCTGCCGCCGGGCCGAGCCTGGTCGGTGGCAAGGCGCTCGGGCTGGGCACCCTCTGCGCGCTGGACCTGCCCGTGCCCCCGGGGTTCGCGATCACGACGAGCGCGTATCGCCGCCATGTGACGGACACCGGCCTGCTCGACCGGATAGTGGGGCTGCTCGCCAAGGCCGACACGATCGAGGCCCGGGCCGAGGTGTCCGGGCAGATCGGGACGCTGTTCGACGAGGCCGGCCTGTGCGAGGCCGTGTCCGGGGAGGTGCGGGCCGCCTACGGAGGGCTCGGTGAAGGCCCCGTGGCGGTCCGCTCGTCCGCCGACGCCGAGGACACCGCCGACGCCTCGTTCGCGGGGCAGCAGGAGAGCTTCCTGTGGGTCTCCGGCTCCGACGACGTGGTCCGCGCCGTCGCGAGGTGCTGGGCGAGCCTGTTCACCCCACACGCGATCAGCTACCGCGCCGACCGTGACATCGCCCCCCAGGACGTGGCGATGGGCGTCGTCGTCCAGCGGATGGTCCCCGCTACCGCGGCCGGCGTGATGATGACGCTCGACCCCGTGACCGGTGACCGGTCCCAGATCGCGATCGAGGCGTGTTACGGGCTTGGGATCGGCGTCGTATCCGGTGAGGTCACGCCAGACCGGTTCTTCGTCGACAAGGTCACGCTCGACATTCGTGCCCGGGAGCCGATGACCAAGCACGGGATGTTCACCTACGACCCGGGGTCTCGGCGGGTCCGGCTCGTCGACGTCCCCTCCGACCAGCGGGATCGGCCGTGCCTGACCGACGGCGAGGTGCGCCACCTCGCCGGGCTCGGCAAGCGGATCGAGCGCGATCTCGGCGTCCCCCAGGACATCGAGTGGGCGTTCGGTGAAGGCGACCAGGACGAGCGCGAGCTCTCCCTGCTGCAGGCGCGCCCAGAGACCGTGTGGAGCAAGAAGCGGCGCCCCGCCGCCGCGGCCGGGACGACCGCGATGGACCGGCTTCTGGCCACCCTCCGCACCCCGATGAAGCTGAAGAACCAGTGAGGGCGCCATGCTGACCAAAGAGCAGAACGAGATCCTGACCCAGATCGGGCCAGGCCGCCCGATGGGCGAGCTGTTGCGGCGCTACTGGTACCCGGTTGCGCTCACCCGGGAGCTGGAGGAGTTCCCGGTGAAGCGTGCCCGGTTGCTCGGCGAGGACCTCGTCGTCTTCAAGATCGAGGGCCCGGGGGACGCGCCCCGGTACGGGGTGATGCCGGAGGCGTGCCCGCACCGGCGGGCATCGCTCGCCTACGGAGTCGTCGAGCCGGACGGCCTCCGCTGCGGCTACCACGGGTGGCTATTCGGCCTCGACGGCCGCTGCCTGGAGCAGCCAGCCGAGATGGGCAAGACCTCGTTCGCCGAGCGCGTCCAGGCCGACGCCGGGCAAGCGGCCGAGCTCGGCGGGCTGGTTTGGGCGTATATCGGCCCCGACCCGGCACCTGAGCTGCCCCGCTACGACGTGTACGTCATGGACGGGCTCCGCGACATCGGCTGGGCGCAGCTCCCGTGCAGCTGGCTGCAGATCATGGAGAATGCGGTCGATCCGCACCACGTCGAGTGGCTCCACGGCCGCTACTTCGAGTTCCTGGGACGGCAGAAGGGCTTTCAAGCGCCCACGTCGTTCCAGAAGCGCCACATCAAGGTCGCATTCGACACCTTTGAGCACGGCATCATCAAGCGCCGGCTGCTCGAGGGCCACACCGAGGAGGACGACGACTGGAAGGTCGGCCACCCGCTCGTCTTCCCGTACAAGATGCGGGTCGGCGGCGGCGGCATCGACCAGATGCAGATCAGGGTCCCGATCGACGATGCGACCACCCGGTTCATCCTCTACACCGTCCACCACCCTGACGGCGGGACGGTCCCCGAGCAGCCGGTGATCCCCGACTACGAGCTGCCCTGGCGCGACGACCAGGGCAACCACATCGTCGACTACATCGAGGGCCAAGACATCATGACCTGGGTGACCCAAGGGCCGATCATGGACCGGACCCTCGAGCATCTCGGCAAGTCCGACATCGGCGTGACGATGCTGCGGCGCATGTTCAAGGACCAGCTCGCGATCGTCGCCGACGGCGGCGACCCACTCGGCGTCGTCCGCGAGCCGCACGACGTCATCGCCCTACCCTGCGAGAAGGACAAGTTCGGCGCGGGCGCCGAGTTCGCGCTGCAGTGGATGGAGCAGGGCTTCACCCGGTACAGCCCGCAGTTCGACGTCCTGCGCAAGCTCCACCTTGACGCGGCCGCCCGCCGGAGGCGCGCCGCCGGTGCCTGAGCAATCCCTGCGCCGTTTGCACTCCGTCCCGCTGTCACCCCCTTCGCGGCGACGGGGGTCCGCGGCGGATGCGGAGCGGCACGCCCGCGACGCACCCCGCCAGTGCCCCTGGTGCGGCGCCACGTACGCCAACGAGGGGCTCGTCGTCGAATACTGGGCCGCCGACGACCGGATCTTCCACTGCTGGTGCCGCACCTGCCGGCTGGTCGCCGAGATCGTGCGCGTCGACCGCGTCACCGGCCACGAGAGCATGTAACCACAGCGGTGGCGCGCGCCAATGTTTTGCGCGTGCACGCGCAAAAGTCGCAGGCAAACGGCTTGTAGGGCACCCACGGCCCGTGTCGATGGCAGCTTTTGCGCGCCAGCGCGCCAAAGCTGGCAAGCATCCAGACGGGCGACCTTGGCCGGGCGAGAGCGCCGCGGAGTTGCGACACGCGCGGGGACTGTGACGGGCCTGCCGGTCAAGGCCGTCGCCTCGCCGTAACTCAGTGATTCATGTTCCGATCAACAGAACGCTTTCCCACTTGCTGGGACGACGGGGACTACGTTGCAGACAAGGTGTGGCTGAGCCGCCGCCCGCAAGGGGGCTCTCGGGAGCCCCCGGTCATCGAGGGAGGAACCATGCCCCGTCTACCCCGTTCTGAGTGGTACGGCCTTGCCAGGGACATGAACTGGAAAGTGACGTACGTGGATGAGGCCGAGGCGTGGCCCGATGAGCTTTCCGCCAGCCAGGGCATCCCGATGGAGAAGTGGTTGGGTTGGGACGAGCCCTACAAGGTGAGCTATCGCGAGTATGTGCACAACCAGTTCGGCAAGGACGCTGGCGTCTATGCGGTCAACGCGGTGGCGGCGCGCTCCAGGATGTTCGAGAAGCTCGACCCCGGCTGGAAGGGGGCGATCCTCGCGCATTACGGCGCTATCGCGATCCCCGAGTACCTCGCGGCGATCGGCGAGATGCGGATGGGCCGCTTCGGTCGTGCGGCGGCGTGGCGGAACATGGCGATGTTCGGCGCGATGGACGAGATCCGCCACGGCCAGATCCAGACCTACTTCCCTTACGGCTTGCTGGATAAGGAGGCGCGAGCCGACTGGGCCCACAAGGCGTACCACACGAACGAATGGGGGATCATCGCCGCCCGGCACCTGTTCGACGACATGTTCACCGCCAACGATGCGGTATCCACGGCGATCCAGCTGACCTTCACGTTCGAGACGGGGTTCACCAACCTGCAGTTCCTAGGGATGGCGGCGGACGCCATGGAGGTGGGCGACTACGACTTCGGTGCGCTTATCTCGTCGATCCAGACCGACGAGGCCAGGCACGCGCAACAAGGGGAGCCGACCGTCAAGATCCTCATCGAGAACGGCAAGGCCGACGTCGCCCAGAAGCTGGTCGACCATATGTTCTGGCGATCGTGGCACGTCTTCGCCCTGTTGACCGGGCTGTCGATGGATTACTACACCCCGCTCGAGAATCGCTCCCAGTCGTTCAAGGAGTTCATGGACGAGTGGATCGTCAAGCAGTTCCTCGACCAGTTCCGGGACTTCGGTCTGGAGCCTTCGTGGTACTGGGACGAGCACTTCCTGCCTGAGCTCAACTGGTACCACCATGCCATACACCTTGGTGTTTGGTGGCACCGGCCGACTGTCTGGTGGAACCCCGACGGCGGCGTCTCGCCCGAGGAGCGGGAGTGGCTGGAGGAGAAGTATCCCGGCTGGAACGACTCCTTCGGCAAGTACTGGGACGTCGTGACCGCGAACCTGCGGGCGGGCCACCCCGAGTGGACACTGCCCGAGACATTGCCGATGGTCTGCAACATGTGCCAGATCCCCGCGGTGAACCCGTCGGGGTACGCGGCCGGATACCTGGACTCACCCCATCCCCACATCCTCGACCACGAAGGCCGCCGGTACACCTTCTGCTCGGTGCCGTGCAAATGGATCTTCGAGCAGAACCCCGGCCGCTTCAAAGGCCACTTGAACCTGATCGACCGGTTCCTCGCCGGGCATATCCAACCCCCGGACCTCATGGGCGCCCTCACCTACATGGGCCTGTCTCCCACAGAGATGGGTCAGGACGCCGAGAACTACGCCTGGGCCATGAACGGTGAGCCCGCTGACCGCGTGGTGTCCTGAGGATTCACTCCAGAATAAGGAGGGCCGAGCATGGCGCTGTTCCCGATTCAGGGAATCTTCATAGGCGACTTCGTGGTCGAGTTGGTGCCGGTCGACACCGAGGACCCAATGTCGGTGGTGGCCGAGAAGATCGCGTATCACGCGGTGAACCGAAGGGTACGGGAGGAAGACCGACCGATAGCGGTACGGCACAACGGCCAACTTCTCGACTCGGACGCCACCGTGGTGACCGCAGGCGTGGCACCGCTCGATGTGTTGGAAGCCTTTTACACATGAGTGCCGAGATCCATTGGCTCGAGGCAACCACGCTCGACGAGCTATGGGAAGGCGAGATCCTCGACGTCGAGCTCGAGGGCGAGCCAGTACTCCTCGTTCATCTTCTGGGTGGGGACGTCCAGGCCTATCAGGGAGTGTGTCCCCACCAGGAGGTGTCGCTGGCCGACGGCGACTGGGACGAGGAGTCGGCGGTGCTCGTCTGTAGTGGCCACCACTGGGAGTTCGACATGAGGGCGGGCGCCGGGATCAACCCCGCCGGTTGCCGCCTGTACTCCTATCCCGTCCAGATCGCAGGTGAGTCCGTGAGAGTGGGCATTCCCCAAGACGGTGAACGCCACTACAACCGCTGTGCCGGCATGTGAGGAGGCAGGATATGACGGAGGCACGTGTCAAGATGGTCGGCCCGGTGGTTCGCGGAGTTGACGCGGAACTTGCCGATGCGGTGATCGAGGCTCTGGAGGCCGACAACCCCGACTCTGAGGTGATCGTCGACGACCGTGGTGGCTACATCCGTATCAGCGTGCCGCACCAGTGCCGGCTCACTCGGGCAAGCTTGGAGGACGCGCTGGGGCGCGACTTCGAGCTGTCGCAACTGGAGCCGTCGCTGTCCGCGTTCGCGGGCCGCATGAGGCTGAGCGACGACGAGGTCGTGTGGTATCTGAATCGGGAGGACTAACAGTGACGACGGGTGAGCGCCGCCGGCCGAAGACTTGGAGCCAGCTGGGCGATGTCCGCAGGAAGGTGACCCCCTACGAGGCGGTCACGGCGAAGTTCCACTACCACTTCCGCCGGGAGCCGGCTCCCTTCGAGCTGGACCCGGGCATGCCGCTCAACGTGTGGTACCTCGAGCACCGTGAAGGCTCACCGTTCCAGGTGGACGACTGGGAGGGCTACCGCGATCCCTACAAGCTGACGTACAAGGACTACGTCGCGCTCCAGCATGACCGCGAGATCTACCTTGACGGCTTGGTGGACCGGTACGAAGCGGCGGACGCGGCCGTCGAACTGGATGCCGGCTGGGTCGATACCCTCAGGCAGCTGTTCATCCCGCTCCGCTTCCCCCTCCACGTGCTGCAGATGGTGAGCCTCTACGTCGCCCAGATGGCGCCGTCCTCCTTCATCACCAACCCCGCGTGCTTCCAGGCAGGCGACGAGATGCGCCGGATCCAGCGGATCGCCTACTGGACCAAGGTCCTGGCCAACGCTCATGGCGAGAGCCTTGCCGCCACGGAGACCGCCAGAGATCCCTGGGTCGGCGCCCCGGCCTGGCAACGGCTCCGTGAGACGCTCGAGAAGCTCTTGATCGCCTATGACTGGGGCGAGGGCTTCGCCGCCCTCAACCTCACCATAAAGCCGGCGATCGACGCGCTCCTCGACTTGCAGTTCGCCGAGCTAGCGGAGCGCAACGGCGACCAGTTCTTGGCCCTGTTGTTCGCCGAATTTCAGCAGGACGGCACCCGCAGCCGCGACTGGTCGCAGGCGCTCGTCGCCTACGCGCTTGAGCAACGCCCGGAGCTTCGCCGAGTCCTGTCGGGTTGGGTGGGACGGTGGAAACCTCGGACTCACGCCGCCGTCGAGGCCCTCGCGCCGCTGTTCGAGACCGCGCCGGTGCCGATGAAAGCCGGTGACGTCGCCGCGGCGGTTCGCTCTCATCACGACGACTTCCTGGGGGCCTGCGGCCTCTAGCGGATCGCGATGGTTGCGTTCGAGGTCACCGTAGTGCCTGGTGGCGCGACCCTCGACGGCAAGGTTGACCTGCTATTCCCAGGAGGGTAAGCCATGCGCGCAGCCGTCTACCACGGTCCCGGAGACGTCAGAATCTCCGATGTCGCCGATCCCCGGATCTCCGACCCCCACGACGTGATCGTGAAGACGATCACCGCTTCGATGTGCGGGTCGGACCTCTACCTCTACGGAGGCGAGGTCGAACAGATGGTGACACCTGGGCGGACGACCCTCGGGCACGAGATATGCGCACAGGTCATCGAGGTCGGCGGCGCCGTCGGCCGCTTTTCTGTCGGCGACCGGGTCACCTTCCCGTATTCAGTAAGCTGCGGTACCTGCTTCTTCTGCCGGATCGGTCAGACCGCTCACTGCGAGACCTCGGGGAAGGCCATCTTCGGGTTTGGTGTCGCCTTCGGCGACCTGGGAGGCAGTCAAGCGGAGTACGTGCGAGTTCCTTTGGCGGATGGCCACTTGGAGCATGTGCCCCCCGACGTGGACGACGAGACCGCCGTCTTCCTGTCCTGCAACCTCCCAGCGGCGGTCATCGCCGTCGATGCTGCCGAGATCAAGCTGGCCGATACCGTGGCGATGATTGGATGTGGACCGACGGGGCTGCTCGCGCTCCAGCTGGCGCGCCAGCAGACCCGTCGAGAGATCCTCGCCTTCGACCGGATTTCCGACCGTCTCGCAAGAGCCGAGGAGCTTGGCGCTCGACCTGTCAACTGCGACGGGGAGGATGTCGATGCCATCGTCGCCGACATGACGGGGGGCCGGGGCGTGGACAAGACGATCGAGTTCGCCGGTCGAGGCGATGCCTTCAACCTGGCGGTGTCGATTACCCGGCCCGGCGGTGTGATCAGCGGCGGGGGCGTCTACCTGGAGCAGACTCATCCCGTGTCGCTATTCGACATGTACTTCAAGAACCTTCAGCTCCGCCTCAACGGCTTCTCGAACGCCAAAATGGGCCAATGGAAAGCCACGCAGCTGGTCACCCACGGCGTCATCGATCCGACGACCGTCTTGTCCCACCGCGTGTCCTTGACGGACTTCCCGACGGCAGCCGCCGCGTTCGCAGCCCGCGAGAAGGGCTTCCTGAAGATGCTGATCCGACCGTAGAACCACGCTTCACACAACCACTCGCCTACGCGCCCTGTCTGCGGGTGCTGGAGCGGGTGGGGCGGTAGCCGAGGCGCTCGGAGATGCTGCGGGCGGCGTCGACCGTCGCGACGACGAAGGCGCGGGCGGGTTGCCCCTCGAAGCGGGGGAGGGGACCCGCGACGCTGATGGCCGCGATAACGCCACCGTGCGCGTCGCGGATCGGCGCGGCGATCGACGCGATCCCCAACTCGCTTTCGTTCACGTTCGTCCCGTACCCCCGGTTGCGGATCTTGCCAAGCTCCTCGCGGAGCCGGGCGGGATCCGTGATCGTATGGACCGTCCTCGCCTCCAGGACCCGCCCTTCGAGCAGGCGATCCAGCGCGGCGGGCGCGAGATGCGCAAGGAGCACCTTGCCCGTGCTCGTGCAGTGCGCGCCGTTGCGGCGCCCGATCTGACCGAAAAGCCGCAGCGTGCGAGGGCTTTCCCTGCGCTCGACATACACGACCTCGTGGCCATCCAGTACCGCGATGTGGACAGTCTCACCAGTCCGGTTGCGGAGGTCCTCGACGTACGGGGAGGCAGCTTCGTGGAGATCCAGTCGGGCCGCGGCCTGCGCCCCGAGGTCGAGCAGCCGCAGCCCCAGCCCATAGCGTCCCGTGACGGCGTTCTGGTCGACGAAACCTTCCTCTTTTAGGGTCCCGAGCAGCCGGTGAACTGTGCTCTTCCCGACGCCAAGGCGCCGGGCGAGCTCGCTGACCCCAAGCTCCGGCTCGTTCGGAGTGAACGAGCACAGTAGTCGCAGCGCGTTCCGGACCGAGTTGAGCGTGTAGTCGCGACCCACCTGTTCCGTCAACCGGTCCGCCTGTCTGGAGCCCGGGACACATTACTGTCAGTATCAACGCGAGGTTACAGGCTCGTCAACTCGGGGCTTGGTCGGGTCAAGCCCGACGCATCGCGCGCCGCGCCAAGCGGTTAAGGGGGGCTGGGCATAAATAACGTTGCTGTTTCCGACCGCAACCGCCCACCCGCTCGCCTCGCGGCGTTCCCGGTGTGATGTGCCTGCTCGGGCGCATCCGCCCGTAATCGCACACCCGCCCTGCCAGGCG